>CAJMPZ010000025.1 GCA_905215445.1 uncultured bacterium | reverse complement strand
CGCGCAGGGTCGGGACGTCCGAGACCTTCAGGCGTTCGATAACGTCGCGTATGACGATGGTATCGTAGAGGCTCATAAGATAATCGCGCGCCTGGGGTCCCTGAATACCCGTCTCGGCGATAAAGGGAAAAGAGCCCCGGGTGATGTACTCGTCAAACAACTGCGCGGGAGCCTTTCCGTCATTGGTTTTTGCCGAGCAAAACTCTTTAAAGGATAGGGGCAGTATCTTGAGCTCTACGTAGCGGCCGGAGAGCAAAGTTGCCAGCTCGCTCGAGAGCAGATAAGCGTTGGAACCGGTTATGTAGAGGTCGACATTGTCCTTGATAAAAAGACTGTCGACGGCTTTTTCGAAATGCTCGACGTGCTGTATCTCGTCCAGAAAAACGTAGTTCATCTTATCGGGGACGAGTCTGGCGGAAATGTAGTCGTAGAGTGCTCTATACGACGTAAGCGACTCGAACTCCAGGTCTTCAAAGTTGAGGGATATAACCTGGTCGCCTGTGATTCCATGATCGCGCAGGTAGCTACGGTAGATTTCGAATAGCTTTGATTTGCCGGACCTTCGCACGCCCGAAACGACCTTGATGACGTGCGAGTCTTTCCACGAAATGAGCCAGTCGAGGTACTGTTTGCGATCAATCAGATTCATGAAACCCCTTTCTTGGCGAGAAAAAACTGGAGCAAAATCAATACTTATAGGAAATATCTAAAAATATGGAATTGAATCTATTTTAACAAAAGAGTTAATGAAAAATGGATTACATTCCATAAATATCCGTAGCCGCAGGTCCGGCTAAACGGGGAGGGAACATGGGGCCAGCAAAACGCCGCAGCGGGACTGTTCCCGTTGCGGCGTTTTTTGTTACAGGTAGGCGCCCAGGTTGATGTCGGTTATTGGGGCCGCGGATGGGCCCGTCGGGTGCTGCTCGGCCTTTTGGGTGCTCACACGTTCGAGCAAGAAGGGGCGCACGAGCTCCTGACGGTTAATGTCCTCGGCGGCCGTGGCCGTGGTGACGGTGCGCGCGGCGGAGCCGATGCGGACTCGTTTGGTCTTGGCGGCAGGCTTATCCTCGATCTGCTCCATGAGCAGCTGAACGCCCTTGCGGCCAATCTCGTAGCCTGGGGGTGCTACCGTGGTGAGCGGGACCGATCCGCTCCAAGCGAGCGGGTTGCCGTCGCAGCCGGCCACGCGGACCTGGCCGGGGACGGAAATGCCTTTGTCGGTCAGCGCCGAGATAACGCCCGAGGCCAATACGTCGGTCAGGCCGATGACAAAATCGGGGCGCTCGTCAGCAGGGCGTTCGGCAATCTGGGTACCGATGCTGTAGCCGTCGGCTGCGGTATTCCACTCTCCGGCATCGATGACCTCAATTTTGATATCGGGATGCAGGGCAAGTGCCTTGTGGATGCCAAGGACGCGCAGGGTGAGCTGCATAAATGCCGCTCTGCCCACAACGGTGATATGGCGTGCGCCACGGGCAACGGCGAGCTCGGCGATAATGCGCCCCTGCGCCTCGTTGTCGGCGGCCACGTAGTAACCGGGTTCGGAACAGTGGATGTCCAGATGGACGATCGGCACGGGCATCTTGGTCATAGCGGGGTGCCAGTCGGGGGACGCCATGGGCTGAACCATGACGCCGGACATCTGCGTGCCCATAAAGTAGCGCAGGTAATGGTCCTGGAGAATGCCGTCGTTATCGGCGTTGGCGATGAGCAGGTCGTAACCGTGCTTGCGGGCCTCGTTATGGGCGCCGCTGGCGATTTGGAGCGAGAAGCCGTGATCGAGACGGGGGAGGACCAGGCCAAAGGACTTGGTGGTGCCGCCTGCGAGCTGACGGGCACTTTGGTTGGGCAGGTAGCCAAGGCGATTGATGGTCTCGTTGATGAGCTTGAGGGTCTCGGGGCGCAGCTTTTCGGGATGGTTGAGCGCGTTGGAAACCGTGCCCAACGAAACCCCGGCCTCGCGCGCGACGTCGCTGATTTTTACCTTTGCCATAGCGGCCCCTTTGATGCGTTTCAAGTACAAGCCAGATTGTAGCATCCCAAACCTACCAAAAAGGGACAGGTTTATTTTGGCAGGTTTATCTGGGGAAACGCCGTTGCCAGCGCGACCACCACGAAGGGGACAGGCACCTTTGTGGTGGTTTGGACCGGCTGGACGTGTGTGCATCGGGTGGTATCTAAGTTGAGATACCACATCTGGTATATCAGCTTGCGCCTGCGTGAGTACAATACTCGAACGTTATGCGTCTCAGCGCCCCTTGTGCGTGGACGTCTTGCAGTCACGCGAACGAAGGGAATTATCTTATGTGCGGAATCGTCGGCTACACCGGCTCTGATATTGCAAAGAACATCCTGGTCACGGGCCTCAAGCGTATGGAGTATCGCGGCTATGACTCCTCGGGCGTCGCGCTCGAGGTGGGCGAGGGCGCCGCGGCGCACCTCGACGTCATCCGCCGCGTGGGCAAGGTCGCGGGCCTAGAGAGCGAGCTTTCCAACATCGACAGCGACGCTACCTGCGGTATCGGCCACACCCGTTGGGCCACCCACGGCAAGCCCTCCGTCGTTAACGCTCACCCCCACACCAGCTGCGACGGTCGTATCGCCATCGTCCACAACGGCATCATCGAGAACTTCGCCGAGCTGCGCGAAGAGCTGGAGGGCCGCGGCCATCACTTTAAGAGCGAGACCGATACCGAGGTCTTCGCGCATCTGATCGAAGAGGCTTATGTCGAGACGCACGACCTGATGGCCTCCGTGCGCGAGGCTTGCACCCATGTGGTCGGTGCCTATGGTCTGGCCGCCGTGTGCGCTGACGAGCCCGGCGTGATCGCCGTGGCCCGCAAGGATTCCCCGATCGTAGTCGGTGTGGGCGAAACCGGTTCCTATGTTGCTTCCGATGTCATCGCGCTCATCGACGCCACCCGCGATGTCGTGGTGCTCGAGGACGGTCAGTTTGCCAGGCTCACGCCCGCAGGCGTCGAGTACACCGACGAGGCCGGCAACGTTATCGAGCCCAAGGTCACCCACATCGACTGGGACCTGGACATGGCAGAAAAGGGCGGTTATCCCGACTTTATGCTCAAGGAAATCCACGAGCAGCCGCGCGTCGTGCGCGACACGCTGGTCGGTCGTATGACGCCGGCCGGCGAGCTTGACATCGACGAACTGGGCCTTTCGCTCGAGGAACTCAACGACATCGACCGCGTCTACGTGATCGCTTGCGGCACTAGCTATCACGCTGGCCTCATTGCTAAGAATCTCATTGAGGGCTGGGCTCGCATCCCGACCGAGGTGGAGGCGGCCAGCGAGTTCCGTTACCGCAATCCCATCATTACGCCGACGACGCTTGTCGTTGCCGTGTCCCAGTCGGGCGAGACGGCCGATACCCTTGCCGCCATTCGCGACGCGCGCATCAAGGGTGCCAAGGTCTTCGGCATCACCAACGTGGTTGGTAGCCCCGTGGCGCGTGAGAGCGACGGCGTCATCTACACTAAGGCCAACAAGGAGATCGCGGTCGCCTCGACCAAGAGCTTCATCGGCCAGGTCGTGAGCCTTACGCTGCTGGCTTTGCTGTTGGCGCAGGTTAAGTACCGTCTGACCACCAAACAGGCGCGCATGCTGTTCCGCGAGCTTTCCGATACGGCCGAGCAGATCCAGTGGATTTTGGATACCCAGACCGAGGCCGTTCATGAGGCCGCCCTGCTGTGCAAGGACGCGCAGTCCGCGCTGTTCGTGGGTCGCGGCATGGGTGCAGCTATTTCCTACGAGGGTGCGCTCAAGCTCAAGGAGGTCAGCTACCTGCACGCCGAGGCCTACGCCGCCGGTGAGATGAAGCACGGCCCCATTGCCCTGATCGACCCGGGCTTCCCTGTCATCGCTGTGGCCACCAAGAGTGCCACCTACGACAAGACCGTGTCGAACCTTATGGAGTGCAAGGCACGCGGCGCCAAGGTCATCGTCGTTGCCACCGAGGGCGACGAGGAGATCAACAAGATCGCCGACTGCATCGTCCGCGTGCCGGCAGTCCGCGACGTGTTCAGCCCCATCACGGCGAGCGTTCCTCTGCAGCTGCTCGCCCGCGAGGTCGCCATCCTGCGCGGCTGCGACGTCGACCAGCCCCGTAACCTGGCCAAGAGCGTCACGGTAGAGTAGTTGGTTCCGCCGTTCTAGCGACTAAGGCCCGGCTCCGCATCAAGACGGAGCCGGGCCTTTTCTGCGTTTGCCCAGATAAAACCTGCCAAAATAAACCTGTCCCTTTTTGGCAGGTTAGCGGAGCTTGCTGGTCTCGAAGTACTTGGGATATTGGTCCAGGACCTCGGTCTGGTTGCGGAACATCATATGCAGGTGCTTGCTGACCAAAAAGCTCGCTTCGATGGGGTCGCGACCGGCGATAGCGCGGCGAATCTGCTTGTGCTCGTTCACGATGTCCTGATTGTCGAGAACCTGCGTGGCGGCGCGCAGCCAGCGGAAGCGCTCCAGGTCGGCATTGGTCTCTTCGAGCCACGACCACACGGTGCTACGGCATGCGATGCTAAAGATCATGCGGTGCATGAGGTTGTCGCTTAAAAAGAAGCCGATGCGATCCTCTTCGGCCATGGCCTTTTCCTGCAACGCGATGGCCCGGTCGAGCTGCTCGACGCCTGCCGAGGTGGCGCGCGCGCAGCACTCTACAATCACCTGTTTTTCCAGGTGCTCGCGAATGTAGCAGGCACTCTCGGCAAGGGTGAGGTTGATGGGCGAGACATAGGTGCCGCTTTGGGGCACGGTGCGCACCAGGCCCTCTTGCGCCAGACGCACCAGTGCCTCGCGCACAGGGGTGCGCCCCATATCCAGGTCGTCGCACAGCTGCTTGACGCCCAGCTTTTCGCCCGGTTTGTAGTCCAGATAGACGATCTTGCGTCGAATGGTGTGGTAGGACTGGTCCTGTAGGCTCGTTTCTTGCTCGCCGATGTGCATCGATTCTTCCATAGCGCCTCACAAACGTTCTTCCACACTCATATGTCAGTTGTTTATTATGCCGCGAATCAGTTCTCTGCGGTGGAAATTCAATCGCCGCCCGATAACTTTTGCGACATTTTTGCCTGCGTTTGTACGGGATTGTGCTCAACGTTGCCGTATCATAAGCCGTCGCAAACGTGAAATAGAAAGAAGGAATCCCATATGCAACTGGCGAATACCGTACGCGAGCGCTGGAAGGGCGTCTTATTCTGCCTGATCGTCGCCATTCCCGCGACGTTGCTCGGCAAACAAATTGAGGTGGTCGGCGGGCCGGTATTTGCCATCCTCATCGGCATGGTTCTGGCACTTGTCTTTCCCAAGCATCGTCGTGAGCCGCTTGCCGCCGGCGTTACCTATACGTCCAAAAAGATCTTGCAGTACGCGGTCATCCTGCTTGGCTTTGGCATGAACCTCTCGCAGATTCTGTCCAAGGGCGCCCAGTCGCTGCCGATTATCGTGGCGACGATCTCGACCTCGCTTGTCATTGCCTTTGTGCTCTGCCGCGTCATGAACGTGCCGGGTAAGATCGCGACGCTTGTGGGTGTGGGTTCGTCGATTTGCGGCGGTTCTGCCATCGCCGCGACCGCGCCCGTCATCGATGCCGACGATCGCGAGATTGCCCAGGCTATTTCGGTCATCTTCCTGTTTAACGTTATCGCGGCGCTCGTGTTTCCAACGCTCGGCGGTATGCTCGGACTGACCAACGAGGGCTTTGGCCTGTTTGCTGGCACCGCCATCAACGACACCTCGTCCGTAACGGCTGCGGCGAGTGCTTGGGACAGTATGCATCCCGGTGCCAATGTGCTCGAGAGCGCCACGGTGGTCAAGCTCACCAGGACGCTGGCCATTATTCCCATCACGTTGGTCCTCGCATGCTGGCAGATGCATCTGGCGCGTAAGGCCGGCGGCGACGCCAAAAGCACGTTTTCGCTTAAACGCGCGTTTCCCATGTTCGTCCTGTTCTTTGTGCTGGCAAGCGTGGTCACCACGGTGTTTCAGCTTCCCACGTCCATTACGGCGCCCATCAAGGAGCTTTCGAAGTTCTTTATCGTGATGGCCATGGCGGCTATTGGCTTTAATACCGATATCGTCGAGCTGGTCAAAAAGGGCGGCAAGCCCATCGCGCTGGGCTTTTGCTGCTGGATTGGCATTGCGTGCATGAGCTTGGGAATGCAGCACGTGCTGGGAATCTGGTAGAGAAGTAGCTTATTCGCGTGCTGGTTGCTGGTTGCTGGTGAGCGCAAGCCTGCGGTGGAGCGATAGGAGCTCTTGCGGGTATGGCTTGTCCGCAGGTTTATAAGTCCCGAAGAGCTCTTATCGCCCCGCCAGGATGGCGATGCGGGGCAACACCTATACTCGCAGGACGGCGCTTTCTGCCCTATAGTGTTTGGTGAGCAATATCGTTCAATTTTGAAACACTCGGTCGTGCGACCGTCGGCGGTTGCACGTCGCCGCGGACAGGGGCAAATCATGGATAGCGATGCCAAGCTGAACATCTTGACCGAGGCCCTGGCTGCTGCCGGGGCCTCGGCATTGGCAATCGATGCGCGTGGGGACGTCGCGATTTCGACCATGAATGACGCGGCGCTTGAGCGGGATGTGGCGGCTTTTGTTGCCGAACGCCTCGACCGTATAGGAGACGGCGCGCGTCTGGTTATGGGGCGTGCGGGTACGCGCCTGAGCCTGACCGTTCGCCCCACCGACAAAGAGGGCGGGGGCCTTTGGGTCGCCGTGGTCCGCGAGGTGCGCGGCGCCGCGGCGCATGCGGGCATCGAGTGGCTCAACGCCGACGAAGTTGAGGCCCGCTACGAATCGAGCGCGTACGGCATCGTTGAGGGGGCGGCCTTGGTAGCCGCACCGGTTGCCGAGAGCTATGCGCGCGGGGTGCCCCTTATGCTCGAGGGCGAGTTGGGCGCGGGCCAGGCCGAGATCGCCATGCGCCTCTATCTGGATGGCCCTTTTGCCGATCAACCCTTTGTTTCCGTCGCGCTCGATGAGCTCACCGAGCGCGGTTGGCGCCATGTGCTCAAAAGCGCCGAATCGCCGTTGTTCCAAACGGGGCTGACCCTTTGCATTGAGGGCTGGAACGCGGTTGGCCCCCAGCGCCTCCGCGAGCTCGTTTCCACGATGGCCGACACCGCGTTGGCGACGCGCTGCCATGTGGTGCTGACGGCGAATGACATGCCGGGCGGTAGCGAAAGCGATCAGGCTGCTTTTGTGACCGAGCGCTTCGCCTGTGCGGTGAGCGTGGCGCCGGCAATCGCCGAGCAGGGAGCCGCGTCGACGAAGGTCGCGCGCTATTTGGAATATCTCGCTGATGCATTTGGGACAGCAGCGCCCACGCTGTCTGCCGCGGCGACGAAGACGCTCGATGCTTACCGCTGGCCGCGCAATTATCTGCAGCTCCGCGAGGTCTCGGAACGACTGTATATATTGGTGGGGGCGGGCGCGGTGGACCGCGCTGTGGCGGAGGAAGTGCTCGCCCAAGAGGACGTGATTAAGACCGCAACCTTTGGCGCCCCGACACTCGAAAGTGACCTGTATATCCTGCGACCGCTGGCCGATACCGAGCGAGATATCGCGCATCTGGTTGTAGATCATCTACACGGCAACCGAACCCGTGCGGCGGAGGTGCTGGGCATAAGCCGTACAACGCTGTGGCGCTTGCTGAAGGACGATGACCGTTGAGCGAGGCGCCCGTGACCGCGCGCGACGCGTGTGCTACAGTCCAAAGCGTTATTGTTTCGATTTGGTTACGGCGTGCGAGGGCATATGGCTGAGACTTCAAAACCGAGCCGCAGAAGGCGGAGTGCCGCGCCGGTTAACCGACGCACGACATCGGTGACGTGGGGCAAACACGCCTCGGGGTTTGATGGCTCGTTCAAGCGCACTAAATATGGCTATCCTTCGGCAAGCGCTCGCTTGGCCATGCAGGCCGAGTCGTCGCTGTGGGGCCGCAAGCGCGTGGTGGGCTCAAAGCTCAAGCACGACGGAACGCTCGGTTACATCAGCCGCGGGGCGGCTCGTCGCAGCGGGCTCAATCCCGCCGGCTGGCATCGCTACGTGCCGATCGTGGCTGTCGTTGCAGCAATCATCATCGCACTCGCTGCGCTTGGCTACGCCGGCGGCGGCGCCAACTTGGACGCAATGTTTAAATCGCCCGAGCTCGCACATGCAGGCATAGAAGTTGTCGAGGGCGCACAGGTCCAGACGGGCGTCGCGCCCCAGCGCGGAATCGTTGCGGCAGCTTCCACTATCGCCGATGCGCAAAAGGACGAGGACGAACAGGGCGACGGCGCCGAAACGACTCAAACGAACGAAACGACGACAACTCCACCGGCAAGATAAGTTGCGAGCGGGTCCGCCGTTCGTTAGAACGGCGGAACTAATTACTTTACATACACCACGTTGTCGCGGCGGGGTTTGGGCTCGGGTAGCGTGTCCTCGGCATAGCCCAGAATGCAGTGACCGACACCGCGCAGGCTGCCGTCGGCGGGCAGGCCCCAGCTTGCCAGCAGTTCCAAGCCTTCGGGCGAGTCGAAGACCTCATGTGCGCGGTGAATCCAGCACGAATCGACACCCAGTGCATAGGCGGCGTTGAGCAAGTTGCCCATGGCGAGCGAGCCGTCTTCCAGATGTGTGGGCACGCTGCGGTCAACCAGCACCACCACAACGGTCTTGGCGCCATAGAAGGGGTCGCCGTTGCTGCCCATGACCTGGGCGTTGAGCTGCGAGAGACGCTTGACGGTCGTGGGGTCGGTGACGGCGACAAACGTCACCGGCTGGCGCCCCATGCCGCTCGGTGCATATTGGCCGGCTTCGATAATACGTGCAAGCTTTTCGGCCTCGACGGGACGATCGCTGTAGTTGCGGCAGCTGCGGCGGTGAATGAGCGCTTCGATAGTCTCCATGGTGTCTCCTTGCGGTGGCGTTGCAGATGTCCCGTTCATACCCGCCGGGCTCAAACGATAGACGGTCAATTGCCCGGCCAAAAGGATAGATTCCAATTGGGAAAGTAGGTTTGCATAAAAGTACCTTCAGAATGTGACAAACAAATGGGATGGTTAAACGTTTTATCCCGTCTACCCTGCGGTTTTTTACCACTTGCCTAAATGACGAACGCATAACCTCTGATAAAGGTTTTACTAAAGGAGTACCAACGTTTATCAATGCGCCGTGGTGGCGCCGGGCCAGGAGGTAACATCATGTTCCAGGCTGGAGATGTCGTCGAGACCGATTTCGAAGGATTTCTGAAGCTGCTGCGTTCCAAGACGCGCGCTTTCGTGTTGATTAACGATCACGAGTACTACATCACGCACACCGATGGCTATTGGCGTGTTCAGGATTGCGAGGCCCTCAACGACAAGGGCCACTTTACTGACTGCTCCGAGCTGGTCAACACGGTCTGCGAGGTCGTCGAGCTGCCGTGGATTGCCGGCAAGAGCCTGCATGATAGCTTCTCGGGCGCTACGGTCTATGAGGCCGTCGCCGCTTAACAGGCAATAAAACCCGATTTTCACGTGACCGCTGGCGCTGCCCCCGCGCCGGCGGTCTTTTTCTGCCGATAGGCCATAAAAGTGCAAACATTTGCGGAGAGCCTGTTGACGATAGTCAAAACTCGGACTAATCTAGAGATACAAAATTGGTCAAAAATCGGACAATCGAATGGTGGGATAGATGAATAGTGCGGTTACGCTGGTCGACTTCGACCGGTTGCTCAATGGACTCGACCATATCTATTCGGAGTTCTCGCGCGCCTGCGGTCTTTCGGACTGCGCTTACTGGATGCTCGTCGATACCAGCACGGCGGGCGGCAGTATTGCCGTAAGCCGCCTGACGAGCGAATGGTTCTACAGCAAGCAGACCATCAACTCGGCCATTAAAACCTTGACGGCGCGGGACTTTGCAACGTTGGAGTTTGCCGAAGGCAGCCGTAAGAACAAGGTTGTGCGTTTGACCGAAGCGGGCATGCGGTTTGCCGAGCGTTATGCGCTGCCGGCACTCAAGGCCGAGCAGCGAGCCTTTGGCGCGCTTGAGCCGTGTGAGCAGCGCGAGATTATGCGCTTGATCGGAAAATTCTCTCAGGTGCTCGGTGAGGAGTGCGAGGCATTTAAGCAGCATATCGCTGCCGAGAGCCAAGCCGAGAATCAAGGTGAGGGGGAGTCGTGCGACTGTTAATGAGGTTTCTGAAGCCCTATCGAGGGCTTGTCGCAGTGACGCTGCTGGTGCTGCTGGTTGATAACGTCGGCACGCTGTTGGTTCCCACGATGCTGGCGAACATGGTCAACACCGGTATCACCACGGGTGATGTCGACTACATTTTGCGCAATGGCCTCTACATGCTTATCGCGACCGGCATGGCCAGCGGCGGCGCGGTGCTGGGCTGCTATCTTTCGGCGCGCTTGGCCGCCAACGTGGCCTGCGATATCCGCAATGCCGTGTACGACAAGTCGCTCGAGCTCGCGGCCAGCGACTTTGAGCGCTTTGGCACCGGATCGATGATCACGCGCTCGCTCAACGACATCAATGTGATTCAGCAGGCCATCCTGCAGACGATCCAGCTGGTGCTGCCGGTGCCGTTCTTGGCCGTCGCGGGCATCATTTTTGCGTGGCTCATCGATCCCGCCATGGGTACGCTGCTGGGCGTGGTGGTTGCGATCGTGCTGGTGGCGGCAGTCTTTACCGTGGCTAACGCCGCGCCAATTTTTATGCGCCTGCAGAGCTTTATCGACCGCATGAACGTGGTGCTGCGCGAGAACATCGTGGGCGTTCGCGTCATCCGCGCTTTTAATAAAGAGCTTCACGAGGAGCAGCGCCTGGACGAGGTGTTTAGCGATTACGCGGACAACGCCATTAAGGTCAACCACCTGTTTGTGGGCCTTGATAGCTCTACCTTCTTTTTGATGAACATTGCCGAGGTGGCGGTGCTGTGGGTGGGCGGCAACCGCGTTGGCGCCCATGCAATGCAGATTGCGAGCATCTCCGCGGTGCTGGAATATGCGCTCCTGATCCTGTTCTTTGTGATGATGGCGCAGATGGTAGTGCTGACGCTGCCGCGCGCCGCGGCGTGCCTGAACCGTGCGCAGCAGGTGTTGGAGATTGAGCCGAGCATCGTGGACGGCGAGCGTACGCTGGGTGACGGGGCGCCTGCCTCCGGGGGCGATGCGGATGCGGTCGCTGAGTTCGATCACATGTCGTTTCGTTTTGACGATGCCGATGAGGACACCCTGTGCGACCTGAGCTTTGCCTGTCGTCGCGGTCAGACGACCGCGATTGTGGGCTCGACGGGCTCGGGCAAGTCGACGGTGGCAAAGCTTCTGCTGCGTTTTCACGATGCCACCAAGGGTGCCATTCGCCTGGACGGCGTCGACCTGCGCGAGCTTTCGCAAGACGAGATTCGCGGGCGCATTGCCTACGTCCCGCAGAAGGCATGGCTGTTCTCGGGCACCGTGGCAAGCAATCTGCGCTTTGGTAACGAGGGTGCGACCGAGGCCGACATGCTTCATGCGCTCCAGGTTGCCCAGAGCACCTTTGTGCTCGATCAGCCGCATGGGCTCGATACCCCGGTTGCCCAAGGCGGTACGAACTTCTCGGGTGGTCAGCGCCAACGCCTGGCAATTGCCCGCGCGCTCATGAAGCGCGCCGACCTGTATATCTTCGACGACAGTTTTTCGGCCCTGGACTTTAAGACCGATGCGGCCCTGCGCCATGCGCTGCAGGACGAGACGCGCGACGCTGCGGTGCTCATCATCGCGCAGCGCATCTCGACGATCTTGCATGCCGACCAGATCGTAGTGCTCAAGGACGGCGAGGTTGTGGGCTTGGGCACGCATGGCGAGCTTATGGAAACCTGCGAGGTGTACCGCGCCATCGCGGAATCGCAAATGAAGGGAGGTGAGTAGCATGACCGAGGAGCTCAAGAAGCAGGGCGGCGTTGATGACGCCGTTGCCGCGGGGCTGGTCGAGGAAACGGCTGCCGTGGCACCCGAGCTGGATGACGCCGCCAAGGCCGCAGCCGAGCGCGAGGCTCGCCGCCAAGCGCTCTACGAGGAAAACGAACGCGCCGAGGACGAGCGCGCCCGCGCCGAGGCAGAGCGCATGCGCGATGTGGACGACGAGGACGAGAAACCCCGCGACACCTGGGCGACGGTGCGCCGCCTGTGGAGCGAGGCTGCCGGCGACCATTGGCGCTTCTATATCGTGTTCGCGAGCATTGTGTTCTACGCCATCTTTAACACCGCTGCGCCGGCATATAGCGCCCGCGTGATCGATGAGCTGTGGGGCCACATTCAGGTGGCGTTTGCCAACGGAACCACCTTCAACATCACTTGGGAGAACTGCGGCAAGACCATCTTCGTCTACTTTATGATCTGGACTGCCGCTGCCTCGTTCTATGCGCTCCAGAGCTTTTTGATGTCGAGCGTGGCCGAACGCCTCAACCTGCGTCTACGCAACCGCATCGCACAAAAGCTCAACCGTCTGCCGCTTGCCTTCTTTGACGCGCATCGTCCCGGTGAGGTCGTCAGCCGTGCGACCAACGACTTGGACAAGATGTCCGAGAGCATGCAGCGCGGACTGCTGCAGCTGCTGGTGTCGATCGGTACCGTGGTGGGCGCCGTGAGCGTGATGTTCGTGTTTAGCGTGCCGCTCACGCTGGTCTTTTTGTTCTTTATGACGCTGTCGCTGCTGGTGACCAAAGTGGTCTCGCGCCGCACACATGACGTGACCGGCGAGCGCCAGGAGTGGGTGTCCAAAATCACGAGCGCGGTCGAGGAGGGCTACTCGGGCCGTCTGGTGATTCGCGCATTCAACCGCGAGCACCAGAGCTCTGCCGAGGTGCACGAGGCCTCGGGCGAGCTGGCGCGCGTGAGCACCAAGGCCGACTTTATGATCAATGCCGTCGGCCCTGCGGTGCGCTTTATCGGCCGTTTGGCGCAGATCGTGATCGCGCTGGTGGGCTGCAGCATGCTGGTTGCCGGTCACATGACCGTCGGCGTGTTCCAGGCGTTCTTCCAGTTTATCTACGAGGCGTCCGAACCCATGACGCAGCTGTCGTTTACCTTTAACTCGCTGCAGAGCGCGCTGGCGAGTGCGGAACGCGTGTTCGACCTGCTCGATGAGCCCGAGATGGAGGCCGATCCGCTGCCGGACGAGGCCGCCAAGCTGCCGGGTCGCGTTGAGGGTCGCGTCTCTTTTGAGCACGTGCGCTTTGGTTATTCGCCCGACAAGCCGCTTATGCGCGACGTGTCGTTTACCGCCGAGCCGGGCCAGAAGATTGCCGTGGTGGGAACCACGGGCGCAGGCAAGACGACGCTCATCAACCTGCTCATGCGCTTTTACGAGATCGACGGTGGCCGCATTACGCTCGACGGTGTGGATACGAGCCGCATGGATCGCGGCGAGCTACGTCAGCAGTTTGGCATGGTGCTGCAAGACGCCTGGCTGTTCGACGGCACGATTGCCGAGAACATCGCCTACGGCTGCCCCGAGGCGACGCACGATGAGATCGTGGCGGCCGCACGCGCCGCGCAGGTCGACTTCTTTGTACGTACCATGCCGCAGGGCTACGACACGCGCGTGGCCAACGATGCCGAAAGCATCAGCCAGGGCCAGCGTCAGCTGCTGACCATCGCACGCGTGCTGCTCAACAACCCGGCGATTCTCATCCTGGACGAGGCGACGTCGAGCGTGGACACGCGCACCGAGCTTGCCATCGGCCGTGCCATGGACGCGCTTATGCGCGGGCGCACGAGCTTTGTGATCGCGCATCGCCTGTCGACGATCGTCGATGCCGACCTCATCCTGGTCATGGACCACGGCAACATTATCGAGCAGGGCACGCATAAGGAGCTGCTCGCAGCCGAGGGCGCTTATGCCGACCTCTATCTGAGTCAGTTCGCATAATGTGACAAAGGGACAGTCCCGCATGTCACATCAAAAAGAAAGGCGCGCCGGGGATGAATTCCCTGGCGCGCCTTTTTGCGTTGATGCCGATGTCGTTTTGTGCCGCTTGCGTTCCTAGCGCTCGTCCACGAGCTTGGCGACGAGGGCTTTGAGCTCGGCCACCTCTCGCTCGAGTTCTTTGACGCGGCGGGCGTTCTCGGTGATGCCTTGGCGGTTGAGGGCACTCTGCTCGGCAGCGTCATCGGGCATGTACTCGCGATGCTGCTTGGCGTCGAAGCTCTCCTCGAACACGCGGCAGCCGTTGCGCTTGATGATGCGTCCCGGCACGCCCACGACGGTGCAGTTGTCGGGCACGTCCTTGACGACAACCGAGTTGCCGCCGATTTTGACGTTGTTGCCGATGCGAATGTTGCCGAGCACCTTGGCGCCCGTGCCCACGGTGACGTTGTTGCCCAGGGTGGGGTGGCGCTTGCCGGTCTCGTTGCCGGTACCGCCGAGCGTGACGCCCTGATAGAGTACGCAGTTGTCGCCCACAATGGTGGTCTCGCCAATAACGACGCCCATGGCGTGGTCGATAAAGAAGTGCTTGCCAATCTGCGCGGCAGGGTGAATCTCGACGCCGGTGATATGGCGGGTGAGCTGCGAGAGCACACGGGCGAGCGATCGGTGGCCGTGCTCCCAGAGCCAATGCTCGGGTACGTGGTTCCACTTGGCGTGAAGACCGGGGTACGAAAGGAAAATGACCAGACCGTTTTGCGCGGCGGGGTCCTGCGCTTGGACGGTCTTGATGTCCTCGCGAATGGTATTGATAAAGCTCACTGACCGCCCTCCCTTAGCGCCATGGCAATGCGATTCAATAAAGTATAGCGATTCGCTAGGGATTAGGAAGAGCAATCTTTCACGGCTTACGTGACAGGTGTCAGTTATGCATACTTGCTGGTAATGGAGTCATGCTTTTGTGGGGTTGCGCACGAGGGGGCGCCGCAACCGTATACTGGTCAACTTGGACGTATCCGCGCCCACAACTGAGAGGTTTTACTTCATGGGTTTCATTAATTTTATCGCCGAGTTGCTCAAAGACCCGCGCACCGCGATCGCCAGTTGGATTGCCGCCGGCCCGCTTATGGCCTACGGCTGCGTGTTCCTGATCATCTTTATCGAGACGGGCGTAGTGTTCTTCCCGTTCCTTCCCGGCGATTCGCTGCTGTTCGCCTCGGGCTTCTTTGCCCACAACGGCGGCTTTAACATCGTGGCGCTTCTGGCCACCGCATGGGCCGCTGCCATCTTGGGCGATCAGTGCAACTTTATGATCGGTCATTTCTTTGGCAAAAAGATCATTGCTTCGGGCAAGGTGAAGGCCATGACGCCCGAGCGCATCAAAAAGTCCGAGGATTTCTTGGACAAGTGGGGTCACCTAGCCATCTTCCTGGGCCGCTTCTTCCCGTTTATCCGCACCTTTGTGCCCTTTATCGCCGGCATGGGCGGCATGCACTGGCGCAACTTTGTCATCTTTAACGTGCTGGGCGGCATTACCTGGTCGACGGTCTTTACGCTGCTGGGCTACTTCTTTGGCGGCATTCCCTTTGTGCAGGAGCACTTTGAGCTGCTGATTATCGGCATCGTCGCCGTGTCGATCATCCCGACTGTGGTCGGTCTGGTTAAGGCTAAGCTGGGCAAAAAGAACGCGTAGCTCGAGCCAGCGCGCAAACCGTGCCGTTGAGGCCCGTCACCGCTTACGGTGGCGGGCCTCTTTAGTTTCGGTCAAATGAAAATACTTTACTTAGTTAAAGAAAAGCGTTTTATCAGACGCGTACGGGGAGTACAATCTCGTGCATGCGAATCGACGTGCCATCGGCTTTGATGCTGTTCGCGTGTCCCGTCCGGCTCTACGCTCCGGGCGTGCGACGTTGCGACGCGGCCGGCCTCGGTCCTTGCGTGCGGGTTCGCGAGTTTGCAACTGTGTATGTAAGGAGCGACATATGACTGTCGAGAAGAAGGATATCGATTGGGGTAGCCTCGGCTTTGGCTACATGAAGACCGATTACAGCTACGAGGCTCATTGGAAGGATGGCGAGTGGGACGAGGGCGGCCTGACCACCGACCACACGCTGCATGTCTCCGAGTGCGGCGGCATCTTCCATTACTGCCAGGAGGTCTTTGAGGGCCTGAAGGCCTACACCGCCGAGGACGGCAGCATCGTCTGCTTCCGTCCCGACATGAACGCCGAGCGTATGTACAACTCTGCTCAGCGCCTCGAGATGCCCCCGTTCCCCAAGGACAAGTTCGTTGAGGCCGTCAAGCAGGTCGTTTCTGCCAACGCCGCCTGGGTTCCGCCCTTCGGTTCCGGCGCGACCCTGTACGTGCGTCCGTTTATGATCGGTTCCGGTGACGTGATCGGCGTGGCTCCCGCTCCTGAGTACACGTTCCGCATCCTCGTGACCCCGGTCGGTCCGTACTTTAAGGGTGGCCTTAAGCCCGTTAAGCTGCGCGTTTCCGAGTATGACCGTGCGGCACCGCACGGCACCGGCAACATCAAGGCCGGCCTCAACTACGCCATGTCCCTCAAGCCCACGATGGAGGCTCACCGCGAGGGCTATGCCGAGAACCTGTATCTCGATTCCGAGTCTCGCACCTATGTCGAGGAGACCGGTGGTGCCAACGTCCTGTTCGTGAAGGAGGACGGCACGCTTGTCGTTCCGCAGTCGCACACCGACTCCATCCTGCCCTCCATCACCCGTCGTTCGCTCGTTCAGGTTGCTCAGGACCTGGGCATGACCGTTGACCAGCGTCCCGTTGAGTGGGCCGAGGTCAAGGCCGGCACCTTTGTGGAGTGCGGCCTGTGCGGCACCGCTGCCGTCATCTCTCCGGTTGGCGAGATCGACAACAAGGTCTACGGCGCCGACGAGACCGTGACCTTCCCGGCTGGCTACACCGAGATTGGCCCTGTGATGAAGAAGCTTCGCGAGACCCTGACTGGTATCCAGTCCGGTGCTGTCGAGGACAAGCACAACTGGGTTTACACCGTCGCATAAGCTGTCTTAGCTGTCCGGCCCGAGGGCGACCTTCCTTTCCGGCGCGTCCTCGGACATGAAAGAACCTCCGCTGCGCACTTCGTGCGGCGGAGGTTCTTTCGTCCTGCGGAGTGCGCCGGAAAGGAAGGTCGCCCTCGGGCCTGCGTTACCTCGGCGCTGCCGTTACGGGCAATATAGATCTGAATAAAGATGGCGCGCGGCCTTTTGGCCGCGCGTTGTGCGTGGATACGAAAAGGGCCCAAGGTTTGTGCCTTGGACCCCAAAGGGTTGATGAACTGGCTTAAGACTCGGCCGTGATTGTTAGAACTTGACGGTCGGGGCCTGGCGGGCTGCTTCGGCGGCCTCGAAGCCCTGGCGCTCCTTAAACTGGAAGATGCCGGCAAAGATGACAGCCGGGAACGTCTGAATGGCGTTGTTGTAGCTGAGCACGCAGTCGTTGTAGCTCTGGCGTGCATAGCTAATCTTGTTCTCGGTATCCTCGAGCGATGCCTGCAGCTGCGTAAAGTTGGTGTTTGCCTTAAGGTCGGGATAGGCCTCGGCTACGGCGAAGAGCTGGCGCAGCGCACCGGTCAGCACGTTGTCGGCTTCCATCTTGGCCTCGGGCGTGGTGGCCTTGACGGCGGTGTTACGCGCGCTGATCACGGCGGAGAGCGTCTCCTGCTCGTGCTTGGCGTAGCCCTTGACGGTCTCGACCAGGTTGGGGATCAGGTCGTTGCGGCGCTGCAGCTGCGTATCGATGTTCTGCCAGGCGTTATCGATGCGGTTGCGCTTGGTGACCATGTTGTTGTAGATGCCGGCGATGGCGCAGGCAATCACAATGACAACAACGATGCCGATGATGACGGGAAGCATGATGTCTCCGTTTCGAATGGCCGCGGCGGCATGCGCCAGCTGCCGTTGGTATAACGCTACTAGTATACCCGCAACGTTTTGCCGTGCCGAACTTTCCGGTAAGCGTTATGTTTTCGGCGGGGTTGGCAGCGGGGCAAAGCGCGCGAGGTACAGGTGTAAGATATGCGACAGATTGACGAGTGTTGTCTTTACCCTGAGGATGGCGATACCAGTGGACCTTCGTATTAAGAAAACCTATCGCGCCCTGTTCGATGCCTTCACCGAGCTTCTCGAGGAGCATCGTTTTGAGGACCTGACGGTTGCCATGCTGTGCGACCGCGCCATGATTCGCCGTACGACGTTCTACAAGCACTTTCGCGACAAGAACGATTACTTTGCCTTTTATATCGATGAGCTTATGTCGGGCTTGCCGCAAAAGCGGGCTGGCGAGGGCGGCACGGTGTCGGCCGACGACGTGCGCGTGCTTCGCCATGAGGTGTTCACCGAAGCCATGGACCTGATTCTGGCCCATGAGCAGCTCATGGACAACATTTTGGCGAGCAGCATGTCGGGCATGCTGACCAGCATGATTTGCGACCGCATTGCCCGCTCCATCCGCGAGCGTGTGATGAACGTGCTTGCCGAGGATGCCCTGGCCCCCGTGTCACTCGAGACGACGTCTGAGTTTGTCGCCGGCGGTATTATTCGACTTTTCACGATATGGTGGGAATCGGGCCACAATCTTGAGCGTCGACCCGAGATGGCCGACGTTGTCGATGCGCTGTTCGAGCGGACCATGACGCCGGTGCATCACTAAAAGTGGCGGAGAGAGGGGGATTCGAACCCCCGGAACGCTCTCGCGCTCAACGGTTTTCAAGACCGCCGCATTCAACCGCTCTGCCATCTCTCCGTGAGTCGTAATGATAGCATCGTTTTGAATTTGCAACAGGGAAGGCGAACGATGACGATCACCGAAATCGACGAGAAGTTCATGCGCGAGGCGTTGGCGGAGGCGCGAGCCGCCGCGGCGGTGGGAGAGGTGCCCATCGGAGCCGTAGTGGTGCGCGACGGCGAGATCGTCGCGAGGGCGCATAATCGTCGCGAGCTCGACCAGGACCCTTCGGCGCATGCAGAGTTCGCGGCCCTGTGCGCCGCTGCCCAGGCGCTTGGCCGCTGGCGCCTTTCCGACTGTACGGTCTACGTGACGCTCGAACCCTGCTGCATGTGCGCGGGGCTTATGGTCAACGCGCGCGTGGGGCGCTGCGTGTATGGCGCGAGCGACGCCAAGGCGGGTGCGTTGGGATCCCTATACGATTTGAATGCCGATTCGCGCCTGAATCATCGGTTTAACGTGACGGCTGGCGTGCTGGCAGACGAGTGTCGTGAGGTGTTGAGCGGCTATTTTAGTGGGTTGCGTGGCACCGATGGTACTGGCTGCGGTTGTGGGGCCGATCTTGAGGCACATGCCGCTCATGCCGAGGCGCTCGCGTGTGCCGAAGAAATCGCCGTTGAGGTGGTCGATTTTGGTGCCGCGTGCCGCCGGCCCCGCCGTGTGCTGTTGGCGATCGACTCCTTTAAGGGTAGCGTTTCGAGCGCGCAGGCGGAGGCGGCGGTTGCCGAAGGCGTGCGCCGTGTGTGGTCCGATGCCCAGGTGGCCACGTTGCCGCTGGCAGATGGTGGTGAGGGAACGCTCGATGCCGTTGCCGCGTGCGGCGGTGAGATTGTGACCTGCGAGGTGGCAGGCCCCTTGGGCGAGCGTGTGCCTGCCCGGATGCTGGTTGATGTCGAGCGCGAGTCCGCGGTCATCGAGATGGCCGAGGCGGCCGGCATCGGGTACTCGCCTTGCACGGAGTCGTCGGCGCTGGCCGCTACAACCTATGGCGTGGGCGAGCTCATGCTTCGCGCGGTTCGCACGGGCGCAAAGACTATCTATATTGGCTTGGGCGGCAGCGCCACCAACGACGGTGGCGCCGGCATGCTGCAGGCGCTGGGCGCGCGTCTTGTCGATGACCGTGGCTGCGATATCGCGCCGGGGCTCGCGGGCCTTGAACACGTGGCGAGTATCGATTTGGCACCGGCGCTACGGGCACTGAATGGCGCGCGTGTCGTGGTGCTTTCCGATGTCGAGAATCCGCTCGTAGGGCGTCGCGGCGCGCTTGCAGTGTTCGGCGGACAGAAGGGTCTGCCGGCTGATGATGCCGAGGCGCTGAGCAGGTGCGACAGCTGGATGGTCGGCTACGGCCGCTTGCTCGACGCTGCGATTGCCGGAGCTCGAGCCCAGGGGTTGTTGCACACACCCGAGGGCGCACGGACATTTGGCTCGGTGCTCGGCGTGCCCGGTGCCGGTGCCGCCGGCGGCCTGGGCGCCGCGTTGTTGGCACTTGGTGCCGAGTTGCGTTCGGGCGTTGAGACCGTGCTCGACCTCGTGGGATTTGACGAGCGCGTGCGCGATGTCGACCTGGTCATAACGGGCGAGGGCAATATGGATGAGCAATCCGCCGCCGGCAAAGCGCCGGTGGGTGTGGCCCGCCGTGCCATGCGCTATGGCAAGCCGGTGGCCGCTGTCGTGGGCGGTCGCGCCGTCAACCTGGATGCGGTGTATGAGCAGGGCATTGACCTTGTACTGCCGATCTGTCGCAAGCCCATGGACCTGGAGCGGGCACTCGATCCGCAAGAAGCCACAACCAACCTCATCTGTGCCGGCGAGTCTGTTGCGCGAGCCTACGACCTCGGCCGCATCTAGAAAAGTAGTCTTTTTGCACTTCAGGTGTTGACGCCGCCATTTATGTGCCATTAGTAGATTGCTCTTCGTTCAGTTGTTCGCCAATTAATCATGCCAATTAATTACCATTTCGGGCGAAGACGTGGATTATCTCCATGATGGGCCTCTTTGGTCATAATGTTGTCTTTAACTGTCCTTAATCAATAGATCGCTCGTGGGAAGAGAAGGCGACACCAGAGGGGGAGAAGGGAATTGGAGAGGAAAGTTTTCGGCGGGGGGGCAGAGAGTCGCTGCTCTCTGCCTTGCGCTGGTTCTCGGCTTCGGATGTTTATCCGTTGGCGCGACGGCCGGTGTCGCATATGCGGCCACGGAATCGCGGACTGCGTATACTGCGGAGGAGTTTGAGATCACCCAGGACGGCGTGACCTATTCGTGCGAGACCACGGATAAGGGCACGGCGGAAATCACAGGTATTGTTGCCGACGACAGTGTGACCGCGGTGAGTGTGCCCAGCTCCATCGAGCATGGTGGCCAGACCTACAAAGTCACCAAACTTTATTTCTCGTCTGGTATCGTGGCCAAGAACGTTGAGCAGCTGACGCTTCCCGACACGCTCGAAAAAATGTACGGAGGGAATTTCCGGAGGTTCGCAAAGGTCAAGGAGCTCCATATCCCTGGCTCCATCAAGAACTTCGCTTGCTCGCTGCAAAACGCTGGCTCGCTCGAAAAGCTCTATTTCGATGAGGGCGTCGAGGAGATTAGCGCCAACATGATGGTCTATGGCTGCAGCAACCTTTCGGAGATCGATCTCCCCTCAACCCTCAAAATGATTTCGGGCTCGGGCGCCTTCGAGGGGGCTACGGCCCTCACAGGCATCGAGTTTCCAAAAGATGTCGCCTTCTCCGACACCATAACGGGCGTGTTCGAAGACTGCACGTCTCTGACAAGCGTGTCGTTGCCCGCTTCGGTTACCAAGATCCCCTCGCACATGTTTGACGGATGCACCTCTCTCACGTCCGTCACCGCGCTGAGCGAAATCGAGTCCATCGGGGATGGGGCGTTTCGGACTTGCTCGAGTTTGACTGGGATCGATTTCCCAGGCACATTGAAGAGCATCGGATCCTCTGCTTTCCAGGGGTGCGCCAGCCTGGTGAGCGTGCCCAATCTAAGCAAGGTGACAAAGATGGGCTGGGGGGCTTTTTACGAGTGCAAAAATCTGCAGGCGTCCGTGGATCTGTCCTCGCTTCAGAACATTCCGGACAATGCGTTCTGCTACACACCGGTTAAGATCGTGGGGCTTTGCGACAGCCTGAAGAGTATCGGTGAGTGGGCCTTTATCCAGAGCAACGTCGCCGTCCAGCTTCCCAGGACACTTGAGACAATTGGCAACTACGCCTTCTATTACGGCACGTTGCCGGAGCAGCTTTCCATTCCGGATTCCGTGACTTCCGTTGGCACGGCGGCCTTCTCGGGCGTAGGTGGCGTGAAGGATGTGACGATCGGGCGCGGCCTCACCGAAATACCCTCGGGTATGTTTGAAGGCAGCACGGTTAAAAAGATCACAATCGAAAACAGCATGGACGACATCAAAGGCTCGGAGAACCTCCCGTTCTTTGGCGTCGATATCGTCTACACGCGCGAGTCCATCGATGACGGCGTCGGCGGTACCGTGAGCGATGACAGCACCAAGACCCTTCAGGATCTGGTCGACGAGGCCCCCTATGACAAGGAAACCGTCATCACCCTGAAAAAGCACGTGAAGCTTGGCTCCACGCTCACGATTCCTGCCGGGAAGATGATTAAGATCACGTCGGATGAGCCCTATACCATCTTGGCAAAGAAAAGCGGCTTCTCCGTACTGGTCAATGTTGCCGAGGGGGCATCCCTCGAGCTGTCGGGGAAAGTGTCCCTGAGTGGTCGCTACAACAAGGGCGCCATTATTTCTAGCAGGGGAGCGGTTGTGCTCTCTGACGAGGCCGTTGTGTGCGACGGCGCTGCGAACACCGTCAATACGGGTGTCATCGACGTGTCGGGAGACAAGGCTTCGCTTACCATGACGGGCGGCGTTATCGAGCAGTGCGAACTTAAGGACGCGTATTGCGGCGCTGTCCACGCGAAAGACGGCGCTCATGTTGTCATGAAGGGCGGCGTTATCCGTAAGAATCACGTGTCTTTCTCCGCAGACGGCGATGGTAATTACCTTTCGTCTACCGGCATCATGCTGATGGGCGATGCCCACCTTGAGATGAGTAACGGCAGTATCGAGGATAACGCCGGCTATCAGGGCGGCGCGGTGGTCATGTACAGCGAGGCTCGTAACCAGAGAGCCTCCTTTGAGATGACCGGTGGTCAGCTTGTGCGCAACAGAGGCTATAAGCTTGGGAATCGAACTCCCTCCGGCGCAGTGCACGTCGAAGGGAATGCCGAGTTTACCCTCAAGGGCGGCAAGATCGAGGACAATATTGCGTATTCTGATGGCAAAGGCGGCGGAGTGTGCGTGGTCGATCGCGGCCTGCAGCAGGGTGGTAGGGACCATACCGCTTTCACTATGAAAGGTGGCTCCGTATCGGGTAACTCCGCTTCCGCCGGCGGAGGCATCTATACCTATTCAGATGACGTCAAGCTCAGTGCGGGCGAGATCAAGGACAATACTGCTCGGAATATGGGTGGCGGCGTATATAGCGAAGGCAACGAGTATCTCGTCTATAGCACGCTCCATATCGAAAACGCTCTCGTTGTTGATAACCATGCGAAAAAGCAGGGCGGCGGCATGTGGTTCTGCCCGACCGGAGATGCCAAGGTCTACGTCCAGAACGGTGGCCTGATCGCCAGGAACTCGGCCGATGAGGCGGGAGACGACCTCGTCTTCACCGGCTTCAAAGACGCCAAATACAAACTGACCTTGGCCAACCGCGCTCCGGGCGGCGGAAAGGTCAGCTGGTACAGAGACGGTGGGCTGTTTAACCCCGAAGGCACTTATGCGGAAACAAACACCGAAATCCCGCGATTCTCTCCCGACGGTGGCAACGGCGAGCCCCTGTCCTTTACCGACGCCACGCCGAACGTCGCGCTTAAATCTGTGATGAGCGAGGATGTGTATAACCTCGGCCGCGGTCAGACGTCGCTGACGATCTCTGGCAATACGGCCGAGCGGGGAGGCGGCATCGGCGCCAACGGCGGTGTCATCATCGGCAAGTCCGAGAACATCGACATTCCCATCAAAAAGGTCTGGGAGAACCCCAGGATTCCCCATCCTAATAAGGTCAAAGTAAATCTCAAGAACGGCGATACCGTCATCGATTCGATCACCCTGAGCGAGTCCAACGACTGGAAGGGCGTCTTCTCCAACCTGCCCGCGGGCGCGCACTACACCGTGTCCGAGGACCCCGTCGAGGGCTATGACTCCGCGGTCACCGGCGACGCCGAGCGCGGCTTCACCGTGACCAACACCTCCACGGCCAAGGTCTCGGTGCCCGTCGAGAAGAAGTGGGTCGGCCCGGCGGCCGAGAAGGCCACCGTGCGCCTGCTCGCCGACGGGAAGGACACCGGCGAGTCGGCCGAGCTGTCGAAGTCCAATAGCTGGAAGCACTCCTTCGAGGGCCTGCCCAAGTACTCCAAGTCCGGCTCCGTGATCGACTACGCCGTGGCCGAGGTGCCCGTCGAGGGCTACAGCTCGAAGGTCACCGGCGACGCCGAGCGCGGCTTCACCGTGACCAACACCTCCACGGCCAAGGTCTCGGTGCCCGTCGAGAAGAAGTGGGTCGGCCCGGCGGCCGAGAAGGCCACCGTGCGCCTGCTCGCCGACGGGAAGGACACCGGCGAGTCGGCCGAGCTGTCGAAGTCCAATAGCTGGAAGCACTCCTTCGAGGGCCTGCCCAAGTACTCCAAGTCCGGCTCCGTGATCGACTACGCCGTGGCCGAGGTGCCCGTCGAGGGCTACAGCTCGAAGGTCACCGGCGACGCCGAGCGCGGCTTCACCGTGACCAACACTGTGAAGACGGGCGAGCTCGACGTCTCCAAGACCGTCGTGGCGCGCGAGGGCCTGGCGGTCGACGCGGACAAGATATTTAAGTTTGTGGTTGAGGCCACCGATGCCGCAGGCCGCAACAAAGTGTCCGGCACCTACGGTGACGCGACGTTCGAGGACGGCAAGGCGACCCTCAAGCTCAAAGATGGCCAGACGGCGAGGATCACGGGGCTGCCCGCGGGAACCGCCTACACGGTGACCGAACGTGCCGCCGATGGCTACAAAGCCGCGGTGAACGGAGCCGAGGGATCCAGGGCCGATGGCTCCATCTCGGCCGATCAGGTCGCCTCCGCCGCCTTCACCAACACCTTCGACCCCGCCCCCGCCACGGCGTCCGTCCCCGAGCTCACCAAGGTGCTCGCGGGCGGCCGCAAGCCCGGCCTCCAGGAGGGGGAATTCACCTTCGAGCTCTCCCTCACCGATGGCGCGGGCAATGTCCTCGAGGGCTACCCAATCGAGGCGAAGAATGACAAGGACGGCAAGGTTTCCTTTGGCGAGCTCAGCTTCACCAATCTGGGCACCTACCACGCGACCGTGACCGAGAAAGCAAGCGGCGATGTCCTGATTGAGGACGATGCGCATGCCTACACCTTCGACATCGCAGTGACTCAGACTGGTGCCGGCCTTAAGGCCGAGATCTTCAACGAGCGGGGCAAGAAGACCTTCACCAACACCTTCACGCCGCACGACAACACCAAGACCGTCACCAAGGCGGACGCCTCGGGTGCCAAGGTCAATGTGGATGGCAGGCTGGTGGGCGTGGGCGATACCCTCACCTATACCATCGGCTGGGCCAATAACAGCGTCGACGACAGGGGCGCCGCGCAGGCGGCTGACGTGACGGTGACCGATGTCCTGCCCAAGGGCGTTAACTATGTTGAGGGTTCTGCCGACGGTGCCGCCTACGACGCCGCGACGCGCACCCTTACCTGGTCGCTCGGCGAGCAGGCTGCGGGCGCCACGGGCACGCTCAGCTTTGACGTGAAGGTCTCCGCCGAAGCCGCCGTGGTCGACGACATCTCCAACACCGCCACGGTCAAGGTGGGGGAGAACGAATCCCAGACCAACACGACCCACAACAGCGTGTCCCGCGAGGGCAGCCTCACCGTCAAGAAGACGGTCGTCGGCGGCGACAGCCAGCGAGAGTTCGGCTTTACGGTCGCGCTGACCGACGGGGACGGCGAGCCCGTCTCCGGCACCTTCGGCAAGGGCGAGCACGCCGTGACGTTCGCGGACGGCAAGGCGAACTTCACGCTTAAGGATGGCGGGGAGAAGATTATCTCCGGCCTACCCGTGGGCGCGCACTATACCGTGACCGAGGATGCCGCCGAGGGCTACGCGACCACGGCCGAGGGGGCCGAGGGCACCGTGACCGAGGCAGGCGCGACTGCAGCGTTCACCAACACGTACGGAACGGCCACCGAGGGCAGGGACGTCTCCACCGCGGGACTCTTCACCAAGACGCTCGAGGGCCGCGACTGGGCGGAGGGCGATAGCTTCCAGTTCACGCTCGCGGGCGAGGGCGGCGCTCCCATGCCCGAGGGCTCCGCCGACGGCTCCAAGACCGTCAGTGTGACGGCCGCCGCCGGCACCAAGGCGGGCGATAGGGTCGCCTTTGACTTCGGCTCCATCCGCTACACGCTCAATGACATCAAAGATGCCGGGTTCGCCGAGGTCGGCGGCAAGCGCGTGCGCGCCAAGACCTTCACCTACACGGTGCGCGAGGTCAGGCCCGATGACGGCTCCGCCATCGCCGGCGTGGCCTACGACGACCACGTCGCCACGATGACGGTGACCGTGACCGACGACGGCTCCGGCAACCTTACGGCCACGACGCCCGCGATCGCGCAGGCGAGCGGCGGCGACTTCGTCAACACCTACACGACCAAGCTCGACTACTCGGCCCGCGCGGGTGTGCGCCTGTCCAAGACGCTCTCCGGCCGCTCCATGGAGGCGGGGCAGTTCGCCTTCACCGTGACCGCCGACGCCGAGACGGCCGCCAAGCTCGGCCTCAAGACCGAAAAGGACGTCTACGCCGTGGCCGCGGCCGATGACGGTGCGGCCGACCTGGTCGACCTCATTGGCGGTGCTGCGGGCAGCGACGTGAAGTTTACCGACGCCGACGCGGACAAGACCTACAGCTTCACCGTCACCGAGACCAAGCTCGGCGGCGAGGGCTACACCAACGACACCGTGCCGCGCACGGTGACCATCGCGCCCAGCTACGACGCCGCGACGGGTAAGCTCACGGTCACGACCACGGTTGCCAAGGACGGTGTCGAGGTCGCCCGCAGCGAGGTCTCCACGGCAGATGACGCCATGGCGGCGCCCGCGCCCGTGACGGTCGCGTTCCAGAACTCCTACGAGGCCACCGGAACGCTCGGCGGCGAGGGCAACGTGGCCATCAACGCCACCAAGACGCTGACGGGCCGCGCCGCGGCGGCGGGCGAGTTCTCGTTCTCCGTCCGCGATGCCCAGGGCAATGTGGTCGCGACCGCGACCAACCGGGCCTCCGGCGACGGCGAGGCCGTGGGACTTTCGTTCTCGCCCATCTCCTACACCACCGACGCTCTCGAGCAGATGGTGGCGGACGGCATCGCCACCAGGGCCGCCGACGGCTCCTGGGTCATTCCCTATACCGTTTCCGAGGACGGTACGGACCGGCTGCCCGCGGGCGTGACGGCGGCCGTGTCGAGCTTCGGCATTACGGTCAAGGTGACCGATAACGGTAAGGGCGGGCTGGATGTGGCCGTGGTCTACCCCGAGGGCTCCGACGGCACGCTGTCGTTTGTGAACGGCTATAGCGCCGGCGAGGCGACGGTCGACATCGCGGGTGCCAAGACGCTGGCGCTCGGCCAGGCCGGACTCGGCCTCACGCAGGCTGACATTGCGGGCAGGTACGCCTTTAAGATTGAGCCGCTGGACGGCGCGCCCGCACTGGTCGACGCCTCCGGCAAGACGGTGACCGAGGCGACCAACGACGCCGCCGGCAACGTCGAGCTGGGCCATGTCACGTTTAAGCAGCCGAGCGATCTCGATGGCGTCGAGATCGACGGTGACGGCCTGCGCACCAAGACGTTTGCCTACCGGGTGAGCGAGTCCGGTTCGGTCGACGGCGTGGTCAATGACGCGACGGCGAGCAGGATCTTCACGGTCAAGGTGGTCGAGGACACCAATGCGGGCACGCTCGCCGCGGAGATCCTGCCCGCAGAGGGCACGCCCGAGGGCAAGGGCGCGTTCGAGTTCACCAACACCTACGGCGTGAACCCGACGTCGAGCTCCGTCACCGACCAGATCAAGGTGAACAAGAGGCTCAAGGGCCGTGACCTGGCCGAGGGCGAGTTCGAGTTCCAGTTGGTCGAGCTTGCCGCCGACGGCAGCGAGAGCGTCGCGGCGACGGGCAAGAACGCCGCCGACGGCACGGTCGCGCTCAGCCCCGTCACCTACACCGCGCCCGGCATGCACAGCTACGAGTTGCGCGAGGTCGCCGGCACGGCGGGCGGCGTGACATACGACAAGGCGACGTACCGCGTGCGCACGACGGTCACCGATGCCAAAAACGGTACGCTCGCCGTCAAGCACGAGCTGGCGGATGCCGAGGGCAATGCCATGGGCGACACCTCGGTGACCTTTACCAACGGCTACGAGGCCGCACCCGTCACCCTCAAGCTGGGCGCCGCCAAGGTGCTCAAGGGCGCCGAGCTCAAGGCGGGCCAGTTTAGCTTTGAGCTCAAGAGCCGGGACGGCAAGGTCATGTCGACCGCCAAGAATGCCGCGGACGGCAGCGTCACGTTCGATGCGCTGACCTTCAAGCAGGCCGGCACCTACACCTTCACGGTGAGCGAGGTCGACGACGGCCAGGCGCACGTGACCTACGACAAGGCGGTGCACAAGATCGTCGTCACGGTGAGCGACGAGGCGGCAGACGGCACCAAGACGGGCTATCTGTCGGCGAAGGTCTCCTACGAGGGCGACGCCAACATGCCGCCGGTCTTCACCAACAGCTACGCCGAGGAGCCCGGCACCCCCGAGAACCCCGGCACGCCGGGCGGCGGCTCGGGCGGCGGTTCAGATAACGGCTCCGGCAGCGGCGCTAGCGGTGACGGCTCCAAGGGCGGTATGCCCGACACCGGCGACCGCAGCCTGCCGCTTGAGGCGCTCGGCGCCATGGCCGGCATCGGCGCGCTGACCGCAGCGGGCGGCGCGGTCCTGTACCGCAGGCGCCGCTAGCGATATGGACGAGTGGGGCGAATCCATCCGATGGGTTCGCCCCACTTGCCGTGGCGGGCGGGAGCAGGTAAGATATACCGAGCGCCTAGCGCGCTCGATGGGTTCGGATGACGACATGTTCCGAATCTGGTCAGGTCCGGAAGGAAGCAGCCATAAGGAGCCTCTGTCGGGCATCCGAATCCATCGAGTGCGCAGGCGTTTTTTGGTGCCGCGGCTACCCGCGAGTGCCGGCAGGGCGCTTGGTGTCTCGCTGGTCCTCGGCTTCGCCTGCGGGATCGCTCGACTACCAAGCGCCCTGCCGGCACTCGCGGGTAGCCGACCAAAACCGCCTGAAGGGTCACATTTATCTGAATAATTTAATCCCGTGCCTTTTGCTGCTCGCTGGCGTTGTCTGGGCATTGATGGCTACGTAGTTTAAGAGGCGGCGGTGCTGTTGTTTGAATTTTTGCAGTTAAAGAGGTCCGTTTCCCTAGGTGGGGAAACGGACCTCTTTTGTCTCTGGGCTTGTGGATTGGCGAAGACAATAACCGCTGGCAGCTATTTTGAGTTCTTGATGCGGCGTGTGGCAGTGGCGGTTATTCCGAGGCCTGCGGCGGCGACTGCTACGAGTGCGATTGCGCTCGGTGCTGTGTCGCCCGTGTTTGCGAGCTTGCCGGCGGTCGTATCTGCTTGCTTGCCGCTGCTTGTGTTCGCTTGCTTGGTGGAGCTTGGTAGGGCGTCTTTGCCGGTTGCAGGTGAGCCAACGGGCGGTGTCGCCTCGGCGGGTTGCGCTGGGCCGGAGGGAGGCACTGTCTCGGTCGGTTTCGCTATCTCGGGCGAGGTGGCCTTGTCTGCCGCGGCCTTTGCCTCTTCGTATGCCTTGCAGGCGTCGTCATAGGCCGCTTGCGCCTTTTCCAAATCGCTAAGGAGCGCATTTCGCTTGGCTATGTCCTCGTCGATGTGGGCTTTAGCTTCCTTTGCCTCACTTTCGAAATACTGAACCCGTTTTTCCTGGCTTTCGAGCCGGCGTTGGCAGCGGTGAAGATCATCTTCACAAGATTTTTCTCGCCTTTCTGCCGACATGATCTCACCTCGCAACTGCTTAATAGTTTCGTTAGAAGCTCCGTCGTCGATTGCCTTATTTAATTCTGCCTGAAGGCCGCTTGTCCGGTTGTGGGCCTCATCGTATTTGGCTTGGGCTGCATCGACGTCCGCTTGCATAGCGGGAAGGGGCTCCCTCCGTTTGGCGGCTTCCGCCACCACCATGTCGTAGATCTCTTGAAAAGCGGCAATGTCATCATCGATTTCCGCAATTTTCTCGGGACTTGCGGCGTTTTTTGCGGCCTCGAGGTTTTTGAGCGCTTCCTGCATGGCTGCATACGCTTTTTCTTTGGCTCTGTTAGCCCAAATTTGACACGATCGGCTGTTCGTCGAAC
>CAJMPZ010000024.1 GCA_905215445.1 uncultured bacterium | reverse complement strand
CGGCGTTGATGCGCTTGTGCCAGTCGCGGTCGGCCTGATACACCTTAAGGGTGGTAAGACCCTGAACGGCCTCCAGGAACATGCCGCCCAGATCGACGTAGCTGCCCCAATACTCGGAACCGATCTTTTTTGCGTTGCGCATGACCATCATGATGGAGATGGGGATGACCGGGACGCATACGAGCAGCAGCGCGGCGGGAAGTCCCGCTTGGCCTACGAGCAGCACGAACAGCGTGATGGGTGCCAGGCCGGCAAAAAAGAGCTGCGGCAGATAGCCGCCAAAGTATACCTGGAGTTGCGTGGCGCCCTCCACGCTGGTTTGCACGGCCTCGGCGGTGGGGACGGTTTCGGTATAGGACGGGCCGAGCGCGGTGAGCTTGTCGTAGACGAGCGAGCGCACGCGGCGGACGGCTTTGAAGGCGGCCTTGTCACCGGAACGCTGCGCCAGATAGATGGCGGCGGCGCGCACGATGATGGCGCCGGCGAGCGGCAAGGCCGCCTGTGCGAGGGCATCGACGGCGAGCGCGGCGGAAAGGCCGTCCGTGACGATGCCGCCCAAGATGCGCGCAAGCACCCACATCACCGTGATGTTTGCCATGAGCGCGATCCATTTAAACAGGACGCTCGCCACAATGTAGGGCGTTGCCTGCGGAACCAGGGAGAAGAGCCGCTTCTCGAACATGAAACCTCCTATGCCGTAACGGTGCCGGGCGGGGTCCTCGGCAGCCGCTTAGTTAGCCAAATGCAACTAGAGTAACATCGTGCAGCGGGTAAGTATGCCGAGGATAATTTTTGGTCGATGAACTGCGTAGAAAGTCCAAAATTGTTGAGTGCGGCGAACTTTGTGGTGGACGGAGTGCGGGCGCAATTCTGATCGTGTGCGGCCTCGCTCCAAAACGTGTACGTCAGCCTCCGAAAGCTGCAAAAAATGACATGTTTGGAGGCTGATGTACATGTTTGGATAGGGGCGAGGGCGGCGACGGACGAAAGTCACGCCTGTGCCACGTCCGATGTGCTAGCGTTTGGGTGAACAAAACGAGCCCGTGCGGAAAGGATCCGGACCGTATGCAACGTGGAAGTACATCTCCGCTGTCCCGCGAGACCGATGCGCCCGAAACCATCGTCAAGCTGGAGTGCGACATCGACGATGCATCGCCCGAGGTACTCGCCTATGCCGCCGACCGCCTGCGCGAGGCAGGTGCGCGCGAGGTGCACTGGCTGCCTCTCTACTGCAAAAAAGGTCGCCCCGGCTGGCAGCTGCAGGTGATCTGCTCGCACGAGGATATCGAGCGCCTACAGACGATTATCTTTTTGGAGACCACGACCAACGCCGTTCGTCGCCAGGTGATGGAACGCGTCTGCCTGCCGCGTCGTTTTGAGCAGGTAGCGACGCCTTGGGGCGAGGTGGCCGTCAAAGTAGCCACCCTGCCCGACGGCAGCGAGCGCGCGGCACCCGAGTACGAGGATTGTGCCCGTCTTGCCCGCGAGCACAACGCGCCGCTCCAGCGCGTGATGCAGGCGGCTCAGAGCGCGGCGCTGCGATTTGAGTGATGCGGGCGAGTGACGTGCCGCGCCAATCCAATTAACCCCACCGAAAGGACCACCCATGAAATACCTCATCGCCTCCGACATCCACGGCTCGGCATACTGGACCGAGCGCCTGGTCGCCGCTATCGAATCCGAGCAGCCCGACCGCATCGTTCTGCTGGGCGACCTGCTCTACCACGGCCCGCGCAACGACCTGCCGCGCGACTATGCCCCCAAGCGTGTGATTCCGCTGCTCAACGCCCTGGCCGACCGCATCATCGCGGTGCGCGGCAACTGCGACGCCGAGGTCGACCAGATGGTCCTCGACTTCCCCGTCATGGCCGACTACGCCACGCTGTTCGACGAGACCGGCCGCGAGCTGTTCCTGACGCATGGCCACGTCTTTGGCGCTGGCATGCATAACAGCGTTGATCACGCGCCCGCGCTGCCCGAGGGCTCCGCGCTCGTCTACGGCCACACGCACATCAAGGTTAACGAGGCAAGCGAGGCGCACCCGGGCCTGTGGCTCTTCAACCCCGGCAGCGTGAGCATTCCCAAGGACGGTACGCACAGCTATGGCATCTACGAGGACGGCGCGTTCCGTCACGTGATCCTGGAGGAGGAATAACCATGGCAGAGCAGCTGGCTCAGCAAAATGCCGAGGGCTCGCGCGACCTGTCCACGCTGGTAGACGCGTCGGCCGAGCTGCAGCATCTGGTGCAGACCATCTGGCGCCTGCGTCAGCCCGACGGCTGCCCGTGGGACCGCGAGCAGACGCACCGCAGCATTGGCAAGAACATGATCGAGGAAGCCTACGAGGCGCTCGACTGCATCGAGGCCGACGACGCGGCACACCTGCGCGAGGAGTTGGGCGACGTGCTCATGCAGGTCGTACTGCATGCGCAGATTGCGGCGGATGCCGGCGAGTTTTCGCTGGCCGATGTGGCGCGCGATATCGACGCCAAGCTCATCCGTCGTCACCCGCACGTGTTTGGCGATGCGGATGCCGACAACTCCGACGAGGTGCTCAAGATTTGGGACGAGGTCAAGCTTGCCGAGAAGGCCGCCAAAGACCAGGCCGTGGCGGCAGTCGGGGCCGCACCCGAGGGTCTGCTCGACGGTGTGCCCACGCACCTGCCGGCGCTGATGCAGGCTCAGAAGGTGTCGCGCAAGGCGGCTGCCGTGGGCTTTGAGTGGGAGACGGTCCAGGACGTGTGGGACGAGGTTGCCGAGGAGCGTGCCGAGTTTGAGGCCGAGGCTCCCGGTTCTCCCGAGCGCGAGATGGAGTTTGGCGACCTGCTCTTTGCCCTGGTCAACGTTGCGCGCAAGGAGGGAATCGACGCCGAGAGCGCTCTGCGTGCCAGTACGGCAAAGTTCCGCCGCCGCTGGGCCGCGATGGAGCAGATGGCGGCCGACGCCCACGTGGATCTGGCCGAGCTTTCGACCCACGGCCTCAATGACCTCTGGGATGCCGCAAAGGCAGAGGAGTAAGACTGCGGGGGCGACGGGACGGACTTGTCCCATCGCCCCTATTATTTTTAAAAAGATTGTATCCCTTGGCTAACTTAGGGCATAATGCAAAAAGTGCGATAAGGCTAACTTATGAACCTGCGCGCCGCTGTAGCGTGCAAGCCGTGTCGCCAAGCATTCAACCCGTTTCCAAGTGAGAGGGAGACAACATGAGCGATATTTTGGACGTCTACGGTCGCGAGGTGCTCGACAGCCGCGGCAATCCCACCGTCGAGGTCGAGGTCGTGCTCGAGGACGGCAGCTTTGGCCGCGCAATGGTGCCTTCGGGTGCTTCGACCGGCGCCTTTGAGGCATGTGAGCTGCGCGACGGCGACAAGGGCCGCTATCTGGGCAAGGGCGTTTCGCAGGCCGTCGAGCACGTCAATAACGAGTGCGCTAACGCCGTCGTGGGCCTCGACGCCTTCGACCAGCGCGCCGTCGATGCCGCGCTGATTGCCGCGGACGGTACCCCCAACAAGACCAAGCTCGGCGCCAACGCCATCCTGGGCGTGTCGCTGGCCGTCGCCCGCGCCGCTGCCGAGTCGGCGGGCCTGTCGCTGTACCAGTACCTGGGCGGCGTCAACGCCCACCTGCTGCCCACGCCTATGATGAATATCCTCAACGGTGGCGTCCATGCCGACAATAACGTTGACTTCCAGGAGTTCATGATCATGCCGGTGGGCGCCCCGAGCTTTGCCGAGGGCCTGCGTTGGTGCGCCGAGGTCTACCACACCCTCAAGGGCGTGCTGCACGAGGCCGGCCTGGGCGGCGGCGTGGGCGACGAGGGCGGCTTTGCGCCCAACCTCAAGACCAATGCCGAGCCGTTCGAGTACATCACCAAGGCCGTGGAGAAGGCCGGCTTTAAGCCCGGCGTCGACTTCATGTACGCCATGGACCCGGCCTCGACCGAGTTCTACAACGCCGAGACCGGCATGTACGAGCTCAAGGGCGAGGGCGTGGAGTACACGAGCGCCCAGATGGTTGATTACTGGGAAAAGCTCGTCGACACCTATCCCATCATCTCCATCGAGGACGGCATGGCCGAGGAGGACTGGGACGGCTGGGTTGAGCTCACCCGTCGCATTGGCAACAAGGTGCAGCTGGTGGGCGACGACCTGTTCGTCACCAACACCGAGCGCCTTAAGAAGGGCATTGAGCTGGGCGCCGCCAACGCGATCCTGGTCAAGGTCAACCAGATCGGTACGCTCACCGAGTCGCTCGAGGCCATCGAGACCGCCAAGGAGGCCGGTTACGCCTGCATCGTGAGCCACCGCTCCGGCGAGACCGAGGACTCCACGATCGCCGACCTGGTCGTGGGCGTCAACGCCGGCCAGATCAAGTCGGGCGCCCCGTGCCGCAGCGACCGTATCGCCAAGTACAACCAGCTCATCCGCATCGAGGACGAGCTCGAGGGCAGCGCGCGCTACGCCGGTAAGACCGCGTTCTACAACATTCGCTAAACGGACGAATTTGGCGAGGGGGAGGCTGACTCGGTTCCGTCCCGCCTTGACTGGATGCTGCAAAGCGCCATGGGCGCTGGGCCATACGGCTCAGCGCCTTTTTTATGTCGAGCAAAGGCTGGCGAAGGCGGTGCAGGCGCTCGTGCTATAACTAAAGGACTTAGCGCAAACAAACCTCAACCGCACAAGGCGCACATGGATCAGATTTACGACAACAGGTACTATTCCGCCGGTTCGCGCGAGCCGTCGCCTCGCCGTGCGCGCACGGTGCAGCTCGGTGGGTCTGCTTATGCCGGCGCCGACCGCTCCACGCAGCGCCCGGCAAGTACCTCGCGCCCCAATGCTCAATCAAATACCTTGGCAGATGGACCGGTGCGCCCGCCACGTTCGTCGCATGCATCGCGTCCCTCGACTCAGGCACACGACAAATCGAGCAGGCCTTCGAGCCGTCTTTCGGGCTCGGACTTTATGCGCTACGCCAACGACAATGCGGTGGTCAAGGCAATCTATGACTTTACGCATGGCTCTCTGCGTCCGCTGTTTATCGGTATCGTGGTGGCTCTGGCGCTCGTGAGCCTGTATTTTCCCGTACGCGACCTGTACGTGGCAAAACGCTCGAGCGACATCTTGGCCAAGCAGGTCGAGATTCGCCAGCAATACAATGATGAGCTGCAAAAAAGCGTCGACAAACTGCTCTCGGAGGAGGGTATCAAGGACGCGGCGTCCGAGGACCTGGGCCTGGTGATGCCCGGCGAGAAGAAGATTGACGTGCTAGGCTTGGACGACGATTCGGATTCGTCGTCGAGCAAAAAGTCCTCAAACGCCAAGAAGGCCAGCGAAGTGGCCAAAGAGATCGAAGAGGTCGGCAAGGACGTGCCGTGGTACATTCAGACGCTCGACATGCTGTTTGGGTTTAGCGGCGTCGAAGGCCAGACGGTCGCGTCCAGCGGCGAGTAGCGCCCAGAGGGGAGCCCGCAATGACAAATTGCAAACGATATAAGGTGGCCGCGATCGACTTGGGAACGGTGTCGTCGCGACTAGTGCTAGCGCAGGTCGAGGGCGGGGCGATCGTGGAATCGTCCAAGCATACCGAGATCACCGACTTGGGCGAGGGCGTGGACGCGACGGGGCGCTTTTGCGAGGCGGCCGTTGAGCGCGTGCTCGCTGCGTGCCACATGTTTGTGGACGAAGCCCGTGCCTTTGGGGCCGCGTGCATCTGCACCACGTGCACGAGTGCTGCGCGTGATGCGTCCAACGCCGCACTGCTGCTGGACGGCCTGCGCGATCTGGGGCTCAAACCACAGGTGATTCCGGGCGAGGTCGAGGCGCGCCTGACGTTTTTTGGCGTGGCGCACGACTTTGCCGGCGAGCGCATCATCGTCGCGGATTCGGGCGGCGGGTCCACGGAACTCGCGACGGGCGTATACGCTCCGGAGCGCGGCGTCTTTGCGCTGGAGGGAACGCGCTCGCTGGACATCGGTTGCCGTCGCGTGACGGAGCGCTTTTTCTCTGCGTTGCCGCCCGCGGATGGCGAGCTTGCTGCCGCTGCCGCGTGGGCAGGCGAGCAGTTCGCCGCCTATTTTGAGGGCCTGCCTGTCGACTTTGAGCGCGCCGAACGCTTAGTCGCGGTGGGCGGCACGGTGACTACGCTGGTGGCTCTGGTCCACGAGCTGGAACCGTACGATTCGAGCTTTGTGCACCTGCGCGAGCTTTCGATGGAGCAGATTTCTGCCGCTATCGAGCGCATGTCCACGCTGGACGTGGAGAGCATTGCCGCGTTGCCAGGCGTGCAGCCCAAGCGCGCGGGCGTGATTCTGGCCGGCGCCGTGGTGATTCGCGAACTCATGCGCGCCGGTGGCTACGATGCGCTCACCGTAAGCGAGAACAGCCTCCTCGCCGGCATGGCCGCCGCCATCAACGAGGTTCTCGACGGCGCGACTCCCACCATCGCCTGGACCCCGAGCCTGAGCGCCCTTTAACCATCCCCTCATAAGTTGCGGTGAAATGCGGACTAAAATCGCCCTTTCGGGCCCCAACCAGTCCCTATTCCACCGCAACTCAACAGCCGGCACCTAGGGACGTTTTTTCTGCCGGCACCTGGGGACAGTCCTTGCTGAGCGCCTCCGCAGCCTTTATGCCAGTTTGTCGATTTGCCCAATTTCCCAAAGCGGAATATTGACGAGCGTGTCCTCGTCTCTATATGCCGCCAGAGAGCTCCTCACGCAACGCTCGAGTTTGAATTTTTCGCAGGCTATTTTCAGACTCTTCGCTTTAAGGTTCTCTGCCGCCTTGACCTCAAGCGGAAGCACGGTTCCCGCATGGTCGATGGCAAAGTCGGTTTCGGCATTGCCAGAGGTAGAGGACCAATACACGGGAGTTTTGTCTTGGAGCAAAAGCTCCTGCGCGACGTATTGTTCGGTCAGCGAACCTTTGAACTCGGTAAAAACAGCGGATCCGTTAAGAACGATGGCCGGAGAGAGACCGGAGAGCGCTCCGAGGATGCCGGTGTCGATGCAGAACAGTTTGAAGCCCGAGAGGTCTTCGTAGCTCGAGAGCGGTGCCTTTAGAGCGGAAACACGTGGCACCTTATGAACGATTCCGTAGTCCGTGAGCCACTGGAGGCTTTCCTCAAAATCGCGTGCGCGCGCTCCAGGGCGAAGGGCGCCATAGACAAACTTCTTGTTCTCCTTGGCAAGCTGGCCGGGAAGGGATTTCCAAACCAACCTCATGCGCTCGACGATGCGGGCGGGTGCATGTTTGCCAAAATCGGATTCGTAAGCCTCGATGATTTGCTGCTGAAGCCTTCGGGCTTCAATGAAGTCGCGTGTCTCGGCGAAAGCGGAGACAACTTCGGGCATACCACCGACAACAAGGTATTCCTTGAGCAAGTGCACGAGCTTTTCGGTGACGTTTGCTAGAAGGTTCATGTCTGCGGCAAGGATGGCGTCGGCGAGCGGGTTGCCGTCGACGGCGCGAACGAACTCGGCAAACCCCATGGGACGCATGGTGAGCTGGTCGATTTTGCCGACGGGAAATGACTCGTTTTCGCGTCGGAGCGCGAGGCCCATATAGGAACCGGCTGCTACGATGTGGTATTCGGGTGCAAGCTCGTTGAAGTACTTGAGCGAGGTGATCCCGCGTGGCGCCTCTTGGATCTCGTCGAAGATGATGAGCGTGTCTGTCGGCGTTACGGTTTGGCCACGTAGGAGCTCTATCTGGGAGATGATGCGCTTGGGGTCGAGGTCCCCATCGAACAGCGAGCGTGTGCTCGGCTCGAGCATAAAGTCAAAACGAATGACGCTTCGATACTGCTGGCTTGCGAATTCGTTAAGAAGCCAAGTCTTTCCTGTCTGGCGGGCTCCCTTAAGCAAGAGAGGTTTGCGATTCGCCCTTGATTTCCAAGCGATAAGTTCACTCATAAGCTGTCGTTGCATATTGCCTCCCAACCCTCTCGGCTAGTATAAGACCATTTGGGCGTTTCCATCGGAAAATGTGCGAGACAACCACGTTTTTCCATCGGAAAATGTGCGAGACAACCACGTTTTTCCATCGAAAAATGTGGGAGTGCCAATCTGAGTTGCGGTGAAAAAGTTCTTAAATGAGCTGGTAACCAGTCAAAACAGGAACTATTCCACCGCAACTTATCATCCGTGTCGGCATCCACAAGAAACGAGCCCGCGTCTCCGGGGGACACGGGCTCGTAAACAATGCGTGGTAGGGGCGGTGGGACGTCTGCGAATTTGCGCAGCAAATACGCACCGGCCTCGGTCGCCTGCCGGCGCCCTCGCCGGCTCGCTACAAACGCTCCGCGTTTGCTTAACGCTCGCCCCCTCGCGGGTTCGAGCCCCACCGGCGTGCAAAAGAAACGGGCCCGCATCCCTGGGAGATACGGGCCCGTAAAAGCCAATGGTAGGGGCGGTGGGACTCGAACCCACAATCCTTGCGGCGAGAGATTTTAAGTCTCCTGCGTATGCCAATTCCGCCACGCCCCCGTGAGACTAGAAGTCTAGCACAAGCCGCCCGTTACGCGTTGACAGCCATCGAGTGCTGGCCCGACTTTTCCAAGTACTCGGCAAACTTGGCCTCGTCGCCCTTGTTCTTGTACTGCAGGGCCAGCAGGTATTCCAGGCGGCAGCTCTTGACCTTGTCGTCACCGGCCTCTTCGAGCATGCGCTCCAGCTCGGGAATGTCGTTGTGGCGCTTGAGGATCATCGTGTCGTACATCAGCTGGCATTCGTGTGCGACTGCCTCGGCCTGACCGCCCTCAAAGCCCTTGATCTCGTGCAGCAACTCCTTGGACTTTTTGCGGTCCTCCTGGCCAACGTAGTAGTTAAAGGCTTTGATCACCAGGTCGACGCGCTGCATCTTGGGCAGGTTGAGTCCCAGCAGCAGGTCGAACATCTCGTTGGCGTGTTCGTGGTCCTCGCGCAACAGATAGGAGTTCAGGCGCAGGTAGTCGCGGTTGTAGCGCGGGTACAGCATGCTGGTGAGTTTGCCGTCGAGCAAACGATCGAACTCGTCCCACTGTTTGGCAGCCATCAACTGCTGCAGGCGCTTAAACGTGGTGCGTTTTTTGATGCTAAAGAACACCGACACGGCGATACAGATGATAACGACGGCGGTCCAGAGTGTGCGGGAATCGGGCATATTAGGGTCCTTAGTCGCTCATAAAGCGAGCGGTATGACAACACGTACTGGATGTATTATACGCAGCGCGCAAGCAAACTGGCATAAAAGCTCATCGAGGCCGAGTGCCATCGCTCGCTGCGGTACACTTACCTAAAGTAAACCATGAAGGGAGACATTACCTATGAAGAAAATCGTTTTGGCTTGCGGTGCTGGCGCTGCTACTTCCACGCTCGTTGCCCAGAAGGTCGCCACCCTGCTCGACGCCAACGGTTACGCCGACAAGTATGAGATCGTGCAGTGCGCCATCTCCGAGGCCAAGGACGCTTGCGACGAGGGCGCCGACCTGCTGATCGCCACCACCGTTGCCCCCGAGGGCCTCACCTGCCCGTACGTGAGCGGCGTGCCCTTCATGACCGGCATGAACCGCGTTGCCGCCGAGAAGGCCGTTCTTGACGTCATGGCTCAGTAGGCGCTGCCTGCATGAGTGAGCAGAACGCCAATCCGGTAGAGCTCTTTGGTATGCGCGTTGCCCATGTGGGCATTAACGCCGCCGACCCGGCAGACGCCTTGGAGATCGCGGAGCTGTTCTCGACGATGATGGGCCTGCCCGTTATCGAGACCCCGGTTTCGTACTTTAACGATTCGCTGGTCGAGGTTATGAAGCAGAACGGTCGTGGCACCAAGGGCCACATTGGCTTTGCCGTCAACGACATCGATGCGGCCGAGAAGTGGTTTGCCGAGCGCGGGCTCGAGGTCAACGAGGAGTCGCGCGCGCTGCTGCCCGACGGTAGCACCAAGCTCGTGTACTTTAAGCGCGAGTTCGCCGGCTTCGCCGTGCACCTGTGCCGCGAGTAGCGCACGAGCTGCTTTAGTTAGCAAAAAGGGATAGGGCCGTATGGCCTTATCCCTTTATTTATGCCGAGGGATCGACTTTTGCAACGGTCAAAAAACCGAAGTCTAATACTTTTCCGAGAAGTGAACGAGACAAATCAGCCCCCCCGAAGCATCGACACTTTAAGGGCATCGTTTCCTGCAGTTTCGATGCTGGAATCCTGCGATTTTGCGGCCGAAAAATGCGGATGCTTCGGGGGTCCGAATATGGTCGTTCACTTCTCGGGAAAAGTATTAGACCTCGATCCACGAGGGGGCATCCCTACCGTGGCAGCCGAATCGTAAAGCGGCTGCCGACGCCCTCGACTGAGGTCACGCCAATGACACCGCCATGGCTGTCGACGATCCACTTGGCAATGGCAAGCCCCAGACCCGAGCCCTGTGCGCCGGCATCGCGTGCATTGTCGGCGCGGTAGAACCGTTCAAACGCGTGAGCTGCGGATTCCTGGTTCATGCCGATGCCCTCGTCCTCAACACTTATGTCGATCGTGCCCAAGCCCGCATTGGGCGTTATGCCAAATGTGACGGTCGTTCCCGCATCCGAGTACTTGGCGGCGTTTTGCACGATCACGCGCAGAGCCTGCTTCACGAGCGCCACGTCGACGGGCGCGTCGCAGCGCGGGTCGCTGGCAAGCAAGGCGTCAAAAGCCAGCCGATACGTGTGCTCGGCATCGATCATCTGCGACTCCTCGCATACCTCGCCGACCAGTGCGGCCAGGTTGGTATTCGCATGCCGCAGGGCCGTGCGTCCGGCATCGCCGCGCGCCAAAAACAGCAGCTGCTCCACGAGCTCCTGCATGTGCTCGCTTTCGGCCTTGAGCGAGGCGATGGACTCTGCCAGTACGTCCGGGTCGTTTTTACCCCAGCGGTCGAGCATGTTCACGTAGCCCTGAATCACCGCGATGGGCGTGCGCAGCTCGTGGCTCGCATCGTTGACAAAGCGCATCTGCTGCAGCTTGGCCTCTTGCATCTGGCGCAGCAGGCGGTTGAGTGCGACCTCGATGCTTGCCAGGTCGGCGTCGCCGGTGGTGACGCTCGGCGAGTCGACGCTTGCGCGCTCGATGGCCTGCTCCAGCGTTTCCATCTTGCCGCCGGAGAGCTGCATACGGCCGAGCTCGTCCACGCGCAAGGCAAGGTCGTTGAGCGGCGCCATGGTGCGGCGCACGCGGCGGGCGCCGCCGAGCATGTTGAGCACGCTGATGACCTGCCAACCCATAACGACAAGGTAGAGAGGCCATAGCGCGACGAGGTCCTGCGCGAGGGGGAAGGTCTTGGTGGTACGCGCAAACTCGACGGTATAGGTGAGCGTTGTCAGGTCCCAGCCGCGTGCGGGCGTCAGCGACATGCCGTGAACGGTGGCGCCGGGAATCCAGCCTGCGGTAAACGCGCTGTCGGGCAGCGTCTGGTTGTATCCATAGACGAGGATCGCCGCCGCAATCACCATCAGCAACAGATCGAGCCAGACGTAGCTCATCAAGCGGCGCCACATATAGCCCCAGTTGATGGCGCGGGCGATGGAGGTGACGCGCTTGGCCTCGGCGTTATGCGCGGCAGACATAGCCCACCCCGCGCACGGTCTGGATGATGCGGGCGCCGCCAGCGTCTTCGATCTTGGCGCGCAAATGTGCGATGTGCACATCGACGTTGTTGGTATCGCCCACGTAGTCGTAGCCTAGCGCCTCATGCGCGATGCGCTCGCGCGTGAGCACGGTGCCGGCGTGCGCCATAAGCAGGGCGAGGACGTCGAACTCGCGGGCCGTGAGCGCGATGGGCGAGCCGCCGACCGTGACTTCGCGGCGGTCGGGGTCGAGCGCAACCGATCCCACGGTGAGTGTGGCAGGGGAGGGCGAGGCAGGGGTCTGGGCCATGTCACTGGCCGGGGGCATCGCGGTGGCCTTCTCGCCCGCGACGCCCGCCATGCCCGCTCCGGCGCCGACGCCAGCTACGCCCGAAGCCGCCCGCATGGCCTCCGAGCGCTTCAACGCCACGCGGATCCGTGCGAACAGCTCCTCAATCGCAAACGGCTTGGTCAGGTAATCGTCGGCGCCGGCATCGAGCCCAGCCACCTTGTCCATTACGGCATCGCGCGCGGTGACCATAATCACCGGCACATCCTTGTGCTTGCGGATGCGCCGCAGCACTTCCATACCGTTGAGCTGCGGCAGCAGCACGTCGAGCAGAATCAGATCGTAGTCGCGCTCCAGCGCCAGGTCAACGGCAGTGCGGCCATCGGCGGCGTGCTCCACCTGGTAGCCCTCGTGCTCCAGCTCGAGCGTCACAAAGCGGGCGATTTTCTCCTCGTCCTCTACAATCAGGATCCGTGCCATACGTGCCCCCGTCTGCGATTACTTGTCGTCGTTCAGATTTTGCTTGATGTCGTCCGCGGCATTGGCAGCGCTGTCCATCAGGTTGTTGATGCTGCCGGGCACGTCGCCGTCGCTATCGATGCGGTAGCGCATGCCAAAGAACAAGCCAAGCAGCATCAGCCATATCGTGGCGCCCCAGGCAAACAGGGCGACGATGGGGATCAGGATGGGAATGTTGAGGATGATCGCGTCGCGGCGCGTGGCGATAAACTTGGTGTCCAGGCTCAGACGGAAGAGCTTTTTGAGGTACTCCCACACGCTGTCCATCTTCTTGGAGAAGTCGGTCTTTTCGCTCGACTTTTCGTAGGCGACCTGCGCGGCGACCATCTCGGCCGAGGGCTCGTCGGCCGGCGCGGACTCGGTGGCGGCGTGCGCCGACGTGGTCTGGGTCTTGCCCTGCGACTCGAGCCAAATGATGGCGTCCAGGACGTTGCCGTCGGCGGCGTCGAGCGCGGCCTTGGCGTCGGTGTAACTCACGTTGCACTTGGTGCGGATGGTTTCAACTTTTTCGAGGTCGTCCATGACCTGTCCTTTCGTTCGATGGGCGCGACGCCAGGCGATCTGCTCGGGCGCGAGCGTTGGGTTCGGCGGCCTGCGTTGCGCGGTGCCGCCCCGCCCTTGGTCGAACTCTATAGTGCAGGTTATAGATTAAGCGATTCTTGAGCCAAGATTAATGTTGGATGAGTTTTTGGGTGGCGAAGCGCGTGACGCGGGGCGCGCAGGCAAGGGGGAGGTCGGTTTTGCGTGGCGTGAAGGAGGGACGGTCTGATCTTTGGGATAGCTGATAGCGAGGTCTAATACTTTTCCGAGAAGTGAATGAGTGAAAACGGACCCCCGAAGCATCGACACTTTAGAGGTGCCGCTTCCTGCGGTTTCAATGCTGAAATCCCACGATTTTGCCGCCGAAAAATGCGGATGTTTCAGGGGTCCAAAAACAGCCGTTCACTTCGCGGAAAAGTATTAGACCTCAATAGCGGGGGATGGGGTGCCGGTGCAAAACGGCGTCAGAAATGGGGTAAACAAGGCAAACGGATCTAATGGATCAAAAATCACGTTGCAAAAGTATGAAAATATCCTACAATTGCAGCATGAAGTACTTTAGCAACATAACGGCGATAAGCGAGCTTTCCGAGAGCGAGGGCGTGTTCACCACAGCCCAGGCGGCTCGCATGGACATCTCTCGAGATGCGCTGGCACACTCATGTCGTGCGGGGCGTCTTGAACGAATATGCCACGGCGCCTACCGGATGTCTGGAACACAGCGCCGAGACACCGACGAGCTCAACGCTTTCTGGAAGCTCACCAATCCCTCCCTTTGCGCGTGGGAGAGAAAGCGCCAGTGGGACGGCATTGCAGTGAGCGGTACGACTGCGGCGAACCTGCAGCAAATGGGCGATTTCTACCTGTCCCCCTACAGGATGACCGCGCCCGCGCGTATCAATACAAGAAACGAATCCCTTTCTTTTGTAAAGCGCGAGATTGCTGAGCGGGACATCGTTTGGCTCGACGGCCTGCCGGTAACTAAACCCGAGCGCACGCTTGTCGATCTTTGCCTCGATTGCGAGGATCCCTCATTAATTATCGATGCCTATCACGACGCGCTTGGACGTGGACTCGATATACAACGGCTGAAGGATCTTGTAGAAGAGAACTCTAAAACCGCCAAACGACGCGAACTAATGAGGCCTTTGCTGATAGCTCTGGGTTGTGACTGAATACGCAGGCCTGATGTTGGCTAGTTGCAAGTTGGGGCAATCGTTTGTCCGTGCGACACGTTAATCTAAGTTACCGTTGAAAGGCGTTGCAACAAAGTGTTGCAACTGCCATGCATCGCGTTTAATCTTGATAACGCTGTGTCAATTAGCGGACAGTTCGTCCGTAGTTTGTTCCGATTGGATAGCATGAAAGACGTTAGGGAAGAGATAACTGCCAAACGCAAGGAGCTCGCGCTGACTCAGAAGGAGTTCGCCGCCGCTCTTGGCATGGGACCTAATGGTGATAGAACCGTCCGGCGTTGGGAGACTGGCGAGACCAGTCCATCTGCTACGGAGCTCACGTTTATACGCTCCCTAGGTTATCAGGCGCCCTTTGCGCAGGGTGATCGGGAGGACGCTCCTTTCACTTACATTGACCTATTTGCTGGTATCGGTGGCATTCGCTTGCCGTTCCAAGAACTTGGTGGTAAGTGCGTTTTTTCTTGCGAGTGGGATAAATATGCACAGAAGACGTACCGCATGAATTACGGTGATCAGCCAGCTGGGGACATTCATGACGTTCGTTCGGACGACATTCCAAAATTTAACGTTTTATTGGCGGGATTTCCGTGCCAGCCATTCTCGCTCGCGGGCGTTTCAAAGAAAAAATCGATGGGACGTGCTACTGGCTTTGAAGACAAGACGCAGGGGACATTATTTTTCGAAGTAGCTCGTATTATTCGCGACAAAAAACCTGATGCTTTCCTGCTGGAAAACGTTAAAAACCTAACGAGTCACGATCGCGGCAAGACCTTCAGGATTATTATGCAGACCCTTAAGGACGAGCTTGGTTACGATGTGCACTACAAGGTTCTTGATAGCAAGAATTGGACTTGCCAGCATCGTGAGCGCATTTACATTGTTGGCTTTAAGAAAAAAACTAATTTTGATTGGGACCAACTAGAGCTTGGGGGCGGTGGGCACACCGTCGGGGAGATTCTTGAAGATGCTCCTGATGATCGATACGTTCTTTCCGACAAACTGTGGGCTTATTTGCGTGCATATAAGGAAAAGCATCAGGCGGCAGGCAATGGCTTTGGCTATAGCACGGTTGGCCCCAATGACACGACAAGGACGCTTTCAGCACGCTATCACAAGGACGGAAGTGAGATTCTTGTTTCACGTGGCGAGGGGAAGAACCCTCGCAAGCTGACTCCGCGTGAATGCGCCCGACTTCAAGGGTTCCCCGATCAATTCATTATTCCGGTTTCGGATACGCAGGCATATCATCAATTTGGTAATTCTGTCACCGTACCGGCTGTGCGAGCAGTGGCCAAGCTGATGATGGGAGCGTATTTCGATGGACTACGGAGTTCTGAGTAGCTATTTTGACGGCGCGGTTGCGAAGAAACTCGTTGCTGTTGATATTGATAGAAAACGCAGCAACCAGCATGAATTCAACGGAACTGCGGAGCTCCGTTCCCTGTTTGGCGACGATGATATAAGAAATATACCGACGACCTTCGTATTTCTTTGCGACGATGCAGACCCTTTGTTTGATCACGGGTTTACGACTTGGTACGACGCGCGCAGGAAGCATCCGACTAGGACAGAATACAGGCTCTATTACAACGATAGCGAAGCGATACGAGCCTCGAGAATCGGTGACCTGATGGTCATTGCACCTTCAGACGAGCATGGTCTTCTGATTGTATTTGCTAGACAAGGATCAAATGCCGAGTGCCAATTAAGATGGCTTTTCGGTTTGAACGAAGTTGACGACAGTGGTTTTTCGCGGTCAACCGCAGATGACAGGCGAATAGACTCAATCGCCGCATCCATTCTTGAAGCGATTGGCATCGAAGTTTCGCTTCCCACGTCGGCTGTTACGTATTTGGATGAAATGGTCGAAAAGTTCGGTGATTCTTTTCCCAAAGGGATTGAATTCACGAGGTATTCCATCTCGACTTTGGGTGTGCTTGATTGGAGGAGCAACCCCGACAAGTGCCTTCTTGACTGCTATGAGCGAGAAGAGATTCTCTTTAAGGTATTCGAGAGACATTTGCTTGAGCGCGATTTGGCTCCCTATCTAAGAGGCGATCTCGATGTTGATGGAGTGTTACGGACCACGATGTCAGCTTTCCAGCGGAGGAAATCGCGCGCGGGAACTGCTTTCGAGCATCAACTTGAGTACCTGTTTAAGGGATGGGGCATAAGTTATTCCACTCAGCCGTATACTGAGGGCAAATCAAAGCCAGATTTCATTATGCCGTCGATTGAGGCTTATAGAAATCCTTTGTATCCTGCCGAGAAGCTGACCATGCTTGGCGCAAAAACGACCGTTAAAGAGCGCTGGCGCCAAGTGTTGGAAGAAGCGGATAGAATTGAAAATAAGCATTTGATTACACTTGATGTGGCGGTGAGCACTGAGTACACGGACTCGATGCGCAGGCATAGTCTCCAACTGGTTGTGCCTCGTCCTGTATTTGGTTCATATACGGCTGAACAGCAAAGCTGGCTGATGGACGTAGGGGAGTTTTGCCAACTACTGGTCGATAAAGAACGACAATAGTTCATTTCTATACCGGAGTTTTACATAGCCAGCTTAATAATAAGCGCGCAAGTGCGTCGGGCATAAATGACGTCCTTGCGCGCCGATGCTTTGCCTAAGTATCCGCTAGCCCATAAGAACTGCGAGCTTCATCGAGTTTTCAACGGCGGTGTAGCTCATAGCGCCCTTGCCGACCTTTTGCGGATCGTAGTCAGATTGCTGAATGACACCGCTGTATTGAGCGACGACATTTTCAAATGCCGGGCTATCGAGGAACTTGTGAGGATCAGTTTTCCAATACACCTTCCCCTGATCATCTGCTTCCATCAATGCGCGGAGGCCACAGACTAGGGGGTAGATAAAGCCATCAGGAACAGGATTGTCCGTTGCCTTTTCAAAGAAGGGAGTTTTGTATTCATTGCGACTATTCTTAAGGCTCTTAACGGCGCCGATTTTTCCGTAGCTTCCTGTTTTGTTGTAGTGCTTGGGGAAACGCGAATAGATTTCATCGTATAGACCGGGAAGGTCCGTAGCCACTTTGAGTGCGCTGAGAACTTGCGGATTCTTGAGTTCGCGGCGCGCTGAACCAGCAGCTTTGCTTACTCGGTCATCCCTCATAAGCTGCAAGAACTTTTCCTGGCACTTCTCCTTGCCGCTATAGACTAGGGGAAGTTGTGGCGCTTCGATGTCGCCAGAGGTGACGTTACTCGAGATGAGCGATAACGGGATCCAAGAGAGTGCGACAAGCTTTCTGGATTCAATGGGGTTGCCGTCGTTGGTTTTCCAGCTGATTTTGGCTGCAAATTCAGGATATTTTTCGGCATAAAGAGCCTTAAAGGAATCGAAAAGACCTTCCTGATTGCCCTTGGTGCCTTGTGTGAGTTGAGCGTTATTGTTGCGAGCGTCGCAGATTTCCAAAAGTGAGGTGCGGAAGTTCTCAACGCAGAGCGCATCGTTTGGGTCGGTTGGAACGAGCAATTCGACAGGAATCGAGAAGTCTAGAGTGCTTATGCCTTTCTCTTTGAGGGCTGCTTTTTCTTCACGGAGAAGTGACAGGTACTCTTCAATATCGGTTCGACGGTTCATCCATGTTTGCTTGAATGAATCCCAGATTGTGACTTCGTTCTTTTTGGGAGGTCGATTGCCAAGCGCATGTTCGGCTTCGCTGAGAATGTAGCTGCCGATTGCGAGTGTGTTGTGGCCGCCGTCAAGAATTCCCTCAACTTCGTCGTGAGAAGCAAAGCTTAGACGATAACGCCCGCGATCAAGGGACTCGTAGCTCGAGGACGCGAGCAGAATTCCCTTTGATTTAAAAGGGAAGAGCTTTTGCGTGGGAGAAAGCTCATCAGCGCGAATGGATGCCTGAATAGCATCGGTCACTGAGCCCAAACGGGAATTGCGGGGGTTGGCATCGAGATCGAGAGTGTCGATAATTTTGATAATGGATTTGGGGGACATCAGCCCGACGATCTTTTTAATGTTTCCAACTTTTTGCTCGTAGCTGTCGGTAAAGCGAACAATAATGTCGGTGCTCATAGCGAAACCCTTTCGTCTAAAGTAGTCAAAACAACAGGCCTGCGCTCTTGGAGTGCCGGAGATTGAAAGGGAGCATCGCTAACAAAAAAGCTGGTCTCCCAGCTCTAGACGAAAGTCATAACGGTGATCGGGCGTTATGGTGTTGTGCCTAGAGACATCCGTCTCATCTTCCAGCCCCTATCCAGGAAGCTTGATCGAAGGATCTCACTGACCGAGGAAGAGATCAAGATCTGTGGGCATATAAATCGGGTCCCTTCTACGTGAACGGTAGGTAAGCGGTGGTGATCGGTATTTTGTGTCCGCACGACGTGTGACACTTAACCTGCCGTCCTATTCTGCCGCGGCGGTATGAATTTGAACAACGACCCTCTAAGGAGCTCGATACCAATGAGTGACAACACCAAACATCTTGCAAAGAAGTGCGTCAAGGACGCGGGACCGTGCTTTGCGCTGTGCGTAGCCGGCGCAGCGGTCGCGCTGCTGGCTGTTTTGGGGCCATTCGACGTGCTCCGAAGTGCCAGTTCCCTGCACGTTATCATCGCCCTTGCCGCCGCCATGATGACCGGCGGCGTGCTCGATTTGATCTTTTGGGTGCTCGACCCGTTTGGATGGAAGAACGAGGGGTAAGCCCTAAGGGATGGATACCCCGCAGCAACAGGAGGTCCCCGTGATCTGGTTTACCAGCGATACACACTTTGGACACGAGAACATGCTACGGCTTAGCGATAGGCCTTGGTCGACTGTTGCGCAGATGAACGACGCCATGGTCGCCAACATTAACAGCAAGGTTGCTGCGGATGACGAGCTCTACATCTTGGGCGACTTTAGCTTTAAGATGACGGTCCAAGACGCCCACGAGCTGCGCAAAAGCATTGCATGTAGGCGCGTCCATCTGCTGCTCGGCAACCACGACAAAGACTGGACGCAGCCTGCGGTAGCGGATGCTTTTATCGTCGAGCCGCCCATTTGCGTGCTCAGGATCGACCGCCAGAAAATCGTGCTGAGCCACTATCCCATGGTCGACTGGCAGGGCATGTCGCACGGCAGCTGGCATCTGCACGGGCATATCCATAGCTGCGGCGGCGCGTATAACAAGTTCAACCTTCGGCAGGGGCTGCTGCGCTATGACGTGGGCGTGGACGCCAACGGTTACGCCCCGGTAAGTTTGGATGAGCTCAAGTTATGGTTTGCGCAGGTAGACGAGCTGGTGCAGTGCGTTAAATGGCCGTGGTGGGTCAACGCCACGGGCGACGAGCAGATCGAGCGCGATCTCGAAACCTATAAGAGGGAAGTGGTGATCCGATGACGGTCTATGTGACGGGCGATATTCACGGCGGCCTCGACATGCAAAAGCTGCTCGACTGGGAGCTTGGGGATAGTCTGACGAGCGACGACTATCTCATCATCGCGGGCGACTTTGGCCTTCCGTGGGATTTCTCTGCCGAGGAGTGCGCCGACATCGCCTGGCTGGAGTCGCGGCCCTATACCGTGCTGTTTGTCGACGGTAACCACGAGCGCTTCGACCATTGGGCGGAGCGTCCCATGGAGCTGTGGCACGGTGGGCTGACACAGCGCCTGTCGGACACCTCTCCCATACGGCGCCTGACGCGTGGCGAGATTTTTGAGCTCGACGGCTCAACGATCTTTACTATGGGCGGTGCCACGAGCGTGGACAAGGAATACCGCATTCCGTATTCCAGCTGGTGGCCACAGGAGCTGCCGGACGAGCGCAACTTTGAGGAGGCACGGACGAAGCTCGACGGCGTGGGCTGGAAGGTCGACTACGTGATCACCCACACCTGCTCCACGCGCATGCTTTCGCCCACGCTCTATCCGGGGCCCGGCTGGAATTGCCCTGCCGTTGATCGGCTTACGGCATTTTTCGATGAGCTGGAAGACCGCTTGGACTACAGGCGCTGGTACTACGGGCATTTTCATCGAGATGCCAACCCGGCCGAGCGTCATACCGTGCTCTACGACTGCATCGTTCGCTTGGGCGACGAACTCCAGCCCTGGGATGTTGCGTAGGGGTGGGGTGCCTGATTACTCAGCCGTTACGGTAATGTTCTCCCTGTGCTTGCGGATAACATCCCAGCTAAAATGCTCGACCAGCTGCTCGGCAGAGCGCGGCGTGGTGCCCGGCGCGATGCCTGTTTGTCCGGCGAGCCAACCCAGCAGCGCTTCGGGCGTGCCAAAGCGGGCGCGGAGTTCGCCCAGGTCCAGATCGCGGTCTCGTTTGGAAAGGCGGCGGCCGTCCGGTGCCATGAGCAGCGGAATATGTGCGTAGTGCGGCGTGGGCAGTCCCAACAGGTGCTGCAGATAGATCTGGCGCGGCGTGGACCCCAGCAGGTCGCATCCGCGCACGACCTCGGTGACGCCCATGGCAGCGTCGTCGACCACCACGGCTAGCTGATAGGCAAACACGCCGTCGCTGCGGCGCACCAAAAAGTCGCCGCACTCGGTGGCGAGTGCTTCGCATTGGGCGCCGTACGTGCGATCCACAAATTCGATCACGTCGTCTGCGAGGTCGTCGACGGTGGGCACGCGCAGACGTGTGGCCGGCGCGCGCAGGGCGCTGCGGCGGGCCACCTCCTCGGCCGAAAGACTTCGGCAGGCGCCACGGTAGATGGGCGTGCCGTCGCTCGCGTGCGGTGCACTCGCGGCGTGGAGCTCGGCGCGTGTGCAAAAGCAGGGATAGGTGAGGCCGGCGTATTGCAACTGGTGCAGGGCGTCCTCGTACAAGTCCAGGCGGTCGTGCTGGTAGTAGGGGCCTTCGTCCCACTCCAGCCCCAGCCAGGCCAGGTCGTCAATCAATTGAGCGGCAAGTTCGGGGCGCTTGCAGCGATCGTCCAGGTCCTCAATGCGTAACACGATGCTGCCGCCCTGGCTGCGGGCCGAAAGCCATGCGCACAGGCAGCTGAACACGTTGCCCAGGTGCATACGGCCCGAGGGCGACGGGGCGAAGCGCCCCACGACGGGCGCGGGAGCGGCCGGCGTCGTTGGCGCGTCGGCGGCGGTTGTTGCTATGTTGCGTGCGTTGATGTCCATGCGGACGAGTATAGCGCGGGGCGTGGTGGGGGAGACGCTGCCGTGGCCTGCAAGTTGCTGAGGCCACACGTTGCGCGTGCCGGACCACCGGCTCGGCGCCTTAATCGTCGTCAATCAATCTAGCCCTCAAACGACAGAAACCCCGGCAGCTCTTCGCAACTGCCGGGGTTTCCGCGGAAAAGGGGGACATGATCCTCAAGCGGACGGCAAAGGGGCAAACCGTTTTCGCTCAACTGCTTTATGCCCCTCAACTGGCGGCTCAATCAGCGCATGCCGCGCCCACACAAAGCCGCTACACCTGTGATGGAGCTATGAAGTGGTATCTATTGCCGGAGCGGGCTATGCCAAGGAGTGTCCCAGATTGCCGGCAGATAAGGAACGTCCCCAGGTGCCGGCGGCGGGTGTGACTTTTGTCCCGTTTTGACGCTCCGCTGACCTAGATGTTCGTCACATGAACTCGCAAACGTGGGACAATGACGCTACTGGTACCACAGACAAAGGATGTGCCTATGAACGCCCCCGTTGCCCAGCCCTGTCGGCAGCGCCGCCTGTTTGCGCGGTTCGCTTCCGTCTGCGCACTCGTCGCGCTTGCGTTGTTGCTGCTGCCTGCCGTCGCGCACGCCGACGGCTACTCCATGAGCCAAACCTATATCGGTGCCACGGTTGAGGCCGATGGCTCGCTGACTGTTGTCGAGGGACGCCAGTTCGATTTCGACGATGACATTAACGGCGTGTATTGGGATATCAATACAGGCTCTAACCAGCAAGGCGGCTCGGTGGTCGTCAATGTGCTGAGCGTCGAGGAAGACGACACTGCGTTTAACAAGGTCGACAGCGCAAATAAAGGCGACGACGGCGTTTACACGGTGGAGCAGTCCGACGACGGCGTAAAGATTAAGGTGTTCAGCCCTCACGAAAGCGGCGACAGCGCAATCTACTACGTGAGTTATTCCATGACCGGTGCGGTTATGAACTGGGCCGATACCGCCGAGCTCTACTGGAAATTTGTGGGTGACGGCTGGTCTGCGGACTCCGATGACGTCGAGATGGAAGTCTACTTTGCAAATGTCGCTGCCGGGACGGCTGCCGTCAAGGGCGATAACTTCCGCGCATGGGGCCACGGCCCGCTGACGGGCGACGTGTCGCTCGATGCGGACGAGCCCATGGTCACCTATACCATTCCCTGCGTGCATCAGGGCGAATTCGCCGAGGCACGCATCGCCTTCCCCAGCGACTGGGTGCCGCAGCTTGCCGTCTCGGGCGAAAAGCGCATGTCGACGATTCTGAGCGAAGAGAAGGAATGGGCCGACGAGGCCAACGCTCGCCGCGCTCACGCTCGCATGATTGCCAATGCGCTTGCCGTGCTAAGTGTTGTCGCGGCGGTGGCCTTTACCGGCACAATCGTTGTGCTCAAGCTGCGCCGCCGCAAGCCCAAGCCGCTTTTCCAGGACGAATATTTCCGCGATGTGCCTTCGGCCGACCATCCCGCCGTGCTTTCGGCCCTCATGAGCTGGAACGAGGTGCCCGATCAGGCATATATCGCCACGCTTATGAAGCTTACCGACGACCGCGTGATCAAGCTGGAAGAAGCGACCGAGACCAAGAAGAAGGGTCTGCTCCGTCGCGAAAAAGAGGAGCAGACGTATCGCATCACAGTGACCGACGAGGCCTGGAAGGCTGCCAAGAAGGACGGCATCGATCGCGATGTGCTCAAGGTCTTCTTCGCCGGCGTTAAGCCCGATAAGGACGGAGTCCGTTCGCGCACGTTTAGCGAGCTGGAGGAGTACGCTAGCGAGCGCACCACATCTGTTGGCGACAAGCTCGAGGACTATCAGAGCACGGTTAAGGGCAAGCTGGAGGCGCGCGAGCTTATCGCCTCGGACGGCACCATCGCCCTGGTTGCCGGCTTGGTTCTCGGCATCATTATTGTCTGTGGCATTTTGGGCTCTCTGTTCTATGCCGACTTTGCGGATGCCAATGTCGGTGCCGCTATGATCTCGATCCCCGTCACGATCGTGGGCTTTGTCCTGAGCTGCACCTTCCGTCGCTACACGCCGGAGGGCGCCGAGGTGGCGGCTCGCTGTAAAGCGCTCAAGCATTGGCTTGAGGACTTTACGCGCCTGAAGGAGGCCATTCCCAGCGACCTGATCTTGTGGAACAAACTGCTGGTGATGGGCGTTGCCCTGGGCGTTTCGAAAGAAGTGCTGCGACAGCTGGCCGAGGCCGTGCCTGCGGACCTGCGCAACAGCGACGATTTCTACGACAACTACCCCTGCTACTGGTGGTATTACCATCACTACGGCAACGAGTCCCCGCTCGATTCGTTCAACGATGTGTACCACGAGACCATCCGCGAGCTGGCTTCGAGTTCCGATAGTTCGAGCGGCGGCAGCGGCGGCGGCTTTTCCGGTGGCGGCGGTGGCGGCGTCGGCGGAGGCGGCGGCGGAACGTTCTAGCGAGCGCTTGCTTTGGGGTGGATCTTTCTGGGCGGTTGCCAGGGAAGATTCATCCCATTTTTGTGCATCGAAACGGGTCAAACTTTCCGCTGAGGACCTTCGCGCAAGGGGCAGTGGACAAAAAATGCCAAATATGAGTACTATTGCTGCGTTGGTCACATATGTTTGCACATAATAATGGGCTCCTAATGAGAGTACTTCTCGTTAGGAGCCCATTTTATTGAACATTTGGGGAGTTACGTCAGCTCGTGCAGCTGGTCGTCATGCCTATAAGCATCAAAAATGCCCCGAATCGCTGCTACTAAAAAGGTAACAGTACTCATATTTGATGTATTTTGACCACGGCTATCTACAAACCCCCTAGGCCACTCATTAGGGACAGACTTAAATGACTAGTTGTTGGGGATCAGTCATTGGGGACGTTCTTAAATGACTAGGTGTGGCTGCTTGGGCTAGGCTGTTAGATCGAGTTCGTAGAGGAAGCTTTCGCGCGGCATGGCGTGGCGGCGCTCTTCGCGGTTGGCGCGGTGCGTGGCCGTGCGCTTAAAGCCGTGCAACTCGTAGAACTTCCACGAGCAGTTGGAGTCGGTGTACAGGTGCGCCCTCGTCGCTCCAAGCGAGGACAGGTGCGAGACTGCGGCATCGAGCAGAACCGTGCCAACGCCCAGGCCATGGACATCGCGATCCACGGCAAGCAGCGTGACCTCGTTGTCGTGCGGCAACGGGCTGCTCTCGAGCAGACGGTTGTTGGTTCGGATGGTTGCGCGTACAAACGAGAGATACTCGGCGCAGGCATCGGGCTCCAGCTCACGCATCTGCGATAGCAGCGCGCGTTCGGTATCCATCCAATGTTCCTTAACGGTGGCGCCGGAGCTCTGTCCCGCACGCGCGAGCGAAATGCCACGCGCCTGACCGTCAATCACCGCAACCTGCGAAAACGTCGACGACGAAAGGCAGTAGGCAAGGTCGCACGCGGCCTCAAGGCGGTTGTACTCATCGTTATCCGAATTGTTATGCCAAAGCTGCTGCAGAATCAGCGCGATGGCGTCGAAGTCTTCGGTGTCAAACGGTCGGTAGAGAACCCGCGAGACCATAGTGCCTCTTTCTTTTGCGGATGCATATCGAGCACAGTTCTACCACGCCATTGGCATCTAATTATGGTGCCCCTGTGTTCCATGAACTCACCGCGCCCGGTGCTGCGCCCATGCCCTCCGCTCGCAAGCTTTTTCTGCACATGCGACCGTTGCGGGGTGCATCGACGCGCTCGATGCGCTACATTAAATCAGTATTTTCAATGCCGCTGCGCGAGCGCTGCAGATCGACGTATCACCGACTCACAGAGCACGGCGGCGTACCAGACAGGAGGACTGCATGGGATCTGATGTGAAGATCGCACGCGCGTTGATCTCGGTTACCGATAAGACGGGCGTCGTCGATTTCGCACGGACGCTGGTCGATGACTTTGGCGTCGAGATCATCTCTACGGGCGGCACGGCTCGTGCCATCGAGGACGCGGGCGTTCCCGTAACCCCCATCGAGGAGTTCACGGGCTATCCCGAGATGATGGACGGCCGCGTTAAGACCCTGCACCCCAAGGTTCACGGCGCGCTGCTGGCCCGCCGCGATTCCGAGCAGCACATGCAGGAGGCCGCTCAGCACGGCATTAAGCTGATCGACCTGGTCGTCGTCAACCTGTACGAGTTCGAGAAGACCGTTGCCAACCCCGAGGTCACCTTCGCGGATGCCATCGAGCACATCGACATCGGCGGTCCCTCCATGCTGCGCTCTGCTGCCAAGAACGCCACGAGCGTTACCGTCATCTCCGATCCGGCCGACTACGACGCCGTCCTGGCCGAGATGCACGAGACCGGCGGTTGCACCACGCTTTCCACCCGTCGTCGCCTGCAGGTGAAGGTCTACCAGACCACCGCCGCCTACGACACGGCTATCTCCCGTTGGCTTGCCGCCCAGGCAAGTGACGTGGCGGATACCTCTGCCAAGCTCGAGATTTCGCTGGAGAAGGTCGACGACCTGCGCTATGGCGAGAATCCTCAGCAGAAGGCTACGGTCTACCGCTTTGCCGAGGGTTGCGAGAACACCGCGAGCTCGCAGTTTCCGCTCGTGGGCTCCGAGCAGATCCAGGGCAAGCCGCTCAGCTACAATAACTATCTGGATGCCGATGCCGCTTGGAACCTGGTCCGCGAGTTCGACGAGCCTGCCTGCGTGATCCTCAAGCACCAGAACCCCTGCGGCTCCGCCGTTGCCGAGGACATTACGTCCGCTTACGACCGCGCCTTCGCCTGCGATCCCAAGAGCGCCTTCGGCGGCATCATCGCCTGCAACCGCGAGGTTCCCTTTGAGCTGGTTGAGCACTTTGCCGATCGGAACAAGCAGTTCGTCGAGGTCATCATCGCCCCGAGCTACACCGATGAGGCACTCGAACGCATGGCTAAGCGTCCCAACCTGCGCGTGCTGGCTACCGGCGGCGTGGACCACGGCGCCCAGGTGGAGCTGCGCTCCATCGACGGCGGCATGCTGGTGCAGGAAGTTGACCACGTGACCGAGGATCCCGCGACCTTTACGTTCCCCACCGACCGCAAGCCCACCGACGCCGAGATGGCCGAGCTTGAGTTTGCCTGGAAGGTTTGCAAGGGCGTTAAGTCCAACGCCATCCTGGTCTCCAAGGGCAAGGCCGGCATTGGTATGGGCCCCGGTCAGCCCAACCGCGTGGATTCCGCGTTGCTGGCCTGCGAGCGTGCCGAGGACTTCTGCGAGCGCGAGGACGTGGAAAAGGGCGGCTTTGCCTGCGCAAGCGACGCGTTCTTCCCGTTCCGCGACAACGTCGACGTGCTTGCCGAGCATGGCGTGACCTGCATCATCCAGCCCGGCGGCTCCAAGCGCGACGACGAGAGCATCCAGGCCTGCAACGAGCACAATATTGCGATGGTTTTCACGGGTGCCCGCCACTTCCGCCATTAAGTAGGGAGGTGGCGCTGCGGCTTGCCCAACCACCGCACCTTGCCGCTCATTCGTCGCTCGCGTACCCAAGTACGCGTCGCTCCTCTTTCACGGCAATCTGCGGCACCTGGGCAACCCTCGCCGACCTGTTAGGTTGACTGGGGAGGATGGGATGTTATCTCGTCCCTTGGACCGCCTCGCTTCTAAAATTATCTCTGCAAAAGACGGTCGCTCCGTTTGGAGGGCCGTCTTTTTGGTATAAGAGGACGGAATGACTAACACGAAAGGTATGACCATGCCCCAGATTGATGATGCCGAGCTGTTTGGCAATGCCGAGGATCAGCGTGCGTACGAGGACTTTTGCGCCAATCAGGAGGCGGTCGAGAAGTTTACGCTCGACAAGCCCGCGCTTGTCTGCCGTTGGCGCATGTCCAACAAAAAGGTGCCCATGCTCAACCGCCACATTCGCGCACTGTCCGAGCGCCTGGTGCAGGGCGAGGCGCTCACCCATAACATGCTCAGCTGGGCTAAGCAGCACGTTGAGTGGTCGCTTGCCGAGGGCGATTACACCGCGCACGACGGCGTGCTCATGCTGGTGATCGACGTTAACGGCAATGCCGCCATGACGGTGGGTGAGTACGCGCCGCTGGCCGATACTTCGGCCAAGGCGCTGCGTGCCCGCTCCGCCGAGGCCCGCTCCGAGGCCGACGAAACCGGCGTGGCGCCCGAGCTGCTCGCTGCCGTCAACAACGGCGAGCTGGCCTTTGTGGCGCCGGCGGACGAGTGCCTGTGTGGCACGGCGACGCTCATAGAGCAGCTGGCCCAGACCAAGGGCATCCCGGTCACGCGCGTAGACATTCCCGCACAGCTCAAGGGCGCCTTGTTCCTGGTAAGCGACGAGCACGGCGTGGTGCCTGCCGCCGACGCCGACGCCGCCGAGTCTGATGCCGCGACGGTCGCCTTCTTTGCCGACGGCTACGAAAAGCTTCGCGCCCGCCGCTAAGTGATTTTTCTGGGACGGGGATTAAAGAATCATTTTGGTTCCCGCCACCGCTGCGAGTGCGAGGCGGACAAAACGCCCCCGCTCGCGAACAGTTCTGTCACCTTGGCGATGTGCGTGGCGCGCACCTGCAGTTTCGCAGCCATAATGGTGGCAAGACAATCAAGAGGGGAGCGGAATCCATGGCGCTAATCTATATCGTTGAGGACGACGAGCCCATTCGTCGTGAGCTTGTCGACATCCTTGCCCGCGCCGGGTTTGAAATCGAGGCCTGCGAATCGTTCGAGCATGTCTCGCGCGATATTCTCGCCGCCGCGCCCGACCTGGTGCTGCTCGACCTCACGCTTCCCGTCAAGGACGGCCAGCATATCTGCCACGAGGTTCGCCGCGAATCCGAGGTCCCCATCATCGTCCTCACCTCGCGCACGACCGAGATCGACGAGGTCATGGCCATGACGCTCGGCGCGGACGACTTTGTTCCCAAGCCCTATAGCGCGCGCGTGCTCGTGGCGCGCATCAACGCACTGCTGCGTCGCACCGCGGCGTCAGGCGAGCGCAGCACGCTCGTCCACAAGGGGCTGGAGCTCGACCTCGCCCGCTCTATGGTCACCAACACGGCGACCGGCGACAGCACCGAGCTCACCAAAAATGAGCTGCGCATTCTCTCGCTGCTCCTGAGCCGCGCGGGCAAGATCGTCTCGCGCTCGGCCATCATGCAGGACCTGTGGGACTCCGACGCCTTCGTGGACGACAATACGCTCACCGTCAACATCAACCGCCTGCGCACCACGCTCGAAAAAATCGGCATCAAGGGGTATTTGACGACGCATCGCGGCCAAGGCTATTCGGTCTAGGGGCCGGCTATGTCGTTTGGCAAGTTCTTTAAAGATGCACTGCTTCCCGTCGCCGTGTGGACGTGCGGCGTGCTGCTGAGCTGCTTTGTGCTGACGGTCGCCGGCGCACCCGTTTCTATCGTGGTCGTGGCGGTTGGCGTGTCCTTTATCTTCGGTATGCTCGGCATCGTGATCGAGTACGCTCGCCGTCGCCGTTTTCTGCGTCAGTTGGAGCGCGCGGCTGAGGAGCTCGAGAGTCCCGCATGGGTGCAGGAGATGGTGCAATGCCCAACCTATGCCGAGGGCGAGCTCGAGTACGAGGTCCTGTGCCGGGTGGGCAAAGCCGCCTGCGACGAGGTTGCCGAGGGCCGGCGTCAGACCGAAGACTATCGCGACTATATCGAGAGCTGGGTCCACGAGGCCAAGCTGCCCCTGGCGGCGGCTCACCTGATTCTGGAAAACCTCGACGGCGGCGCAGATGACCCAACACGTGTCGATGACCTGGGTCGCGAGTTGGCTCGCGTGGAACGCCATATCGACCAGGCGCTGTACTACGCGCGCTCGGAAGTCGTGGAGCGCGACTACCTGATTCGCCGCTGGGACCTTAAGACCTTGGTGACGGGTGCGATTAAGGCCAACGCGCGCGAGCTCATTGCGGCGCACGTGGCTCCGGTGTGCGAGAACCTCGACTTCGAGGTCTTTACCGACGAGAAGTGGCTGGAGTTCATCTTAGGTCAGCTCATCCAGAACAGCATTAAATATGCGCGCGAGGACGGCGCGAAGATCGTGTTTTCGGGCGCATTGCTGGACGAGGGCTTGGCGAGCGAACGCATCGAGCTCACTGTCGCGGACAACGGCTGCGGCGTGAGCGCGGCCGACCTGCCGCGCGTGTTCGAGAAGGGCTTTACCGGCGACAACGGCCGCACCACCAAGCGCGCAACGGGCATCGGCCTCTACCTGGTGGCGCGCCTATGCTCCAAGATGGGCGTCGACGTCACGGCGGCATCCGACTCCGGCGAAGGCTTTGTCGTAACGTTCGCCTTCTCGACGAACAAGTTCCAATACTTTGAGTAGCCGGGCCGTCTTGCGCTACGGACGGCTATGTTCCCGAACGTGAACTTAGCTAAGGCAACTGGCGTTATGTTCCCGAACGTGAACATAACTATGAGGCTCAAATGGATCTCCCAAAACAAAAACGTGCAGCCCAAACAAAACGTGCCGCCCCAAACGGGGCGGCACGCCATCTTTTATCAGCCAACTCGCTGAAGTAAGGCTGCGAAGGCCGCGGGGCCGGGAGGGGTTTCCTAAGGGCACATCCCGCAGCCGCAACGCGGCGAGGACGTGCCCGTGGAAACCCCGCAGGCCCCGCGGCCGGTGGGAGCAACGCTACTTCACGACCAAAATGTCGCAGTCCGTATTGCGCAGCAGGAACGTCGAAATCGAACCCAGGAGCGCGTACTTGATCGAGGACAGGCCGCGGGCGCCGCAGAGCACCAGGTCGGGCTTGACCACGTCGAGCATCTCGTCTTTGAGCGTCTCACGAATACGGCCGGCGCGAATCATGACCTCGACCTCGGGAATATCGGGATTGGCCTTGGCCTCTTCGAGCTGCTTGGCGATGGAGTTCTTAAATGCCTCCTCTAGGCCGTTGACCAGATCGACCGGATAGGAACCGGCGCTCTCGAGCGCCGTGGAATCGATAACGTGGCCGATGATTAGCTTGGCGCCGTTGTTCGCGGCGACCTTGATGGCGCGTGCGAGCACAAAATCCTGCTGTTCAGTACCGTCGAGTGAAACAAATACCTTGGTGTAGCCCTCGTTCATGGTTTCCTCCTTGGTCTATCGCACGGGCGCGGGGCTCGTGCATCGGGCGGGCGCGGGCGCGTTGGCCGCCGGACACTTTATCTTGTTGCAGTTATACCCAAGGATTTGGGTTTGACCGCTCGCAATTCTGTGAACGGGCGAGTTTTTTGGTAAGGGTAGGCGCAGGCGCGCCGCCAACGGTTGATAATGGGACATCGCCCGCACCGTCCGCAGAACAATATCGGCGGGTGTCTAACGAGGGGGTCCCTTTGGATATCATCGAGCTTTTAAAATCTGCCTTCATGGGCCTGGTCGAGGGCATCACCGAATGGCTGCCCGTTTCGTCGACCGGTCACATGATCTTGGTGGACGAGTTCGTCAAGATGAACGTGAGCGAGACGTTCTGGAACATGTTCCTGGTCGTGATTCAGCTTGGCGCCATTTTGGCCGTCTGTGTGCTGTTCTTCCATGAGCTCAATCCGTTCTCGCCCAGCAAGGGCAAGGAGGGCCGTCACGACACCTGGGTGCTGTGGGGCAAGATTGTGCTCGGTTGCATTCCTGCGGCGGCGATCGGCCTGCCGCTCAACGACTGGATGGAGGAGCATTTCTACAATGCTCCCGTCGTGGCGCTGGCGCTCATTGTGTACGGCGTGCTGTTTATCGTGATCGAG
>CAJMPZ010000023.1 GCA_905215445.1 uncultured bacterium | reverse complement strand
TAACCCACGCTGGTGGGAACGGCGATGACCGGACAGCTCACCAGGCCGCCGACAACGCTCGCCAGTGCGCCCTCCATGCCGGCAATGGCGATGACCACCTGTGCCTGGGCAAGTTCCTCGGCATGCGCGAGCAGACGGTGCAGGCCGGCGACACCCACGTCGTAGAGGCGGTCGACCTCGTTGCCATAGAACTCGGCCGTCAACGCGGCTTCCTCGGCGACGGGCAGGTCGCTCGTGCCGGCGCAGGCGACGACGATGCGTCCGTTGCCGGTAGGGGAGGGCTTGCCGCCCACGAGGGCGAGCTGTGCGTCCGGAACATATCCCAGGTCGATGCTGTTGCCAAGAAGTTCAGCGGTGCGCGCGGCTTTTTCGGCATCCAGGCGCGTGACCAGGATGCGCTCCTGGCCGGCATCGCGCAGTGCTTCGATAATGGTGGCAATCTGATCGGCGGTTTTACCGGCGCCGTAGACAACCTCGCCGGCTCCCTGGCGTACCCCGCGCGAAAGATCGAGCTGCGCAAAGCCCAAATCGGCGGTCGGAGCCGTCTGGATGCGCGTGAGGGCGTCGGCAGGGGTGACTGCTCCGCCGGCAACATCGCTCAGCAATTGCTCAAGATCTCGCTTATCCATATATGTTCCCTTCGACGGCGCAAAGTCTAGCACTCAAAGGGTATGTTTCCGAACACTAAGACAAAATTGTTCGGAAACTATAGGACAGACTGATTCAATTGTTAGATGGATTGACTAGTCGCGCAGGATGATGTCCATGGCGAGCATCAGGTTGCGCTCGTCGATGGCAAACGGGGCCGCCTCGCGCGTCTTGGGCTTGGCACAAAACGCGATGCCCGTGCCCGCGGCCTGAATCATGGGGATGTCGTTGGCACCGTCGCCGATCGCGACGGTGTGGGCCATATCGACGCCGCACTCAACTGCCCAGTCCAGCAGCTGGATGAGCTTGGACTCCTTGGTCACAATGTCGGCAGCCAACTTACCGGTGAGCTTGCCGTCCACGACCTCCAGACGATTGGCCAGGCAAAAGTCGATGCCCGCGGCGGCCACGATCTTATCGGCGACTTCGTGAAAGCCGCCACTCACGACGCCGACCTTCCAACCCTTGCTGTGTGCCGAGCGCACAAGCTCCAACGCGCCGGGGGTAAATGTCACGCGCTTAAAGGTGCGCTCGAACACGCTCTCGTCCAGGCCGGCGAGCAGCCTCACGCGCTCCTCGAGCGCCTGCTTAAAGTCAAGCTCGCCGCGCATGGCGCGTTCGGTGATCTGTGCCACCTGCTCGCCCACGCCGGCCTCTTCGCCCAACAGGTCGATGACCTCCTGGTTGATGAGCGTGGAGTCGATATCCATAACGATGAGGCGTGCAGTCATGGCGGGCCTTTCCGAGTGCTGTTTTATTGGGGCATATTGTCGCACGTGACGAGCGCGGGCGGGTGTCGCGGCGCGTCAATTGTTTCGTCTCCGTCAAGTCTTTGGGCAGGAGCCACTTTTTCGCGGCACATCGACGCGAGTGCGATAAGATAGAACGCCATGTCTGGCTGCGCGGTTTACGCAGGCTGGGCAAATCTGTACGACGCCGCCCGGAACGACACGGGGCGGCACAGATCCATAAAGGAGGATCACTGGTATGAGCCAGACCCGTCCCATCGATGAGCATTCCATGCACACCCGTACCTGCGGCGAGCTTCGCTTCGAGAACGTGGGCGAAGAGGTCACCCTCACCGGTTGGGTGAGCCGTCGCCGCGACCACGGCGGCCTTATCTTCTGCGACCTTCGCGACCGTGAGGGCATCACGCAGCTTACCTTCGACCCCGAGCACTCCGACGGCGACGCCTTTAAGATCGCCGAGACCATGCGTCCCGAGTGGCCCATCAAGATTCACGGCGTCGTGCGCGCCCGTGGCGAGGAGACCACCAACAACAAGCTCGCCACCGGCGAGATCGAGGTCCTGACCGACCACGCCGAGGTGCTCAATACGTCCGTCACCCCGCCGTTCCAGATCGAGGACGGCATCGAGACCAGCGAGGACACCCGCCTGCGCTATCGCTATCTGGACCTTCGTCGTCCCGAGATGATGGCCAACCTCAAGCTGCGCTCCGACTTTACCTTTGCCATTCGCGAGGCGCTGCACAACCGTGAGTTCATGGAGGTCGAGACGCCCTCCCTGTTCAAGTCCACGCCCGAGGGCGCCCGCGACTTCATCGTCCCCAGCCGCATCCAGCCGGGCAACTTCTACGCCCTGCCGCAGTCCCCGCAGCTCCTGAAGCAGCTGCTTATGGTCGGTGGCGTCGAGCGCTACTATCAGGTTGCCAAGTGCTTCCGCGACGAGGACTTGCGTGCCGACCGTCAGCCCGAGTTCACCCAGGTCGATATCGAGATGTCCTTCGTGGACCAGAACGACGTTATGAGCGCGCTCGAAGAGGTTCTTGCCGATGCCTTCGGCCGCATGGGTGTCGAGATGCCCACGCCGCTGCGTCGCATGAACTACTGGGAGGCCATGGACACCTATGGCTCCGACAAGCCCGATACCCGCTATGGCATGCACTTGGTCGACCTGACCGACATCTTCGCCAACTCCAAGTTCAAGGTCTTTGCGACTGCCGCGAACGAGGAGGGCTCTGTCGTCAAGGCCATCAACGCCAAGGGCGCCGGTGCCTGGGCTCGCGCCAAGATCGATAAGCTTGCCGGCGTGGCTTCCACGTTTGGCGCCAAGGGCCTTGCCTGGATCGCCTTCCGCGAGGACGGCTCCATCAACAGCCCCATCGTCAAGTTCTTCTCGGACGAGGAGATGGCTGCCCTGCGCGAGCGCATGGACGTCGAGCCCGGCGACCTTGTGATGTTCGCCGCCGGCCCGCGCCTGCTCTCCGACGAGATCCTGGGCGGCATGCGTTCCCACATGGCCAATGCGCTCGAGGTCAAGCGCGAGGGCCACGACTTCCTGTGGGTCGTCAACTTCCCGCTGTTCCACTGGGACGAGGATCGCAAGGCCTATGCTGCCGAGCACCAGCCCTTCACCCTGCCGACCGAGACCGACATCGCCAAGATCGAGGCCGACCCGCTGGCAGCCGGTTCCTGCACCTACGACTTTGTCATGGACGGCTTTGAGGCCGGCGGCGGCGGTATGCGTATCCACAACGCCGAAATGCAGATGTCCATGCTCAAGCTCCTAGGCTTTACCGAGGAGCGCGCCGAGTCGCAGTTCGGCTTCCTCATGGAGGCTCTCAAGTTTGGTGCACCCCCGATGGGCGGCTTTGCCCTGGGCCTGGACCGCGTGTGCATGCTGCTCACCGGCTCCGACTCCATCCGCGACGTCATGGCGTTCCCCAAGACGGCCAGCGGCTCCGACCTCATGTCGGGCGCCCCGAGTGCCGTTTCCGGCGCCCAGCTCAAGGACGTCAGCCTGCGCTTGATGTAGGCAAGCGGCCACAAATTGCTTGCAACGAGGGAAGGACGTGTGCCTTCCCTCGTTTTTTATGCGCGGGCGTTGCGAGGGCATAGGTTGACCGGACGTGGCGGAAACTGTGTCCCATCGTTGACGCTCGAAGTGGGATGCGGTTTCCATCCCGCCCTCAACAAGCATCTAACGGTACAATAACTACCACGTGGCTGGGTTTGCCGGCCGAATGTGTGATGTCGTGGGAGGGGACATGGTCGAGTTTACAAAGACGATTAAAGATCCGTTGGGACTACACGCCCGCCCGGTTGCGCTGCTCTATGACATCATTGCCAAGCATCGTAGCGACGTGTCGGTCAGCATTGGCGACCGCCACACCGACGGCCGTGACGTGATGGGCCTCATGGCGCTTTACGGCGAATGTGGCGAGGACATCGTCTTTCGCGTTTCGGGCGTAGACGAGGCTTCGTGTGTCACGTCGATCAGAAACCTCTCGCTCTAAACGCAACAATGTGACAAAGGGACAGTCCCTTTGTCACATCTCTGGGAGGCGCTCTTTGCGGCGCCTCTTTTGTTTCGTATGGGAAACTTTTTCGAAAACTGAATAGGGACCCTTTTCAAAAAGTTAACCACGTGTTAGTTTACTATAGCGAACATAGACGTGGTTAACTTTTGCTGCGTCGATGTTGAGGACGAACTGACGTTAGGAGCGCACTCATGTCTTGCGGACCGCAGATGCCGGCTTTGCCGCTCTCGATGGTAAAGGCGGGCGAAACCGTGCACGTGTCTCGTGTAAAGGGCAATCAGGACATGAAGCACCACCTCAAGGACCTCGGCTTTGTCGAGGGCAGCGAGATTCACGTGGTGAGCTCGAGTGGTGCCAATATCATCGTCACCGTGCTGGGCGCACGTTTTGGCATCGATTCCAAGGTTGCCATGCACATCATGACCGTCGGTTAGTCCGCAGCATTTCATTAAAACCGAAAGGGGGACAAGAGGATGAAGACGTTGGGTGACGTTAAGGTAGGCGAGAGCTCTACCATCGTCAAGCTTCACGGTGAGGGCGCGCTGCGCCGCCACCTTATGGACCTGGGGCTCATCAAGGGCACTTCATTCAAGGTCGTAAAGGTTGCGCCGCTCGGTGATCCGGTCGAGATCAACGTACGCGGCTACGAGCTTTCCATCCGCAAGGAAGAGGCTGCCGTCGTAGAGGTCCAGTAAGGGCTTGCGGCGTATATTTCTGCAGGTAAAGTTAGGTATTCCTAACTTAATGCAGCAACTTTAAAGCACATTATCCAGCCTGCGCGGAGAAAGCAGCGCAGGCACACAAGGAAGAAGGATTGAATGGCGGATTCTCAGATCCATGTCGCGCTGGCGGGTAACCCCAACTGTGGCAAGACCACGCTTTTCAACCTGATCACGGGCGCCAACGGCTACGTTGGCAACTGGCCCGGCGTCACGGTTGAGAAAAAGGAGGCCAAGCTCCTAAGCGACAAGAACGTTACCATCACAGACCTCCCTGGCATCTACTCGCTTTCCCCCTACAGCCCCGAGGAGCAATGCTCGCGCGATTACCTCATGAGCGGCGAGCCCGATGTCGTCGTCCAGGTGGTCGACGCCACCAACCTCGAGCGCAACCTGTACCTGGCGCTTCAGGTTATCGAGACCGGCCTGCCCGTGGTCGTCGCCCTCAACATGGCCGACTTGGTCGAGAAGAACGGCGACAAGATCGACACGGACAAGCTCTCCAAGAAGCTCGGCTGTCCGGTCATGATGATCTCGGCTCTTAAGAACAAGGGCATCAAGGAGCTGTTCGAGCAGGTCAAGAAGTCCGCTGCTTCCAAGGGCCAGGTGCCGGAGCACAAGTTCGATTCCTCCATCGAGGACGTTCTGGACCACATCGAGAATAACCTGCCTGCGAGCGTTCCCGCCAACAAGCGTCGCTACTACGCCGTTAAGCTGTTTGAGCGCGACGCGGACGCCTGCAAGCTCATCAACCTCACTAAGGAGAAGGCCGCTCGCGTGGAGCAGCTGGTCGCCCAGTGCGAACAGGACTGCGACGACGACGCCGAGTCCATCATCACCGGCGAGCGCTACGGCGTCATTGCCCACATCATTGACGAGTGCCTCACCAAGGCTCCGGCCAAGATGAGCACCTCCGAGAAGATCGACCGTGTGGTTACCAACCGTATCCTGGGCCTGCCGATCTTCGTAGTCATCATGTTCTGCGTGTACTACATCGCCGTTTCCACCTTGGGCGGCACGGTAACCGACTTCACCAACGACCAGCTCTTTGGCACCGACGGTTGGTATGTGCTCGGCCAGGGCCGTGACGCCTACGACGCAGCTGTCGAGGCTGCGGGTGACGCCGCCGACTCGATCGACCCGGCGCAGTACGGCCCCTATGTCCCGGGTATCACCACCGTGGTGCACGACGCCCTTGTGGCGGGCGGCACCGAGGACGGTGGCCTGGTCGATTCGCTGGTCTGCGACGGTATCGTCGGCGGCCTGGGTGCCATCTTCGGCTTCGTGCCGCAGATGTTCCTGCTGTTCGTGATGCTGTCCTTCTTGGAGGACTGCGGCTACATGGCCCGCGTCGCCTTCATCATGGACCGCGTGTTCCGCCGCTTTGGCCTGTCCGGTAAGTCCTTCATCCCCATGCTCGTGTCCTCGGGCTGCGGCGTCCCCGGCGTCATGGCCACCAAGACCATCGAGAACGAGAAGGACCGCCGCATGACGGTCATGACCACCACGTTCATTCCCTGTGGCGCCAAGCTTCCGATTATTGCCCTGCTCATGGGCTCCATCATCGGCGATTCTTCTACCACCGCGGCATGGATCAGCCCGCTCTTCTACTTCCTGGGCGTCTTTGCCGTCATCGCCTCGGGCCTCATGCTCAAGAAGACCAAGCTCTTCGCCGGCCGCCCGACGCCGTTTGTTATGGAGCTTCCCGCCTACCACTTCCCGGCGATCCGCTCTTGGGCGCTGCACGTGTGGGAGCGCTGCTGGGCCTTTATCAAGAAGGCCGGCACGGTCATCTTCGCGTCCACTGTCGTCGTTTGGTTCCTCTCCAACTTTGGTAGCTACAACGGTTCCTTTGGCTTCCTGCCTGCGATGGACGGCATCCCCGAGGAGTTTATGGACTACTCCGTGCTCGCCATGCTGGGCAACCTGGTCGCCTGGATCTTCGCCCCGCTCGGCTTTAGCACCTGGCAGGCAACCGCGCTGACTGTCTCAGGCCTTGTCGCCAAGGAGAACGTCGTCGCCACCGCTGGCTCGCTGCTGTCCGTCGCCGACGCCGCCGAGACCGACCCGAGTCTGTGGACCGCGTTTGCCGGTATGTTCCCGACCATGGGCGCCTGCGTTGCCTTTGGCGCTTTCAACCTGCTGTGCGCCCCGTGCTTTGCCGCTATGGGTACTATCCGCAACCAGATGGACTCCGGCAAGTGGACCGCGATTGCCATCGGCTACGAGTGTGCCTTTGCTTGGGTCATCGGCCTGTTCATCAACCAGTTCTATAACCTGCTTGTTCTTGGGCAGTTTGGTATCTGGACGGTTGTGGCCATCGTGCTGCTGGCTGTGATGCTCTTCCAGATCTTCCGTCCCATGCCCAAGCATGCATGGACCGACGAGGACGAGACCAACACTGCTTCCGCCGCAGTTTCCGCTTAAGTCCGAATAAGGATTAGCCCCTTTTCACGAGCCCGGGTGTCCCAGCGACCCCCGGGCTTTTTGGTGCAAGGGGAAAGGGTTGGTGCAAAGTAACCTGTCGCCCTTGTACCAATAGTCGAGATGTGGCGTTTCCGCAGATAAAACCGACCAAAATAAACCTGTCCCCTTTTGGCATGTGGAAGATGGGGTAAAGTAAGTGGTGGTTAACTAGAGGAGGCTTGCTATGGCACCTATCGATATTGTTGTACTGGCTGTTATCGGCATTGCGTTTGTCGCCGTGTGCGTGCGCATTTATCGTAAGGGCACTTGCGCCGACTGCGCTCAGGGCGGCGTTTGCACGGGACATTGTTCCAACAAAAAAACCTGCGCCGCACTTAAGGGCGTGGACAAAATTGCCGAAGACTTGGGCCGCGGTATCAAGTAAGGTCCGTCATCCAAGCGCCTCGCGAGCATCCGTTCGCGGGGCGCTTTGCACATTTGGGGGAGAGCGCGGCGAGTTGAAGAGTGATTTTGGGGTATCGTTACCTGTACTGTTAATTGGCAACTTATCTATAACGGAGTAACCCCATGAGCGCTCGCGTAACCATGAAGGACATAGCCGCCGAGCTTGGCGTTTCCATCAATACCGTGCACAAGGCCCTGACGGGTAAGGCCGGCGTGAGCGAATCCGTGCGCTCCAAGGTGAATGCTAAGGCCGAGGCCATGGGTTACCATCGCAATACGAGTGCCTCGAGCCTGCGCCGCAAGGATATCAACCTGGTGTTTTGCCTGCCCCGCGCATCGTGCGAGGGGGCGTACTTTTTCCGTTACCTTTGGGAAGGCTGCAACCGCTTTGAGCAGGAGGTCATCGACCGGGGCATTACGGTTGAGCGCGTTGAATTTGGCGTGGGTGGCTACGCCGATGCGCTCGAGCAGATTGATGAGCGTCTGCAGGTAGGCGAGAAGATCGATGGTCTGCTTGCCTATGTTCCGGGTGATGACCGCGCGACCGAGCTCTTGAGGCAGATTGCCGAGGCGGGCGTGGCGATTGAGCTCGTCGACGGCGACCGACCGCACCTCGATCGCCTGGGTGCCAGTCTGGCGGACTATTCCGCGGCGGGCAGCCTTATGGCAGAGCAGGCGGCTAACCTGGTCCACGCTTCTGGGGCTGACGCCCGCGTGCTCCTGTTGGCGGGCGATCCCTATACCGACTCACACTACCTGACCGCCCGCGCCTTTCATAATTACCTGCGCGAACACGATATTCCATGGCGGGTTGAGGACCTTGCCGGCGCCCATGCGCAAGTCAAACAGCTCGAGCGCGAGCTTGAGCAGCGCTTGAGTGCGCCGGATGCTCCCGAGCTCATCTGTAGCGTTTTTGCCGTTGGTTCCGAGGTGGTCGCCGACGCGCTTGTTTCAAGCGGCAAGGCCGGCAAGGTCATGGTAATCGGCAACGACCTGTTCCCCGAGAGCGCCTTGGCCTTGCGCCGTGGCATCTTTACCAATATTGTCTATAAGGACCCGGTGAGCCTGGCCTACCGTGGCGCCAAGACCTTGGGCGAGTATCTGCTGTGGGGTAAAACTCCGGCGGAGCCCGTGCAGAAGGGTGCTGTGGAGATGGTGTTTGCCAGCAACGTCGACCGCTACTGCGAGCTTGCGGGAATTTAGCCGTTTAGTCAGGTACCCCCTCTTGCGACGTGCTTTTTTTGGAGTATTCAGCAATGGCGTGTCCCGAAAGAGGTTAGGACGACTGTTTTAAGTGCCCCCGATGGCGTAATTCGCCATTGGGGGCACTTATTTATGCCGATTGGGCGCAATATGAGCATCAGATAGGGCTTCGAAGACGGTGCGCGGTGCGCTCCGATGCTGAATACTCCCAAAAATGCACGGCGGAACATGACCCACCTGACCAAAGCGCTCAAGTTCGGTATTCGGGGACGCCTGCCAATTCGCAATACATACAAGTCACGGCTCCAGTAACCGTTGAACGGGCAAAATCGACCGTTCACCCCATGGTGGTTAGGTGAACGTTCACCTTTTAAGTCGCAATGAATTAGTATAGTGAACGTTCACCTAGAGGATAACGAGCGCATCGTGCGCCCGCTCCGCCAACAAAGGGGTTGTTTGATGAAAAACTTCATGGACGATCAGGATTTCCTGCTGAGCACCAAAACCGGTGAGGAGCTGTTCCACAACTTTGCCGAGGGCATGCCCATCGTTGACTACCACTGCCACATTTCTCCCAAGGAGATCTGGGACGACAAGCGTTTTGAGAACATCACCGAGGTTTGGCTGGGCGGTGACCACTACAAGTGGCGCCTGATGCGTGCCAACGGCGTCGACGAGCGCTTCATTACCGGCGATGCCCCTGCTCGCGAGAAGTTCCAGAAGTGGGCCGAGACCCTGGGCCGTTGCGTGGGCAACCCCGTCTTTGAGTGGAGCCACCTGGAGCTTAAGCGTTACTTTGGCTACGAGGGCGTCCTGAACGGCAAAACCGCTCAGGAGGTCTGGGACCTTGCCAACGCCAAGCTCGCTGAGGCCAGCTTTACCTGCCGCAACCTGATCAAGCAGTCCAACGTCCGCATGATCTGCACTACCGACGACCCCGCCGACAGCTTTGAGTGGCACAAGAAGATTGCCGCCGACGACAGTTTTGACGTTCAGGTCGTTCCCGCCATGCGCCCCGATGCCGCCCTGCGCATCGAGCGTGGCCAGGAGTTCGCCGACTACTGCAAGCATCTCTCCGAGGTTGCTGGCGTTGAGATCAGCGACTTCGAGGGCATGAAGGCTGCCATCTCCAAGCGCTACGACGTTGCCCACGAGCTGGGCTGCCGCGCTTCCGACCACGCGCTCGACTACGTTATGTACGTTCCGGCTACCGCCGACGAGATCGAGACTATCTTTGCCAAGGGCCTTGCCGCCGAGCCGCTTGCCGAGGACGAGGTCCTCAAGTACAAGACGGCCTTTATGCAGTTCGTCGCCGGCGAGTATGTCCGCCTTGGCTGGGCCATGCAGCTGCACTTTGGCTGCAAGCGTGACAACAACCGCGCTATGTTCGCCAAGCTCGGTCCCGACACCGGCTACGACTGCATCTCCAACTACACGCCGTCCGACCAGCTGGCCGATTTCCTCAACTCCATCCAGGAGTCCACGGGTCTGCCCAAGACCATCCTGTACAGCCTGAACCCCATCGACAACACCATGATCGATACCGTGATGGGCTGCTTCCAGGAGGCTCCGACCGCCGGCAAGATCCAGAACGGCTCTGCCTGGTGGTTCAACGACAACGAGGTTGGTATGCGCGAGCAGCTCACGGCTCTGGCCAACGAGGGCGTGCTGGGCAACTTTGTGGGCATGCTTACCGATTCCCGCTCCTTCCTGTCCTACCCGCGTCATGAGTACTTCCGTCGCGTGCTGTGCGGCGTGATCGGCGAGTGGGTCGAGCAGGGCAAGTATCCGGCCGACATGGAGCTGCTGGGAGCCATCGTGCGCGACATTAGCTACAACAACGCGGTCCGCTACTTTGGCTTTGACCTGGATACCGTCGAGGCCTAAACCCGCATCGAATCACACCGAACTCGGGAGCGCCGTTGCCACACGCGGCGCCCCCGTTTTGCCTGCACGCTAACAGCAATCTAAGGAGAGACATCGATGGAGAACATCAGCTACGAGACGCTCGAGAAGATCGGCTACAAGGGCTACCTGCTGCCCAAGGACGCGCCCGAGAAGGTTCTGCAGTTTGGCGAGGGCAATTTCCTGCGCGCCTTCGTCGACCGCTTCTTTGACATGGGCAACGAGGCAACCGGCTGGAACGGCAAGGTTGTCATGGTCCAGCCCATCAGCGGTGCCTTTGGCTTTGCCGACGGCATTAACGCTCAGGATGACCTGTACACCGTGCTGGTGCGCGGCAAGGAGAGCGGCAACACGGTCGACGAGTCCCGTGTGATCAGCGCCTGCAGCCGCTGCCTCAATCCGTATCGCGAGGACGACTACCGCGCCATGATGGAGGTCGCCGTCTCCGACGATTTGGAGATTATCGTCTCCAACACCACCGAGGCCGGTATCGCCTACGACCCGTTCTGCAAGGCCGACGACATGCCGCCCGCGAGCTTCCCCGCTAAGCTTGCCCAGGTGCTCCACACCCGCTGGGCCGCCGGCAAGCCGGGCGTCATCGTGCTCGCCTGCGAACTCATCGATCACAACGGCGAGGAGCTGCTGCGCATCATGAACCAGTACGTGAGCGACTGGGGCTGGGAGGACGAGTTTGCGCAGTGGATGGCCAACGACTGCACCGTCTGCACTACGCTCGTCGACACTATCGTCCCCGGCCGTATTCGCGACCCCAAGGAGGCCGCTGCCGTGGCCGAGCGCCTGGGCTACGAGGATCCCTTCCTGGCCGTGCGCGAGCCCTTCCAGATGTGGGGTATCCAGGGCGATGAGTCGCTCAAGGAGCGTCTGCCCTTCGTGAAGGCCGGCCTGCCGGGTGTCTTTGTGACCCCCGATGTCACCCCGTACAAGAAGCGCAAGGTCCGCATCCTCAACGGCGCCCACACCGCCTTTGTTCCGGGCTCCTGGGTTGCCGGCTTTGACATCGTGCGCGATTGCATGCACGACGAGACCGTCCGTGGCTTCATGAACACCATGCTCTACGACGAGGTCATCCCGACGCTTGCCGCCGACCTGGACGTCGAGGACTGCAAGGCCTTTGCTGCCGCCGTCGAGAACCGCTTCGACAACCCGTTTATCGACCACGCGCTGCTCTCCATTTGCCTCAACTCAACCGCCAAATGGCGTGCTCGCGACCTGCCCACGCTCAAGGACTATGTTGCCGAGATCGGCAACCTGCCCAAGTGCCTGGCGACGAGCCTCGCTACGCTCATTGCCTTCTATACGCAGGAGCTCGTTGCTCGCGAGGGCGATGGCCTGCACCTGCGCCGCGCCGACGGCACCGAGTACACCGCTCAGGACGATGCCTTCGTGCTCGATTTCTACGCCGCCCACGCCGGTGCAGACGATGCCGAGCTGGTGCACGACGTGCTCAGCAACGAGCAGATGTGGGGCGAGGACCTTACGCAGATCGCCGGCCTTGAGGAGTTTGTCGTCAACGCGCTTGCCGTTGTGCGCGCCGAGGGCGCCAAGCAGGCATTTGCCAACGCCCAGGCCTAAATCCTTCTGTGCGCCCGCCGGGCAACTGGCGGGCGCCCGCTGACTTCTGCTCAACCTGTAGGGTTAGGACTCTTTGTAATGAATACTATCCAGATCAATCCGGCCGACAACGTGATCGTCGCGCTGTCGCCGCTTGCCAAGGGCACCGCAGTCGCGGTTCCCGGGGTGGGCGAGGTCGTTGCCGCGGAGGATATTCCGCAGGGCCACAAGATGGCCGTGCGTGCCATTGCGGCGGGGGAGGACGTCGTCAAGTACGGTCTTCCTATCGGTCACGTGACGGGCGACATCCAGCCCGGTCAGTGGCTTCATACGCATAACGTCAAGACCAACCTTTCGGGCGAGGTCGAGTACGCTTACAACCCGACGCATCCGGTCGTTGAGCCGGTTGAGCCCGAGACCTTTATGGGCTTCCGTCGCGCCGATGGCCGCGCCGCCACGCGCAACGAGCTGTGGATCATCCCCACGGTCGGCTGCGTCAACGAGGTCGCACGTGCCATGTGCGAGCAGGCTCAGGATCTGGTCGAGGGCTCGCTGGAGGGCGTTTACTACTTCCCGCATCCCTTTGGCTGCTCGCAGACCGGTGCCGACCATGCCCAGACGCGCCGTCTGCTGGTGGCGCTCTCGCGTCACGCAAACGCTGCGGGTGTGCTGTTCCTGTCCCTCGGTTGCGAAAACTGCACGCACCAGCAGGTACTCGACGAGCTCGGTGACTTTGATCGCGAGCGCGTTCGATTCCTCGCCTGCCAGGATGTAGCCGACGAGCAGGTCGAGGGTCACAGGATCCTGTCCGAGCTTGCCGACCTGGCCAAGCAGGCCAAGCGTGAGCCCATTCCTGCCTCCGAGCTGGTCATTGGCCTTAAGTGCGGCGGCTCTGACGGTCTTTCGGGCATTACCGCCAACCCCACGATCGGTCGCGTGAGCGATATGGTTGTCGCCCGCGGCGGCACGTCGGTGCTCACCGAGGTTCCCGAGATGTTTGGCGCGGAGAGCATTCTGCTCGATCGCTGTGAGAGCCAGGACGTCTTCAATGCCGCCTCCGACATGCTCAACGGCTTTAAGGACTACTTTATCAGCCACGGCGAGGTCGTCTATGAGAACCCGAGCCCCGGCAACAAGGACGGCGGCATTACCACGCTCGAGGACAAGAGCTGCGGCTGCGTGCAAAAGGGCGGATCTGCCCCCATCGTCGACGTGCTGCCGTATGCCGGTCAGGCTACCAAGCATGGCCTGAACATGCTGTGCGGTCCGGGCAACGACATGGTATCCACCACGGCCCTGACGGCTGCCGGCTGCCACGTAATCCTGTTCTCGACCGGCCGCGGCACGCCGTTTGGCGCACCGGCGCCTACACTCAAGGTGTTCACCAACCAGCGTCTGTGCGACCACAAGGCCAACTGGATGGACTTTAACGCCGGCGTGGTCGCCACGGGCGAGCGTACGCTCGACGAGGCTGCCCACGACCTGTACCAGCTGGTGCTAGAAACGGCGAGCGGCAAGCTTACGAGTGCCGAGCGTCGCGGCTGCCACGAGATCAGCATTTGGAAGGATGGCGTCTGCCTGTAGCGGTAAATGGGTTCGCATAGGGCGCTATTGACCATGGCCCCGTCGGGAGTGTTCCCGGCGGGGCCATGTTTGTTCTGTCTGTTCGGGCGTGTCTTCCTGAGGGTACGGGAGCGGCGAAAACAATAAACGTTCACCTAATCGACCTCAAATTTAAACCCACTCAATACCCATGTAATCGTGATTTTTTTCAAGTCAGATGTCCGTTTAACGGCAAAAAACGACCGTTCAAGGATAATATACAAGTGAACGTTCACCTATCATATGCAATCGAGCATAATCTAGCTAAACGTTCACCCTACGAGTGGGCGATATGCAGACAGACATCGGTATGGACTCCAATGTCTTGTTACAAGACAATCGAGAAAAGAGAGGGAGCTCGATGACTAACAAGATCGGTAAAAAGCGCAAGATCACATTCTGGACGCGCTTGGGCTTTGGTATGGGCGGCATGCTCAACTCCGGTGCCCTGAGCTTTACGCACAGCTACATGGTGCTGTTCCTGTCCACGGAGTGTGGTCTGTCCGCAGGCGAGGCTGCGCTGATCAGCTCGTTCGCCATCTATCTCAACGCCATTCTGTGCCCACTCATGGGCTTTGTGGCCGATAACTTCTACGCTACCAAGATCGGCCGCATCTTTGGCCGCCGCCGTTTCTGGATCTTGCTGGCTATCCCGATGATGGTCGCCGAGCCGCTCATCTTTGTGGCTACGCCGTTTGGTTTCCCGTACTACTTTGTGTTGTACCTGATCTACAACGTCGCGTACACGTTCTGCACCGCCAACCTGTCGCCGCTTACCATCGAGATGACCGATGACTTCAAGGAGCGTACGTACCTCACCGGCTACAAGCACCTCTTTGGTAACGCCGCCGGCTTCCTGATGGCAGCACTCGTCGGCTTTGGCTTTGGCACCTTCGGCGAGACCAACCCGTTCAGCTACTTCATTATTGCTACGATTAACGCTTCGGTCATGGCAATCTCGCTGCTCTGCGTGTACCTGTCTACGTGGGAGCACACCCCCGAGGAGGTCGCTCAGGAGAAGATCGAGAGCGTCGGTGAGGGTATCAAGAAGTTTTTCATCGACGTTATCTCTACCTTCCGCAACAAGTCCTTCCGCAAGGTCCTGTATGCGCAGGTCTCCACGAAGCTCGCCGCTGCCTGCTGGTCTGCGTGCCTGTCCTTCTTCATCGTCTACTGTCTGCAGATTCCTAAGTCCTACGAGTCCGTGATGGAGATGCCCGGCAAGGTCGTCGCTATCGTCTGCACCGCCATCTGGGTCGCCCTCATGGCCAAGAAGGGCTTCCACAAGTCTTGGTACCTGGCAAACGTCGGTTGCGCCGCGTGCATCATCGCCTACAACTACTTCGCCTTTGGTCAGATCAACGGCACCTCCACGGTCGCCATCGCCATGATCGCCTACCCCATCATCTTCGCCATCTGGAAGTTCTTCTACGTTGGCTTCCAGTATCTGCCCGATGTTCTGCTCAACTACATCCCCGATGTCGATGAGCTCATCACCCTGCGTCGTCGCGAGGGCATCTACAGCTCCGCACAGCAGCTCTGCCAGCAGATTGCCCAGGCTGTTGCCGTCAACGTATGGGCTATCGTCCTTGCTGCCTCCGGCTTCATTCAGACCGCCGGCAACAGCGACGCCGTGACCCAGCCCGCCACCGTGCCTCTGTACATCTGCGGCTACATGCTCATCGGCTGCGCCGGCTTCTTCCTGCTCGCGGCCGTCCTTGCCCGCGGCATCAAGATTGACAAGGAGCAGTGCGACATCCTTTGCGACGAGATCCACCGTGTCAAGGAGGGTGGCAAGATGGCCGACGTCAAGCCCGAGGTCAAGGCGCTTTGCGAGGAGCTCTCCGGCTTTAAGTACGAGGACTGCTTTGCCCACAACAATGTTGGCTTCCAGGACGGCAGCGTAATTCCCGCCGAGTAGGGCAGGCGCATCGTCCAAACCACAGGGCCGTGCCACCGGAGATCCACCGGCGGGTACGGCCCTTTTTTAAAAACGAGTAGTATGAACTTCTGATTACATTTGAGGGAGAGACCCATGGAGACGAACGTTATCTGGCGCAATGCCCGCGCGGCCGTTATCGAGCTCGACGATGGCGGCTACTTTACCTGTGCCGATACGTGGGAGATCTTTGTCAACGATGAGCCCGCCGGTACCACGAATACGGTCGAGACCTATGTCGATGGCCTGACCCCCGGCAAGCGCAACCTGATCCGCTTTGTCTGCGGCGAGCGCGAGTTGAGCGTAGGCGTCACCACGCCGGCGGAGCCCTTTACCATCAACGTTCGCGACTGCGGAGCCAAGGGCGATGCCGAGCACGATGACACCACCAACATTCAGGCTGCCATCATGGCCTGCCCCAAGGGCGGGCGCGTGCTGATCCCCGCCGGCAACTACCGCATCAAGTCCCTCTTCCTTAAGAGCAATATCAACATCGAGCTTGCCGAGGGCGCGGTGCTGCTGGCCCGTCACGACCGCGCGGCGCTTGCCTACATTCCGGGCGCGGTCACGGGTGACGAGGGGGCTGGGTACGCCGGCACCGATATGCTGCCCCTGGGCCGTTGGGAGGGCGAGAGCTTCTCGACCTACTGTTCGACCTTTACGGGCCTGAGCGTGCACGACGTGTGCATCTATGGCCGCGGCGCCATCGACGGCCAGACCGATTTTGCCGAGGACAACTGGTGGAATAAGGACTTCAAGAACATCTTCCGTCCCGAGGAGGGCCGCGAGATCGCCCGCCCGCGCATGATCTTCCTGTCCGAGTGCGAAAACGTGAGCCTTGCCGGCTTTACCGTGCGCAACAGCCCGGCGTGGAATATCCATCCCATTCTGTGCGAGCACGTCGATGCCCTGTGCCTGTCCATCGAGGGTCCCAAGAACTCCCACAACACCGACGGCTTCGATCCCGAGAGCTGCGGTTTTGTCCGCATCCTTGGCTGCCAGTTCTCGGTGGGCGACGACTGCATCGCCATCAAGAGCGGCAAATTGGGCATTGAGCCCGAGCTTCGTCCCGCCACGCACGACGTGCTGATCTCGCACTGCTACATGCACGACGGCCACGGCGCCGTGGTGCTGGGATCCGAGGCCGCCGGCGGCATCAAAGACCTCACCGTGAGCAAGTGCCTCTTTGAGCGCACCGACCGCGGCCTGCGCGTCAAGACCCGTCGTGGTCGCGGCAAGGACGCCGTCAACGAGGGCATCACCTTCGAGCACATTCGCATGGATAAGGTGCTCACGCCCTTCGTGGTCAACTCGTTCTACTTCTGCGACAAGGACGGCAAGACCGACTACGTGCAGTCTCGCGAGGCGCTGCCCGTCGACGACCGTACGCCCGGCTTTGGCGCCACGACGTTTTGCGATATCGAGGCCACCAACTGCCATGCGGCCGCGGCCTATATCACGGGCCTTCCCGAGAGCAAGGTGACGCGCCTGACGTTCCAGGATGTCCATGTGACCTTTGCCGCCGATGCCGAGCCCTTTGTGCCGGCCATGGCCTGCGGCGTGGAGCCCATGGTGCGCCAGGGCATCATCGCGCAGAACGTGAAAGTCCTCGACCTGCAGAACGTGCGCATCGAGGGTCAGGATGGCGACGAGTTGCAGCTGCAAAACGTCGACAAGGTTATCCGCGCGTAGGGTAGTGCTCCTGCACAAGTGAATACGGCATGTTGAGGCGTGCGACGGTCGGGTCTGCCCGGCTGTCGCACGCAATCTATAGGTGCCGGCATTGCATGGTGGGTGTTCTGTGACAGAAAGCGTAATGACAGATGAGTGGTAAAGAGCAGCTCTTTGAGGTATCGCTCGAACGCGAAGGCGCGTATCGCAGCATTTCGGCGGCGCTCGAGGCGGCGGAGCGGTGCGTGTCCGATACGACCGTGCCGGTGCGTGTGCTGGTGGCGCCGGGCGAGTATCGCGAGCAGGTCGATATTCGTCGTCCGCATGTGACGCTCGAGGGCGAGACGGCCGACAGCGTGCGTATCGTGGGAGGCCTGGGTGCCAAGATGCCTTCGGAAGATGGTAGCGGCCAGGATGGAAGACTCGGCACCTTCCGTACGTACACGGTGCTGGTCGATGCCGACGACGTGACGCTTGCGGGTCTAACAATCGAAAACAACGCCGGTGATGGGCGCGAGGTCGGCCAGGCGATTGCCCTGTATGCCGATGGTGACCGCCTGGTTGTCGATGCCTGCTGCATTAAGGGACACCAGGACACGCTCTTTTTGGGGCCGCTGCCGCCGCGCGAGGCCAAGCCGGGCGGCTTTATAGGCCCCAAGCAGTTCGCCCCGCGCCGCGTGGGGCGGCAGTATTTTCGACGTTGCCGGATCGAGGGCGATGTCGACTTTATCTTTGGCGGCGCGCGTGCCTACTTTGAGGGGTGTGAGATTCGCTCGCTCAACCGCGATATGGATGTCAACGGGTATGTAACGGCAGCCTCCACGCCTCAGGGCGAGCCGTACGGATTTGTGTTTCATGGCTGTTCGTTTACAGCCGATGAGGGCATTGCCCCCGGATCGGTCTATCTGGGTCGTCCATGGCGCGAGTGGGCCCAGACCGTTTTGCTCGAATGCTGGCTGGCCCCCCATATTTCACTCGAGGGTTGGTGGGATTGGAATAAGCCAGCGGCACATGACGGCACCCTGTATGCCGGCGGTGCCCTGTTTGGCCCGGCGGGTGATACTGCCGCTTGGGTGCCGTGGGCGCATTGCCTGACCGGTCAGGATTCCGAACGCTATGCGCGTGACCGAGTGCTTGCCGGCACGGATGGTTGGGATCCCGAGGGCGGCGACGGTGATGCGGTAGAGACGGCCGGGCTATCTGCCAATGGCCGCACCGTGCACATCGAGACGTACTACGAGGACGAACCTGCGCTGCGCGCCCGACTGAAGCGCGAGGGGCGCTCGGCCGCATTTACGGGCAAGACTCCCATAGACTTTGAGGCATGGAAGGCTGCGACCAGGACTCGTCTGTACGATATTTTGGGTCTTTCGCTTATGGACCGCGCCCCGATTGAGATTCGTGAGCTCAATCGCGTGCGGGTTGCCGGCAGCATCGTGCGTACTCATGCGGTGTTGCAGGTTGAGCACGATGTGTGGATGCCGTTTTACCTGTTGGAGCCGTCCCGCCCCAAGCTTGACGAGCGGGGACTCAAGCGCTGCTATATCTGCCCGCATGGTCACCAGGGGGCGGGTGCTGCAAGCATAGCCGGCGTTGCGGGCGTGCCGGCGGTCGACGATGCCGTGCGTAAGTTCAATTACGACTACGGTCTGCGTTTGGCGCGCATGGGTTATGTGACCGTCTGCCCCGATGCGCGTGGTTGGGGATACCGTCGTGACTGGAAGGGTCAGGGCGACGACGAGAACAGCTACCTGCGCGGTACGTGTCTGAATCAAGCACGTATGGCCGAGCCGCTGGGTCTTACGGTCGCGGGCCTCAACGCCTGGGACAACATGCGCTTGATTGATTACTTGGAGACACGCGGTGACATTGCCATGGACGACCTGGGCTGCTTTGGTTTTTCGGGCGGCGGTTACATGACGTTGTACCTGTCCGCGCTCGACCCGCGCGTGCGCAAGGCGTTTGTCTCGGGCTATCTGTACGGCGTTGATGATTCGCTACTGCACCTCAACGGCAATTGCAGCTGCAATTACACGCCTGGACTCTGGCGTCTGCTCGACATGGGCGACATTGCATCGCTTGTCGCGCCACGGCCGCTCTTGGTTCAGAGCTGCGAGAAAGACCATCTCAACGGCGCCCGCGGGCTTGCGAGCGTAGACGAGCAGCTCGATATCGTTCGCGACGCCTACGCGCTGCTGGGCAAGGACGAAAACCTTCTGCACGAGGTCTGCCCGGGTGGACACCACCTGGGCGTGGCGCATCTTGCCGAGGATATCGAATGGCTCGATTCGCAAGTTGCGGAATACGCCCACGCATAGTCCCTCGGTATGTTGTGAATGAACGGTATGTACCTGTATGACCGCCGGTGTGCGGGTGAGGAGAAGAATATGGAAACGAAAAACTTGAGCGAATCGACCGTCTGCTGCTTTGGCGATTCGACCACCTGGGGCGATAACGGATGCGGCGGGGGAGGCAACGACATCTCTTGGACCTCGCACCTGGGTGCGCTGCTGGGCGGCGCTACGATCGAGAACTTTGGTATTAAGGGTTCGCGTATTGCCGTCAAGGCCGACCGTAGCGATTCGTTTGTTGAGCGCTTGGACGGCATCGATCACACGGCAGATATCTGCATCGTCTTTGGCGGCGTTAACGACTTTAGCCGTAACGTGCCGCTGGGAGAGCTGGGCAGCACGGACGTGCACGAGTTCTACGGTGCGCTCGACTACCTGATCCGCACCATCACGGCGCGCTCGCCTCAGGCAAAGCTGATGTTTATGACGCCGTGCAAGACGAGCGGCAAACACGAGAAGGATATTCCGGCAAGCAACGAGGCCAACCATCTGGGCCTGACGCAAGACGCCTATGTGCGCGCGATGCTGGAGGTCTGCGATCGCTACTCGGTGCCGGTGATCGACCTGTATGCGCAAAGCGGCATCAGCCCGTTTTTGCCGGAGCACCGCGAGCTCTACATGCCGGACGGTCTGCATTACAGCCCTGCCGGCTATGAGCGCCTGGCGCATCGCATCGCTGCGGGCCTCACCGCCGTTTGCCGTTAAAAGTTTGCCGTTCACGGGGATTATAGGGTTAACGTTCACCCTATAATCCCCGTTCGCGTTACACTAGGGGAAACGTTCACCCATCAATAACGTCAGAGGGGACAGCAATGGGTTGCAATCAGATTCTGGACCGTTATATCGAGCAGTTGATCGAGACCTCTACGCCTCAGGCGCCGGCCTGGAATATCGAAAAGCTTCGCGCCGGCAAGGAGAACACCTGGAATTACATTGACGGCTGCATGATCAAGGCGCTCATCGAGCTGTACGAGATCACCGGCGAGCAGCGTTACCTGACCTTCGCCGACGACTATATCGACTTCTTTGTCCAGGATGACGGCACCATCAAGCATTACGATCCCCAGGAGTACAACCTCGACAACGTCAACGCGGGCAAAACCCTCTACAAACTCTATGACCTGGTGGGCAAGCCCAAGTACCGTGCCGCCATGGATACCATCTACCGTCAGCTCGAGACCCAGCCGCGTACCAAAGAGGGTGTGTTTTGGCACAAAGCCGTCTACCCCAACCAGATCTGGCTCGACGGCATGTACATGGCGCAGCCGTTCTACATGCAGTACGAGCTGAGCTTCCACAACCGCCGTGCCTGCTCGGATAGCTTCCATATGTTCCAGGTGGTGCACGACCTGATGCGCAACCCCCTCAACGGCCTGTACTATCACGCCTACGACGCGAGCTGCAAGCAGTTCTGGTGCGATCCCGTCACCGGCCTTTCGGCCAACTTCTGGCTGCGCGCCGAGGGCTGGTTCGCCATGGCGCTCATCGATACCTGGGAGCTCATGCCGCCCTCGATGTCGGCCGAGAAGGACGAGATCCGCAAGATGTTCCACGACCTGATCGACGCCATGCTGCCGTATCAGGACGAGAAGACCGGTATGTGGCACCAGGTCATCAACCTGCCCAATATCGCCCCCAACTATCTGGAGGAGTCGGGCAGCGCCATCTTTGCCAACGCCATCATGAAGGGCGTGCGCCTGGGCGTGCTGGGCGAGCGCTACTACCAGTACGGCCGCCGTGCGTTTGACGGCATCTGCGACACGTGCCTGTCCGAGCGCGACGGACAGCTGGCGCTCGACAACATCTGCCTGGTGGCGGGTCTTGGCAACACCGCGCACCGCGAGGGCACGTTTGGCTACTACATGAGCGAGCCCGTCGTCAAAAACGACGCGAAGGGCGTGGCGCCGCTGGTGCTCGCCTATATCGAGACCATGCATCATGACAAGTTGGCCGGTAAGCGCGATCCGCTCGCCCCCTCGGGCGTCTGCTCTATCGACGACCCGTTTGGCGGCTACACGCCGGGCATCAATGCGTGCAAGGAGGTCTAGGCATGGCGCAGTCGAAAGGCGCGCTGAGCGTCGGTGTGCGCCTGCACGACCTGCCCGAGGGTACGGTCGAGGAGCGCATTCGCATGGCAGGCAAACTGGGTTTCTCGTGCGTTCAGCTGCCGAGCAAAGTACTCTACAAGTCCTTTGGCATTAACCGTTCCGGCCTTACGCACGAACTCGCCGACCATCTGCGCGAGGTGCTCGACACCAACGGCGTGCAGGTGGCGGTGCTCGGCTGCTATAAAAACCTGGCAACGCCCGATCAGAATCAACTGGTGGATACCTATGCCGAGTACGAGGCGTGCCTGAGGTTCGCGCGCTGGCTTGGGGGCTGTCCGGTGGGGACCGAGACGGGGCGCCCTAACGCGCAGAACAAGATGGCCGATGACCGTTTTTCGGCCGCTGCGCTCGATACGTTTTGCAAAGGACTCGCACGCGTGTGCTCGATGGCCGAAAAGGAGGGCGGCGAGCTTCTGATCGAGCCCGGCTGGAACGAGATCGTCAATACGCCCGAGCGTTGCCGCGAGGTTCTGGAGCGCGTTTCGAGCGCCGCACTCGGCGTGATCTATGATCCGGTGTCGCTGCTGCACCCCACGATCGTCGGCGAGGCTTCCGAGCAGGTGTCGCGCATGCTGCATTTGTGCGGCAGCAAGATTCGCGTGCTGCATGCCAAGGACTACGAGATTGTAGACAACGAGGACCAGGATGGTTGGTGCGATGGCTCGGGCTCTCGTTTGGTATGCCACGGCGCTTGTACGTGCGGAAACTTTGATTTTGAGGCTATTGCCGCTTGGGCCGCGGCCGTGCGACCGGGCATTATGACCGTTATCGAGAACAGCACGCCGTCCACGGTCGAGCGTTCGCGCGACGAGCTGCTGCGCATGGGGCACAGCGTGATGTGCGAGCACGTGATTCTGTAACGAAGCAGGTTGGCGAAAGAGATTGTCGCAGAGGTCCAGGAGAGGAACCGATGGCTATTCATATTGTTGAGGAAGCGAACCGTTGCCTTGGGTGCAAGAAGGCGTTCTGCCAGCTTAAGGGCTGCCCGGTGCAGACGCCTATTCCGCAGGTCATCGACCTGTTTAAGCAGCGCCGTCTGGAAGAGGCAGGTGAGCTGCTGTTCCAGAACAACCCCATGAGCGCGGTCTGCTCCATGATCTGCAACCATTCGGGCCAGTGCGAGGGCGCGTGCATTCAGGGCCGCAAGGGCGCACCGGTGCATTTTTCGAGTATCGAGAACTATATCTCGACGGCATATTTGGACCGTAAGGAGTGGAAGCCCGCGCCGTCGTGCGGCAAGCAGGTTGCCGTGGTCGGTTCCGGTCCTGCCGGCATTACCGTGGCCATTAAGATGGCCCAGCTGGGCTGTGCCGTCACGGTGTTTGAACAGCGCCCCGAGATCGGCGGCGTGCTGGAGTACGGCATCCCCGAGTTTCGCCTGCCCCGTGCTCTCGTGCAAAAGTACCGTCACGTGATGTGCTCGCTTGGCGTGCGCGTCCGTCCCTCGACCACCATCGGTGGTGCGCTGCATATCGACGACCTGCTGCGCGACGGCTACGATGCGGTCTTTGTCGGTACCGGTACCTGGCGCGCCCGCAAGCTGGGTATTCCCGGCGAGTCGCGTGGCAACGTACTGTTTGGTATCGATTACCTGGTCGATCCCACGAGCGTGGCGATCGGTCAGAACGTGGCGGTTATCGGCGCCGGCAACGTGGCCATGGATGTTGCCCGCACGGCTCTGCGCTCGGGCGCTCGCAAGGTTACCGTGTATGCCCGATCGCGCCATATCTCGGCCATCGATGACGAGGTGGAGCTGACCGAGCTTGACGGTGCCGAGATCGTGCGCGGCAAGGCGATCTGCGCCATCGACGATAACGGTCCGGTGTTCGAGACGGCTATCTTTGACGAGGACGACAACGTGGTGGGCTACGAGGAAGAACTTGACCATGTGCCCGCCGACACGGTTGTGATTGCGGCCTCGCAGGTGCCCAAGGACAAACTGGTGCTTACGACGGGCGGTCTGGAGACCGACCATCGCGGTCTTCTTTCGGTCGATGAGTGCGGCATGACCACCGTGCCTGGCGTCTTTGCCGCCGGCGACGTGGTCAACGGCCCGCTCACCGTGGTCCATGCCGTAGCCGGCGCCAAGCTCGCCGTCGAAGGCATGACCAGCTATCTGGGCCTCTAACCCACCCCGCCCATCAGTTGCGGTGGAATACGGACTGTTTTGGCTGTCAAAGGCCTTATCTACTCCGTATTCCACCGCAACTTTTTGTGGGCTGAGTAAAAGCCGGGGGAGCGTGTACGGTCGGGTACAGCGCAGTTGCTGATACGATAAGTACGTTAGCAACTGCCGCCGAGCGGCTCAAACGAAAGGAACCCTGTATGGAGTCTTCCGCCTACCCGATGCTCTTTAGCCCGATCAAGGTCGGTACGACCGAGGTCAAGAACCGCGTCTTTATGCCGCCGGTGTCCACGAACCTGGCCGATCATGGCTATGTGACCGACGACTTGGTCGATCATTACCGTGCCCGTGCCAAGGGCGGCGTGGGCCTCATCATCACCGAGGTCGTGACGGTCGAGCCCACCTATACCTATCTACCGGGTGACATGTGCTGCTACGACGACACGTTTATCCCTGGCTGGGAAAAGCTCGCCGCGGCCGTCCACGAGTATGGCTGCAAGATCATGCCGCAGCTCTTCCACCCCGCCTACATGGCCTTTAACATTCCGGGCACGCCGCGCCTGATCGCTCCGTCCTTTGTGGGCCCGTCCTATGCCCGCGAGGCGCCGCGCCCCATCACGGTCGATGAGATCCACGAGCTCACGCATCAGTTTGGTGACGCTGCTGTTCGCATGCAGAAGGCCGGTGTCGACGGCGTCGAGGTCCATGCGGCACACGCCCACGGCATGCTCGGCGGCTTTTTGACCCCGCTCTATAACAAGCGCACCGACGAGTACGGTGGCTCGCTCGACGCCCGCATGCGCTTCCTGCTCGAGGTCATCGCCGAGATTCGCGAGCGCTGCGGCAAGGACTTTATCATCGACGTCCGTATCTCGGGCGACGAGTACACCGATGGCGGCCTGACCCTCAACGACATGATCTATGTCTCGCGTCGCTTGGAGAAGGCCGGCGTCGACATGATCCACGTGTCGGGCGGCACTACCATCAAGCGCGGCTCCGCCATTCCCGCCGCCGGCACGCAGCAGGCCTCGCACGCCGCCTGCTCGCGCGAGATCAAAAAGCACGTCAACATTCCCGTTGCCACGGTCGGCCGCATTAACGAGGCATGGATTGCCGAGGAACTGATCGAGGACGGCGCCGCCGACATCTGCATGATGGGCCGTGCCAATCTGTGCGATGCCGAGTTCTGCAACAAGGCGGCTGCCGGCAACGCCGACGAGATCCGTCCCTGCATCGGCTGCCTGCGCTGCCTGAACGGCATCATGTTTGGCAAGCGCATCTCCTGCACCGTCAACCCGGACGTGGAGCGCGACGAGGCCGGCTATGAGCCTGCCGCCGAGGCCAAGAACGTGCTCGTTGTGGGCGCCGGTCCTGCGGGCATGGAGGCAGCCTACATTGCCGCCAAGCGCGGCCACAACGTGGTGCTCGTGGATAAGCAGGACGAGCCGGGCGGCGAGATGCGCATCGCGGCCGTTCCGCCGGCAAAGCAGGAGCTCACGCGCGTGATCAAGTATCAGTACCGTCGCCTGGCCGAGGCCGGCGTCACATGCGTCTTTGGTACCGAGCTGACCGCCGAGGACATCCAGCGCGACTACGCGGGTTACGAGGTTGTCCTGGCCTATGGCGCCGAACCCATCGCCCCGGCCTTTATGCAGGGCTTTAAGCAGGTCATGACGGCTGATGACCTGCTGGGCGGCAAGGCTTTCCCGGGCAAGAAGATTGTCATTGTGGGCGGCGGCACCGTTGGCTGCGAGACGGCCGATTACCTGGCCCCGTTGGTCAACGATCTGTCGCCGGCAAACCGCGACGTCACCGTTATCGAGATGACCAAGACGCTCGCCGCCAACGAGGGCGGCGCCGGTCGCGCGGTCCTCATCACGCGTATGCTTTCCAAGGGCGTTCACGTGCTGACCGAGGCCAAGGTGACCGAGATTACCGAGGACACCATCAGTTACGAAAAGGACGGCGAGGTCCACACCATCGCCGACGCCGACACGCTGGTGCTTGCCATGGGTTACCGCCCCAACACCAAGCTGGCCGATGACCTTGCCGTTGCCGGCGTTGCCACCCACGTGCTGGGCGATGCCCAGAAGTGCGGCAACATCCGCGACGCCATCGGCGACGGCTACAAGGTCGCCTGCGAGCTGTAGGCTCTTGGCAAATAGGGGAGCGGCCGCCTTGCGGTGACTCAAGCGATAGCCAATCTAAAAAGGCGCCGCGACACATGGATCGTCGCGGCGCCTTTTGTCTGGCGGTTTGTTGGGGGTCGGTGCGCCCCGTGGGCTTTATTACAGGCCCAAGATCTCCTTGACCTTGGCGATGATGGCCTCGTCGGTGGCGTTGGCAAAGAAGTACTCCTGGAAGTGCTCACCAGCGAGGGCGCCCTTCACCAGATCCTGATCGATCTCGCCCAGGACGTCGACGAGCGGACGCATGGTCACAGCGCGCACGCCGTCGAGGATCTTCTTGTTGCGCTGCTCGGGCTCAACGCGCTCGGCGGGGTAGCCGTTGCCCGAGCCAAAGCCAAAGAGCTTCTCGAAGGTGTACTCGAGGTTGAGCTCCTGGCCCCAGCCGTTCTTGAGGGCGAAGGGCATGGCGACGGCATTGCCATCGTTGACCTGGGCAAAGGTGTAGGCATCCAGCGGGTCGGCAACATGGCCGCACAGCACGCCGGGGAAGGAGTTGCAGGCGAGCATGGCGCCCTCGCCGGTGCCGCAACCGGTCACGACGTAGTCGGCAGCGCCGGAGTTGAGCAGCACGGCGGCAAGAATGCCGTTCTGCACGTAGGTGAGGGGCTTGGAGTCGGCGTCGGCATACATGCCATAGTTAAAGACGGTGTGCCCCATGGGCTCGACAACCTTCTTAAGGGCAGCCTCGATCATAGGGTTCTTGGAGTTCTGAGAATTCTCGTTGATTAGAGCGATCTTCATTTGAGTTAACCTTTCAACCAAATGTTTCTTTTTTTGTTTCTGCATGCGGGCGGCGTCTATTCCAACCCGAGGTTGGTTTTGCGGGCGGTGGACGATAAGGTCTGTCGCGAGTTCCGCACGAGCCGGAAAGCACTAAATGTGCTTTCCGTGCGAGCAGGACTGTCTGAGCAGCAGACTTTATCGTCCACCGCCTCGCCCGAATGCCCTACTGCGGCTGTTTGCCGATGTACGCCAGAATGCCGCCGTCCACGTACAGAATGTGCCCGTTGACGAAGTTCGATGCGTCGGAAGCCAGGAACACGGCGGGGCCCTTCAGGTCCTCGGGCGTGCCCCAACGGGCGGCCGGCGTCTTGGCAATGATGAACTGGTCAAACGGGTGGCGGCTGCCGTCGGGCTGCGTCTCGCGCAGCGGTGCGGTCTGCGGCGTGGCGATGTAGCCGGGCCCAATGCCGTTGCACTGGATATTGGCCTCGCCAAACTCGGAGCAGATGTTCTTGGTGAGCATCTTGAGTCCGCCCTTGGCGGCGGCATAGCCGGCGATGGTCTCGCGGCCCAGCTCGCTCATCATGGAGCAGATATTGATGATCTTGCCGTGACCCTTGGCGATCATGCCCGGCAGGCAGGCCTTGGACACGATGAACGGGGCATTGAGGTCGATGTCGACGACGCGACGGAAGTCCTCGGCGCTCATGTCGAGCATCGGGGTGCGCTGGATGACGCCGGCGTTGTTGACCAGAATGTCGGGCGTGGTGCCAAAATCGGCCTCGATCTTGGCGATGAGCTCGGCGACGACGGCCTCGTCGGTGACGTCGGCAACATAGCCGTGAGCATCAAAGCCCAGCTCGCGGTAGTGCTTCTCGGCCTCGGCGACCTTGTCGGCGTGACGGGCGTTAAAGGCGATCCTGGCGCCGGCTTCGCCGAGTGCCTCGGCCATGGCCATGCCGATGCCATAGGTGGCGCCGGTCACGAGCGCGACCTTGCCGTCCAGGCGGAAGCTGTCCATAAGATCAGACATAGCAATCCTTCCAAAAGAAACGTTCATCTATATAAGTCTTGCTTTTCGTACAAGCTCAGTATATGTGAAGTAGGGTAATAAACCCTCCCATTCTCCGAAAAATAGGTGAACGTTCACTTTTAAAAGGTAAACGGTGAACTCGCCCTGCTGTGCGGACGGCACGATTGTCCTGATCGAGGAGGGCAAGCTCGAGAGACAAGTGGGCACGGGCTGCCCGTTGGCCCCGCGCGTAGTGCTACTTTTCAAACGCGGCGCGCGCAAAGTGCCGGGTGAACAACTTACTGGCGATGCCGGCGACGTTGCCTAAGATCAGCGCCGAGATAGCGGTGGTCACGTCTGGTCACGTCAAAGCCATCTAAGTTGTGCATGGGTGCCAGCGGCCCTTATTTCACCGCAACTGAGGGTATGGGGGATGCGATAGTATTACGTGGTGAAATTCGACAAACCGTGAGCTTCATCCGAGGGCTTTATGGAACAACATCAGCTTTATCAGAGCCTGCAAGATCAGGCATACAACGCATTGCGCTCTAAGATCATCTATGCCGAGCTCAAGCCCGGCACACGTCTTTCGGCGATTGGTCTGGAAAAGGAGACGGGAATCGGGCGCACGCCCATTCGCGAGTCCTTTGTACGCCTGCGCGAGCAAGAGCTGGTGGAAACGCGTCCCAAAAGCGGCACCTACGTCTCTAAGATCAGCATGGAACGCGCCGAGAACGCCTGTTTCTTGCGCGAGAAACTCGAGAGAAGCGTACTCATTAAATGCTGCTCTGCCGCCACGCCCGAGCAAAAGCATCGGCTCGGGCAGATTCTTGCCGAGTCCGAGTCACTCGATCATCGTGAAACGCGTCGCTTTTTTGATCTGGACAACCTGTTTCATGAGACATGTTTTGAGATTGCCGGCCGCCACATGTTGTGGGATTGGATGAAGAGCGTCAACACGCATTTCGAGCGATACAACTGGTTGCGTATGGTGTCGCAGGATCTGGACTGGGAGCCGATCCGTGGGCAACATCGCCGGATTCTTGAGGCCATTAAGAAGGGCGATACCGACACGGCGAGCTATCTGGCAGAGACGCATTTGCATCTAATGCCCGAGGAGCAGGGCCCGGTTATCGCCTTGCATCCCGACTATTTTGAGCTGTCCAAAGACTCGGCCATCTAACTCGCCCCCCACATTAGTTGCGGTGAAATAAGGATTGTTTTGCGGCCCTGACGGCGTAAACAGTCCCTATTTCACCGCAAGTGCTGGGACACATCGGGGCATGAAAAAGCTGCGGCGCCGCTTGGAGGAAAAGACCGGAAGCAAGGGTCCATTCCTCCAGACGGCGCCGCAGCTGTTTTGGTGGACTGGATTATGTTGAGCCGGCTGATTGGCCGGGAAAGCAAAGCGGCTCGGGGGCGTGTCGCTTCCGTCACGTTCTATCAGCATACAAGACGGTTTTGGTTCTTGTTCGTGACGGAAACGGCGCGCTTCCGAGCCGCTTTAAGAGAAAGGGGGCGAGGTCTAGGCACGCCCCCTTTCACGATAGAGAGCTAAACCTAGCCGCGGACCTTCTTGACGACGTCCATGGCCTCGCGGGCAATCTGCTCGACCTTGGAGAAGTCGCCGTCGGCGAACAGGGCGGGCTTGACCATCCAGGTGCCACCGCAGGCGATGATGGCGGAGGAGCTCAGGTACTCCTCGACGTTGGCAGTGTTCACGCCGCCGGTGGGCATAAAGCGATGGCCGACAAACGGAGCAGCGAGGGCCTTGATGGTGTTGAGGCCGCCATACTGAGCCGCGGGGAAGAATTTGGTGACCTTGAGCCCCAGATTCTCGGCAGCAGTGACCTCGGAGGGGGTCACGGTGCCGGGAAGGACGGGCAGGTCGATGTCGATGCAGTGCTTCACGACGTCCTCGTTGTAACCCGGCGAGACGATGAACTTGGCACCGGCGGTGCGGGCCTGCTCAACCTGCTCGACGGTCAGGACAGTGCCGGCGCCGACGCACATCTCGGGTTCGGCCTCGGCCATAGCGGCGATGCACTCGGCGGCGCAGGCAGTGCGGAAGGTGACCTCGGCGGACTTCATGCCGGCTGCCATAAGGGCATGGGCGAGCGGTGCGGCGTCCTCGACCTTGTCGAGCACGACGACCGGCACGATGCCCAGGGATTCAAGCGTGGTGTAGAACTGATCGAACATAGCGTTCCTTTCGATGTGAGGCGCGCACGGGCGCGTGATTGCCAAAGAAGATTGGCCATGAGCCGGTTCCGGATTGGTTATCGGAGGCACTGCTTGGGTCACAAGCAATTTCGGAACCGGCTACGAGGCCAGTCGTGAAGGAATGCCAGACAAAACCGGAATGGGACTAAGTGGTTCTACCTGGCCGGAGGAATCGGGGAGCGGGCTGCAGAGGTATGGGTATAAAAAGCTGCGGCCCGCGGAATGGGGACGGCTTAGCGCGCGACGCGGGTGCCACCGTCGGCGGCGGATGCCACGGCTGCGATCTCGTCTGCGGTCACCAGGTTGGAATCGCCCTTGATGGTGAGCTTGAGGATCGAGGCGGCGATGGCGTAGTTGACGGCGTCCTGCGGGGCAAAGTCGTTGATGAGGGCATGGACGAGGCCGGCATTGAAAGCGTCGCCGGCGGCAACGCCCTCGAGCACGTGCACGTCGTGAGCAGGGGAGAACCAGTGCTCGCCGCTCTCGGCGTCAAAGAGCATGCCCATCCAAATGGAGCGCTCGACGCAGGAGATGTTGCGGACGACCGAGGCGACCTTCTTGCAACCGTACTCGGCGCAGATCTGACGGGCCATCTCGACGTAGGTGTCGCGCTCCTCAATGCCGTGGGCAAGGGAGCCGGAGACGCAGGTCATACCGAGACCGGCAGGAGCGTCCTCGTCGTTGGCAATGCAGATGTCAACGAGCGGCAGGAGTTCCTTCATGGTGGCCTGCGACTTCTCGGGCGACCACATCTTGCCGCGATAGTTCACGTCGCACACGGTGGTGATGCCTTTGGCGCGGCAGGCGGTGAGGGCATCCTTGCAGGCGGCGGCCATCTCGTCGGAGACGGCGGGCGTCACGCCGGAGAAGTAGAAGACATCGACACCCTTGAGGATCTCGTCCCAGTCAAAGACGTCGCGCTTGGCCATGTTGATGGCAGAGTACTTGCGGTCGTAGACGCAGCCGTTGCCGCGCTGCGAGGCGCCGACCTCAAACACATAGGAGCCAAGACGGTCGCCCTGGCGCACGACGCGCGAGGTATCGACGTCGTAGACCTTCAGCGAACGCAGGGCGCACTCGCCCAGACGGTTGGCCGGGACAACGGAGACGTAAGCTGCCTTGTCACCCTGGTAGGCCAGGGAAAGCGCGGTGTTGGCTTCGGCGCCGCCGTAGCGGACATCAAACTCGGTCGCCTGCTCAATGCGCAGATGGTCTTTGGGCGAGAGCCTCATCATGATCTCGCCGAAGGTAAGAACCGTTTTACCCATGGTCGCGCAGCTCCTTCTTGCTCGTGCGTACACCTTTGATATGGCGTTGGCACGGAGGTGCCAAGACGGTAGGGTACATCTTTGCACCTCCGTGCCAACGCTTGCCGAAATCGGTTTACGAAATCGGTTTCGTTTCGAGTTGTAGTATACTCATCTACAACGTTTTGCAAGCGAGATTTTTAAAAAAATGCCTAAAATGGCTCAGACTGCCGACAATTGGGAAACGGGGTGCGCTATGGCGCAGATGAGGATTAAGGACATTGCTGCCGAGGCGGGCGTGAGCCCGGCCACGGTCTCGCGCTATCTCAACAACCGCCCTGGGCAGATGACCGAGGAAACCCGTGCTCGCATCGCGGCAGTTATCGAGCGCACCGGCTATCGTCCACGTGCCGCCGCGCGCAATCTGCGCAGCTCGCGTACCAACCTCATCGGCGTGATCTTGGCCGACATTGCTAACCCGTTCTCCAGCGCCATGCTCGAAGGGCTTTCCGCCAGCGCCGCCGCGCGCGGCTGCTCGCTCATGACGGCCATTAGCGGCAACGACCCCGCCAAGGAAGCGGAGTCGCTCACCAGACTTATCGATGCCGGCGTGGACGGCCTGGTCGTCAACACCTGCGGAGGCAATGACGAGGCGATCGCCGCGGCAGCGGGACGCCTACCCGTTGTGCTGC
>CAJMPZ010000022.1 GCA_905215445.1 uncultured bacterium | reverse complement strand
CACGAGCGGGGGCTCCTATCTTTTTAGTGCCCTCGGATTGGGTCATAGTGTCTGTTGGTAGCGAATCATCGGCTATTTCGTTGCTGGTCAATATAAGATATTGATTTGCGTTAAACGTAATTCGATGTTTTTGAGGGTAGGGGATTGATTTGGGTCGTTCTGCGGATATGACGCCGCCTTTGCGTTGGCGGTTGGGTGTTGCTGGTAGCGTGGCGTTGGCCGTGCTGCTTGTTGACCAGCTGACCAAGCTTGCGGTTCGTGCCGTCGGCGATGCTCTGCATGTGACTATTATCCCCGGTGTGATCGACTTCCTTTTCGTGCGTAACATCGGTGCTGCCTTTAGCATGGGCGAGGGACATGGCCTCGCGTTTGCCGTGCTGGCGTTTGTCGTTATCGTTGCGATCGCGGTGTACTTGCTTCGCGCGCCCCAGCTTGCTCGCTTTGAGGTTGTGGGCATGGCTATGGTCGTGGGCGGCGCCATTGGCAATGCGATCGACCGTCTGGCTTTTGGCTTTGTGACCGATTTTATTGCCACCACCTTCATCGACTTCCCCGTCTTCAATGTGGCCGATGTCGGCATTACGGTCGGTGTGGTGCTTGCCCTCATCGGCTACATGTTCTTGAGTCCTGCGGCCCGTGAGGTCGACGCGACCGCCGAACTCAACGCCCGTGACGAGGCCCGCGCTAAGCGCAAGGCCCAGCAGCGTGGGGAGCGTGCCCGCAAGATTCGCGAAAGGAGCGAGCGCTAATGGCCGACATCCATATCCTTGTTGCCGACGATGCCGCTGGTCAGCGTCTTGACGCCTATCTGGGCGCTAATGACGGCTGCCCTACGCGCTCTGCCTGCGCGCATCTGATCGAGGGCGGTGCCGTTGCCGTCAACGGCGAGACATGCCTGTCAAAAAAGTATGCCGTGCGCTCCGGCGACCGTATTTCGGTCGATTTGCCCGAGCCGCACGATCCCACCGATGTGATTCCCGAGGCCATTCCCCTCGATATCCGCTACGAGGACGACTACCTCATCGTGCTCTCCAAGCAGCGCGGTCTGGTGTGCCATCCCGCCCATGGCCACGAGAGCGGCACCCTTGCGAACGCCTTGGTCTATCACTGTGGCATTGACCATCTGGGCACCGTGCAGGGCGAGGACCGCCCCGGCATCGTGCATCGCCTGGATCGTGACACCTCGGGCCTTATGCTCGCGGCAAAAGACGACGACACCCAGCGCGCGCTCCAGAATCTCATCCGCACGCGCACGCTCGACCGCCGCTACATTACGCTCGTCCACGGCCACATTGCCATGGACGAGGGCACCATTAACACCGGCATTGCCCGTTCTACGCGCGACCGTGTCAAGATGGCGGTTTCGGACGATCCTTTCGCGCGCCAGGCCATTACGACCTTTAGGGTCCTCGAGCGCTTCGATTCCACGCGTTTTGACGATGGCTATACGCTCGTCGAGTGCCACCTGTTTACGGGTCGCACGCATCAGATTCGCGTGCACATGCGCCATATCAACCACGCCTGCGTGGGCGATCCGCTCTACGGTAAGTGCGATGCGCGTGCCGACCAGGGTTTGACCAGGCAATTCCTCCATTCCTGGCGTGTGGCGTTCGATCATCCCGTGACGGGGGAGCGCATTGAGTGCCGCGATGAGCTGCCGTGGGATCTCGCCGCCGTTCTGGATGACCTAGCCCCGCGCTCGCTCGGCCGCACTGCCGCCGGCGACGAAATCGCACCGCAGCTCGGTCTGCTCGAACCCTAACCAGTATTAGGTGGTTTCTTGAACTCGGTTAGCCTACGGTAAGATATACGGTTGTTTACGTAACGCGTTCTCGGGAGCCTGCATGCTCGCCTTTTTACAAACTAACACGCCCATCGTGATCTTTAATCAGATTGTGGTTACGCTACTCACGGTCTGCTTTCTGTACCAGGTGGTCTTCTTTGTCATTGGCGCTCTTCGTGGCGAGGTCGCGCCTCCCAAGGCCAAAAAACTCCACCGCTATGCCTTCTTTATCGCGGCGCATAACGAGGAGGCCGTGATCGCCAATCTCGTACGCTCTATCAAGGATCAGGACTATCCGTCCGAGCTCATCGAGGTCTTCGTGGTCGCCGATGCTTGCACCGACAACACGGCGCAGCTCGCGCGCGAGGCCGGTGCCATTGTTTACGAGCGCAATGACCTGGCCCGCAAGGGCAAGAGCTGGGTCATGGACTTTGGTTTCGATCGCATTCTCAACGAGTATCCCGACACGTTTGAGGGCTACTTTATCTTCGATGCCGACAATGTTATCTCCCGCGATTACGTCTCCAAGATGAATGATGCCTTTGACCAGGGCTTTCATGTGGTCACGAGCTATCGTAACTCCAAGAACTTCGGCAGTTCGTGGATTTCCTCTGCCAACGCCACCTGGTATTTGCGTGAGGCCCGCTTCCTCAACAACGCGCGTAATATCTGCAAGACGTCCTGCGCCGTCTCGGGCTCGGGCTACCTTATCTCCGCCAGTGTTATCGAGGGCATGCACGGCTGGCAGTTCCATACACTGACCGAGGACATCCAGTTCACCACGTTCTGCGCCATTCACGGCATCCGCATCGGTTATGCGCCGGCGGAGTTCTTTGACGAGCAGCCGGTGACGTTTAAGGCGTCCTGGAAACAGCGCATGCGCTGGACCAAGGGCTTCTACCAGGTCTTTTTTACCTACGGCAAGCATCTGGTCAAGTCGACGTTCCGCTATCATCGCTTTGCCGCATATGACATGTTTATGACCATCGCTCCGGGCATGCTGCTGTCCCTGATCTCCATGCTCGCCAATGCGACGTTCCTGATCGTGGGTGGCCTTTCGCATGGTTTCTTGGCTACCGAGGTCGAGATGCAGGCTTGTGCCGCCTCGCTTATCATGACGTTCGTGATGATGTACCAGACCTTCTTTATCCTGGCGCTGCTCACGACCATCTTTGAGTACAAGCACATTCATTGCGCTCAAAAGTGGCGCCTGGTGACCAACCTGTTTACCTTCCCGATCTTTATGTTCAGCTATATCCCCATCACGGTTGCCGCGCTGTTCCTGAAGGTCGACTGGGTGCCCACGCAGCACGCCGTTAACGTTACCCTCGACGAGGTCATGCAGGGCGCCAAGTAACCACGACCAGAACCACCGCAAAGGGGGTGCACCTTTGTGGTGGTTTTTGCTTTTGAGCAGCTGCTCATGGAGGTGCACGATGTTCTACATCCCATTTTGGATCTGCGTCTTTGCCGGTGCGGTGGTTGATGCCCGTGAGCGGCGGTTTCCCAATGAGCTTGCTGGCGCGTGCGCCGTGGCGGCGTTTGCGGGCGTTTGGCTCGACCTCGGTTTGAACACAACGCTTGACCACGCAGGTCTTGCCGTCATCGTGTATCTTGCTCTCGTTCTGACTGAGTCCCTCTGGCGTCGTCTTCGCCAAATCCCGGGCATCGGCATGGGAGATGCTAAGGCACTTTTCGCGCTTTGCACGCTCGACCCTATGGGTGGCATCGTGGCATTTGCCGCCGCGCTCCTGGTCCTTGCCCTCTCCTGCCTCATCACAAAATCGCGCTCCTTGCCATTGCTCCCGTTTTTGGTGCCGATTTTTGCCATAATCGAGGTTGTGGGCTGCACTTTGTAACCGATTGCGCATCCTTCTTAAGGAGCATGCCATGGCAACTAATCAAGAAACGGCCGTCATTAAGGCGCGCATGGACCGTATTCCCGCGGCGTTGTCGCCCGAGCTGGTCGAGCGTATCGCCGCCGACCGCGCCTCGGGTGTCGTTAATCCTTATCGATGCTGCGACGACCAGGTCATTCGTCGTATAGATCGCGCTGCCGACAAAGGCACGCTTATGCGTCCGGCGTTTATGCGCGATACCGAAAAGATTCTTCATCTTCCTGCGTACACGCGTTATGCAGGCAAAACGCAGGTCTTTAGCTTTCGCAGCAACGACGACCTGTCGCGGCGCGGCCTTCATGTGCAGCTCGTCTCGCGCATTGCCCGCGATATCGGTCGCGCCCTGGGGCTCAATTGCGATCTGATCGAGGCGATTGGCCTGGGCCACGACTTGGGACACACGCCTTTCGGCCATGCCGGTGAGCGATTCCTCAACGATATCTACCACGAGCGTACGGGGCGTTATTTTTTCCATAACATGCAGTCGGTCCGCGTGCTCGACGCGCTGTACGGCCGTAACGTGTCACTCCAGACGCTCGACGGCGTGCTATGCCATAACGGCGAGTACGAGCAGCGCGTGTTTGAATTGTCGGATATGGGCTCCTTTGACCAGTTCGATCAGGCGGTCGAGGACTGCATCGCCACGGGCTATGGCGCCATTGGGCACCTGCGTCCCATGACGCTCGAGGGCTGCGTCGTTCGCATCTCGGATATTCTTGCCTACGTCGGTCGTGACCGTCAGGATGCGATCGCGGCGGGTCTGCTTTCGCCCGACGCTTTTGACGATGGTCGGGGCGGCGCCTATAACAGCTGGATCCTCACGCACGCTTCCATCGATATCGTTGAGCATAGCTATGGTAAGCCGCGCATCGAGATGAGCGAGGACCTGTTTGAGGAAATTCGTCGAGCCAAGCGCGAGAACTACGAGAAGATCTATAGCAAGGGCGGTATCGAAGGCGATTCCGAGGAGGAGCTGCGCGAGGCGTTCGAAAAGCTCTACGACCGTTGCCTGCGGGATCTAAACAGTGGCGACGAGTCCTCTTATATCTTTAAGCACCATATTTCGCGCATTGAGCAGCAGCTTTCCTACTATCATCGTACCTATGCCTGGCAGGACGACAAGGATCAAGCCGTGGTTGATTACATCGCGAGCATGACGGACGGTTATTTCTGCGAGCTGACGAGCAAGCTGTTCCCGGGTCTAAAGTTTCCGCATCGTACCTATATTAACGAACGGTAGTTCGTATTTATTCGGTATACTGTTTGTGGAAAACGTTTTTGATTGATGCACGGGATGGCTATGGACGACCTTTTTTCTGCTTCGACGCGCGAGCGTTCCTTTCAGAATGCGCCGCTTGCGGTGCGCATGCGCCCCAATTCGCTCGACGATTATGTGGGCCAGCAAAAGGCCGTCGGTAAGGGCTCATGGTTGCGTGCCGCGATCGAGCACGACGTGCTTTCGAGCGTGATTCTGTACGGGCCGGCCGGTACGGGTAAGACGACGCTGGCCCACATTATCGCCAACCATACCAAGAGCGAGTTTGTTGAGGTCAGCGCCGTGACGGGCACTGTGAAGGACCTGCGCCGCGTAATCGATGAGGCTAAGACCCGTCTGAACACCTACGACCGCCGCACCATTCTGTTTATCGATGAGATCCATCGCTTTTCGAAGTCGCAGCAAGATGCCCTGCTGCATGCGGTCGAGAACCGCACCGTCATTATGATTGGCGCCACGACGGAAAACCCGTACTTTGAGGTCAACTCGGCATTGCTCTCGCGTGGTCGCGTGGTGGAGCTTGAGCACCTCAAAGACGAGGATATCGCCACGCTTATTGAGCGTGCGCTCGAGGCGCCGCAGGGTTTGGGCGGCAAGTTCTCGGCCGATGAGGATACGGTCAAGACCATTTGTACGCTGGCTGCGGGTGATGCACGCTCGGCCCTGACGACACTTGAGCTGGCGAGCGAGATTGCCGTCACGCGTCCCGATACCGAAGGGACGCCAGCGCCGGCGGCGGGGGAGCGCTATCCCATCACCGTGGATGACGTAAAGATTGCCAATCCGCGCCGTGGGTTTTCGTATGACAAAAACGGTGACATGCACTACGACATTATCAGTGCGTTCATTAAGTCCATGCGCGGCAGCGACCCCGATGCCACCATTTATTGGCTCGCGCGCATGATCGATGCAGGGGAGGATCCTAAGTTTATTGCACGCCGTATTATGATTCAGGCTTCTGAGGATGTTGGCAACGCCGATCCGCAGGCGCTTTTGGTGGCGCATGCCGCGTTTAAGTCTGCCGAGGTCATTGGCTATCCCGAGTGCCGCATTAACCTTGCTCAGGCTGCACTCTATGTGTGCTTGGCGCCTAAATCCAACGCGTGTGAGGCTTCAATCGATGCGGCGCTGGCCGATATCCATTCTAGTGGGCTTCGCGAGGTGCCGAGTTATCTACGCGATCGCCATCGCCCGGGCAGCGATGAATACGGTGTGTATAAGTATCCGCACGATTATCCCGAAGGCTGGGTCGACCAGCGCTATTTGCCCGAAGGCTTAGAACGCGGTGCATTTTGGCAGCCTGCCGGCCGCGGTTGGGAAGAATGGCGCGTAGAGCAAAGCGAACGCGACCGCAGCGGGAATGCACCGAAGTAACTGCTGATTATTTTGTCCCAGGATCTCACACTTGGCATGTTCGGTCCCCTTTGGGGTACCATGAACAGCGTCTGTATTTCGATTCCTTTGGGAGGCTTGTATGAGTCCCATTCAAATCGCCCTGCTGGTGCTCGCCGTTGCCGGCGTGTGGGCTGTTGTCGAGCTCGCGCTCACGCTGCGCAAGACCCGCACCGTCGTTGATTCGCTCGACAAGACGGTAACCGACCTCAACAATACGATTGCCGAGGCTCAGCCCGTGGTGGCAAAGCTTGATGGCGCCGTTGACGAGCTTACGCCGGCACTTGCCCAGATGGAGCCGCTCCTCATGTCGAGCAAGACTGCCGTTGATGCTCTGACGTCTAACCTCGTTGAGGTTGAGGCGGTCGTTCGCGACATTTCCGAGGTCACGGGCAGCGTGGCCGAGGCCAGCAATGCCGTATCGAGCGTGACTGATTCTGCTGCTGGCGCCGTGCAGAAGCTCTTCAATAAGGTGAAGGCTCCTGCAGCCGACGCCGATCGCAAGCTCGCCGCTGCCGCTGCCGAGGCCGAGCAGCCCACTGAGCGCGTTCTGATTGGCGACGACGATGCCGCTGCTGACGACGATGATGTTCAGAAGCCCGTTGCTAAGCCTGCTCAGTATTACACCTATACGCCTGCCGAGACCTCCGAGGAGTCCTGCGATGAGTAGCGAAGCAACCTGCCCCATTACGCTGAGCGTTGCCGGTGATCCGCGTCTCGCGCGCTTGGTGCGCATGACGGCCGCCAACGTCGGCGCCCTGTGCTCTATGTCCGTCGATCGCATCGAGGACATTCGTATGGCTGCCGAAGAAGCCTTCATCTTTGGCTGCACGGCTGTTGATTCCGACGATATCTCGATCAAATTCGATGTCGACGAATCGCATGTGGGCATGACCTTTACCTTTGGCGACCAGGCGACTGTCGATGAGGATGACCAGGCTGCCGTGTATGCCGAGCTCATTTTGGCGAGTGTGTGCGACTCCTACGAAAAGACTACAGCGCCCCTAACGCTTTCCCTCGACCTCAAGGCGGATATCTAATATGACCGAACGCTCCCGGAGCGGCAAGACCGCTTGGGACAAGGAGAAAACCCGCGAGCTGTTTCGTCGTTATAAGGAGACCGGTGATCCGGATGCTCGCGAGCAGCTCGTCATGTCCCATATGAACCTGGTAAGGTTTCTTGCCAACAAATTCAAGAACCGCGGCGAGCCGCTCGATGACCTTTTGCAGGTCGGGTACTTGGGCTTGCTCAAGGCTATCGATCGCTTTGATCCCGAGCGCGGACTCGAGTTCACGACGTTTGCCACGCCCACCATCTTGGGCGAGATTAAGCGCCACTTCCGCGACAAGGGCTGGAGTGTGCGCGTGCCGCGTCGTCTGCAGGAGCTCTCTGCCAAGGTTAACCAGGCCACCGACAAGCTCACCAACGAGCTTCAGCGTTCGCCCAAGGTTGAGGAAATCGCCGATTATCTTGGCGTAACCGTCGACGAGGTGCTCGAAGCCATGGAATCGTCCTCGGCCTACACCTCGGTGCCCATCGAGGCCCCCGGTGCGTCCGATTCCGATGATGCGCCTTCGATTCTCGATCGTTACGCCGACGATGACAACGAGCTCGACTTTACCGATGACCGTCTGGTAATCGAGGAAGCCATCCGCGATTTCTCGCCGCGCGAGCGCGAGGTTATCGAGCTGCGTTTTGTGAAGGGCATGACCCAGATCGAGATTGCCAAGAAGCTGGGCATCTCGCAGGTGCAGGTTTCGCGTCTGCTGCGCCGCACGCTTAAGAAGATTCAAGATAAGATCGACCCCGACGGAGTGATGGTTCGTTCATGAGTGAGCACCCCCAACAAATCGACCGCACGCTTCGCGATACCCGTATTCTGACGCTGCGCATTTGGGGCGTCGTCGGCTGCATTGTCATCGCTGCCGTCATCTTTAACCTTATGGGCATCCTGGCACCGGTCATCGAGTTTCTCGCTGTCGGTTCCATCATCGCTTTTGTGATGTCTCCGATCACCAACTGGCTCGAGCATCACGGCGTCGGACGTGGCCTCGGTTCGCTCATCGCACTCATTGTGGTTGTTGCCGTGCTCGTCGGCGTCGTCTGCATCCTATCGCCTATTTTGCTCGGTCAAATCATGGAAGTCCTGAGCCGCCTGCCCGAGCAGCTTCGTGTTGCGGGTGGTGATCTCAACGAGATGCTCTCGCACGCTAAGACGCTCAACAACACGCCGCTCAAGGAGTATCTGGACGACAATCTTTCTTCGTTGGTTACCGTAGCGTCCAAGTACGTCTCGCAAATCGCTGCTGAGCTCGGCCGCGGTGTGTTTCCGCTCATTACCAACACGGCCTCGCAGCTGTTCGTCATCTTCCTGGGTCTGGTGCTTGCCTACTGGCTTGCCTGCGATTATCCCCGCATGCACCACGAGGTCTGCACCATCATCGGGCAGGAAAAGGAGACCTCGTACCGCTTTATGGTGGCCATCCTTTCGCGTTCGGTCGGCGGCTACATGCGTGGCATGGTCATCACATCGATCTGTGGCGGTTTTCTTGCCTTTATTGGTTTTACGATCATCGGCCATCCGTATGCAGCACTCATGGCCATCTTCACCGGCATTATGCACCTGGTTCCGGTTGTCGGTCCCTGGGTGAGTGCGGCGATCGCCACGGTGCTCGGCTTTATGTTCAGCCCTATGCTGGCGTTATGGACGCTTGTCGTGACCATGGTGGCTCAAAATGTCACCGATAATGTCATTTCGCCTAAGGTCATGCAGAGCTCGGTGCAGGTGCATCCCGTTATGAGCCTGACGGCCCTCGTTATCGGTTCGGCACTCATGGGTCCCATCGGCATGGTTATCGCCATTCCGCTGTGCGCGGCCCTCAAGGGCATCTTCGTCTACTACTTTGAGAACGACACCGGCCGTCAGCTCGTGGCATACGACGGCGCCGTGTTTAAGGGCACTCCGTATCGCGATACCGAGGGTAACCCGGTCGCCGCCTACGACGCGCTTGGCGACGATACGTTCATCTATGAGTCCGAGCTTATCGGCAACGAGACCGCGCCCGAGGCCCAGGCAATGCCCAAGCCCGAGCTCGATAATCCCTGGATTAAGCTCTCAGGCCTGCAGCCCGACGCGACAGGCTTTTTCAAGAACCCCTTCGCCAAGGATGACGATTCCAATACGGACGACGACACCAAAACCGGCATCGACGGCTCCATGGACGATTCGGATTCCAAATAGGCCCTGTTAGCGTTTCTTGATGTTGTAAATAACAATAAACGCGATCAAAGCGATTGATAAGGGGCCAGCCACATAGAAAAAGATGGCGTCAATTGCGCTTAGGGTGTAATACGCTTTATCGCCAGATGTTACTGCGTACAATGCGTAGCCAAATCTCGGCTGGTTCACATACCAGCTCGAGTAAGCGAAGATTGCTAAAAGGGCTACTGAGGTCAGTGCATTCACGACAAACCGTTTGCTATTCATCGATCGCTCCTTCCGGACGATTCTTATATGAAATTTTACCGAAATCATTTTTTTTTCAAAGTATTTGACAGACCTAAATAACGTGCACTTTCGCTGGAGGGTCGCTGTTTGGCGGCCCTCTTTTTTGCACAGGCGCGGTGGGATGGTAATATCGTTACGTTTGAACTGTTTCGATGTGAAACCGAGGAGATTCCCTCTATGAGTGCTGACTACCCGTCAATGACTACGGCCGAGATTCGCTCCAAGTTCCTCAACTTCTTTGAGGAGCGCGGTCTTAAGCTCTATCCTTCTTCGTCCCTCGTCCCCGACGATCCTTCGCTGCTGCTTGCCAACGCCGGCATGAACCAGTTTAAGGAGTACTACCAGGGCAAGAAGACCATGAAGGAGATCGGCGCGATCTCCTGCCAGAAGTGTGTCCGCACCAACGACATCGACTGCATCGGCGAGGACGGCCGTCACCTGTCCTTCTTTGAGATGCTCGGCGACTTCTCCTTTGGCGGCGTCTCCAAGCAGCAGGCCTGCGCTTGGGCCTTTGAGCTCATCACCAAGGAGTTCAAGCTGCCGCTCGACCGCCTGTACTTCACCGTCTTTACCGAAGACGACGAGACCCACGACGTGTGGCGCTCTCTGGGCGTTGCCGAGGATCACATCTCCCGCCTGGGCGAGGACGACAACTTCTGGGCCGCTGGCCCCACCGGCCCCTGCGGTCCGTGCTCCGAGATCTACTTTGACATGGGCGAGGAGGTCGGTTGCGGCAGCCCCGACTGCAAGCCTGGCTGCGACTGCGACCGCTTCCTTGAGTTCTGGAATCTCGTCTTTACCCAGTACGACCGCCAGGAGGACGGCTCCATGCCGGAGCTGCCGCACCGCAACCTCGATACGGGCATGGGTCTGGAGCGCATGGCCGCCATCATGCAGCACAAGACCGCTAATTACGACGGCGATCTGATGCAGCACCTCATCAAGCTGGGCGAGAAGATCAGCGGCAAGACCTATGACGCCGACGATTACTCCGGCGCCAGCCGCTCCCTGCGCATCATCGCCGACCACTCTCGTGCCGTCGACTTTATGATCTCGGACGGCATTCTCCCCGGTAACGAGGGTCGCGAGTACGTCCTTCGCCGCCTGCTCCGCCGCGCCGTGTTCCACGGTCGCCTGCTGGGCATCGAGGGCGCCTTCCTGACCAAGTTCATTGACGAGGTCAACGCCCAGATGGGCGAGGCCTATCCCGAGCTGCTCAAGAACGTCGCGCTCGTTAAGGGTATCGTCGCTTCCGAGGAGGAGCGCTTCTCCACGACGCTCGACAACGGTCGCGTCTACCTGGATGAGGCCCTGGCAGCGCTTGCCGAGGGCGCTGTGCTTCCGGGCGATGTTGCCTTTAAGCTGCACGACACCTTTGGTTTCCCCATCGACCTGACCGTCGAGATCGCCGGCACCGCCGGTCACAACGTCGATATGGACGGCTTCACCGCTTGCATGGAGGACCAGAAGGCCCGCGCTCGCGCCAACGCCAAGGGCGATGCTTGGGGCAGCTTCAACGACGTGTGGGTCGAGCTTTCCGACAAGGTTGCCGCGACCGAGTTCGACGGCTATGACAACGATGTGATCGAGGATGCCAAAGTTGTCGCTATCGTTCGCAACGGTGAGTCCGTCGAGTCCGCCGCTGCGGGCGAGGACGTCGAGGTCGTGCTCGACCGCACCCCGTTCTACGCCGAGATGGGTGGCCAGCAGGGCGATGCCGGCGAGCTTTTCGCCGAGGGCGTTGCGCTGACCGTTTCCGATACCAAGAACCACAATGGCCTGTATGCTCACGTCGCCCACGTTGCCGAGGGTACGCTGACCGTCGGTACTACCGTGACCGCCGCGCTCGACGCCGAGCGCCGTGGTTTCCTGCGCCGCAACCACACCGCCACCCACCTGCTCGACGCTGCGCTTAAGCAGGTCCTGGGCGAGCATGTCTCCCAGGCTGGCTCGCTGGTGACGCCCGAGCACCTGCGCTTTGACTTCACGCACTTCGAGGCCCTGTCCTCCGAGCAGCTCAAGGCTGTCGAGGACCTGGTCAACCAGCAGATCTTCGCCTCCAAGCCGGTCGTGACCCGCGTCATGGGCATCGACGAGGCCAAGGCCGCCGGTGCTGTCGCCCTCTTTGGCGAGAAGTACGGCGACGTCGTCCGCGTTGTCTCCGTGGGCGCCGAGGACCAGCCGTTCTCCCGCGAGCTCTGCGGTGGCACGCATGCCTCCAACACCGCCGAGATCGGTCTGTTCAAGATCATCTCCGAGTCTTCCACGGGCTCCAACGTCCGCCGTATCGAGGCCGTGACCTCCAAGGGCGCCCTCGATTACATGGCCGACCGCCTGGCGCTCGTTGACGCCGCTGCCGCTGCGCTCAAGTGCCGCGTTGACGAGGTTCCCGCCCGCGTGGAGAACCTGCAGGCCGAGCTGCGCGAGACTTCCAACAAGCTCAAGAAGGCACTCACCGGTGGCTCTTCCGACGCCATCTCCGGCGCCATCGAGGGTGCCGTCGAGGTCAATGGCTACAAGCTCGTCGTCGCTGAGCTCCAGGGCCTTGAAGCTGCCGACCTGCGCAACGTCTGGGATACCGTGCACCAGAAGGTCGCCGGCCCCGTCGCCTGCGTCGTCGCTAGCGTGACCGAAAAGGGCACCCCGGCCCTGCTCGCTGCCGGCTCCGATGACGCCGTCAAGGCCGGTTTCCACGCCGGTAACGTGATCAAGCAGATCGCGGGCCTGGTCGACGGTCGTGGTGGCGGTCGTCCCAACATGGCCCAGGCTGGCGGCAAGAATGCTGCCGGTATCGCCGATGCCCTCGCGGCTGCCAAGACCGCGCTCGGCGCTTAAGTAGTCGCTGTGGTCGCGCTCGCGCTGGACATAGGGGAGACCCGGATTGGCATTGCCGTCTCTAGCCGTGATGGCAAGATGGCAATGCCCGTCAAGGTGCTCCCGGCTGCCGAGGTCACTGGCATGGCCAAGACGTTCCGTTACCTGGTTGAGGACTATGAGCCCGATATCCTGGTAAGCGGACGTCCCTTGACCATGGCCGGTGAGCCCGGCCCCCAGGCCGAGCGCGTTGCCGCCGTTGCGCAAAAGATTGCCCAAGAGCTCGATCTTCCGCTTGAGTTTGAGGATGAGCGCCTGTCCTCGCAAGAGGCAAAGCGTATCCTGCGCGAGCAGGGACTCAACGAAAAGCAGATGAGGGGCAAGATTGACATGATCGCCGCCAGCCTGTTCTTGCAGACGTGGCTCGATCGCAAAAACGAGGAGGTTTCGCATGCCTAGCGCTTCCGATCCGCGCCAGCCGAATCGCCAGGGGCAGCCTACGCCGCGCCCTGTATCGTCCGGCCAGCGTCCGATGCAACCGACGCAGCGTGCGGCTCAGCCTGCTGCTCGTCCCGCACAGCCCTCCTCTCGTGCAGCACAATCTGCTCAGCGTCCTGCCCAACAGCCCGCTGCCCGCGTAGCCCGGCCCGCAAGCGGTACCCGCTTTAAGCAGCAGGCGCCCACGCAGCGTGCGCAGGCGCCTCAATCGCATGCGCGTACACATCATGCTCACGGCACACATGGCGTAGCTCCGGCCACGCGCTCGAGCTATAACACGCATGCCCGCCGTGGCGTCCAAAAGAAAAGCTCTCCGGTGCCTATGATTATCGGTGGCGTCATCGCCGTGCTTGCACTTGTCGCGATCGTTTTCTTTGTCGTGCCAGCCGTCAAGGGCTTCTTTGCCGGCGAGGATGCGAAAGTTGCTGCTGGCCAGCAAGTTACTATCACGATTCCCGATGGCGCCTCGGGTGATACCATCGCTTCGATTCTCTCCGAGAACCATATCGTCGAAGACCCCAAGGATTATTATGCGGCGGTCAAAAAGCTCAATGCCGATATGTCGCTTAAGCCTGGCGCCTACTCGTTTACCACGCTCATGGACGCGACCAAGGTTGTCCAGCAGCTCATGGAGGGGCCCAATGCCGGCTCCGATGCGCTGACTATCCCTGAGGGCCTAACGGTCGACCAGGTCGCCGATCGCGTGGCCGCGGCATACGACAGCATCTCCAAGGAAGACTTCCTTAACCAGGCCAAGGCGAGCAATTATGTGAATGATTACGCTTTCCTTAAAGATGCCGCGAACGATTCGCTCGAGGGCTTCCTATTCCCCAAGACCTATTCGTTGGGTAAGGACCCGTCTGCCGATGATGTGATTCGCGCCATGCTTGACCAGTTCAACGCCGAGTATAAGTCGCTTGACTTTGCCAGCTGCGAGGCCAAGATCAAGGAGCGCTATGGCGTGGAGATGTCCGATTACGACATCGTTAACCTTGCCTCGATCGTCGAGCGCGAGGGCCTCAACGCCGATCAGCGCGCGCATGTGGCTTCGGTTTTCTATAACCGTCTGGCGGGCAAGCTCGATGGCCTGCGTTACCTCAATAGCGATGCGACCATGATGTATGTCACCGGCGGCGAGGTTACCGCCGACGACCTGCAGAGTGATAGCCCCTATAACACCTATAAGCACGAGGGTCTGCCACCCACGCCCATCTGCTCTCCGTCGCTCGAGGCACTCAAGGCCACGCTTGAGCCGACCGACTCTGATGACCTGTATTTCTACATTACGCAGGACGAGGAGTACTTCTCGCAAACCTACGAAGAGCATCAACAGTCTTGGAATTAGCATGAGGATATTTAGCCCCAAACGATACGTTGCCTCGGTCGATCGCATCGACCTTGATACCCTGTGGGCCGACGGCAAACGCGCCATTCTGCTCGATCGCGATAACACTCTGGTTCCGCGCGACACCGAGCAGGTTCCCGCCGCGGTTTCCGCTTGGCTCGATACCGCCCGCGCCAAAGGCTTTAAGCTGTGCATGGTGTCCAACAACTGGCATCGCGATCAGGTCATGAGCTCTGCACGCGAGCTGGGACTCGAGGCCATCAGCCACGCCATGAAGCCGGCGCCGTTTGCCCTCAAGGCGGGTCTTAAGCGCCTTGGCGCCACGGCAGACGAGGCGGTGCTGATCGGCGATCAGCTGTACACGGACGTGTGGAGCGGTAACTTTGCCGGCGTTGACACTATTCTGGTCAAGCCGCAGGCAACCCAGGACCTGTGGTACACGCAGATCTTCCGTATCTTTGAGCGCCGGGCCCTGCGCGACCTTCCCTGCGAGGAATAGGTTTCGCCATGTCTCAGCACATCAAACACGGCTGCGACCATATCTTCTTTATCGGCTTTTTGGGCGCGGGCAAGTCGACGCTTGCGCGCAATGTGGGCACTATGTTCAAGCGTCGATTCATCGATACCGATCGCTTGGTTGTGCGTCGATGCGGCAAGTCGGTGACCGAGATATTTGAGACCGAGGGCGAGGATCGTTTTCGCGAGCTCGAGACCTCGGCACTCCGTTCGCTTCAAAGCGAGCGCAGCCTGCTGGTATCGTGCGGGGGCGGCATCGTCGAGACGCCGGTGAACATTGAGCTGATGCACGAGATGGGTACATGCGTGTACCTCGAAGGCGACTTTGAGGACTCGTTGCGCCAGATTCGTCGCTCCGATACCCGGCCCGATTTCCGCTCGCCCGAGCACGCTGCGCGCTTGTTTGAGCATCGCCGTCCGCTGTATCGCCAGGCGGCCGATATTACCCTTGATATTCGCAACAAGTCCTTCGAGGACGTTTCCTACCTTTGTGCCGAGATGCTTTTGGAGCGTGGACTGCTATGATTCGCCGTCAACTTATCAATTTCCAAAACCGCAGTGTCGATGTCCGCGTCGGATTGGGGGCGTTCGAGGAGCTGTCGCGCATGTTTGCCTCGGCTGTGGGCAAGCCTAAGCGTGCGATGGTGGTTTGGAACGACGCCACATCCGAGCGTTTTGGCGAGGTTGTCGAGCATGCACTTGTTGACGCCGGTTTTGCCGTGTCGCCGCTCGTCCTCGAGGTTTCGCCTGCCGGTGCTACGCTGGTCGATGCCGATACCGTCTTTGGCGCGCTGTCGGCTAACGGCATTACCTGCGATGATCTCGTTGTCGCTGTCGGCGACACGGCGACCTGCTCGGTTGTTTGCTGGTGCGCCAATCAGTGGTGCGGTCGCACCGAGTGCGCCTTGCTGCCGACGACGTTCGACGCCATGCTCACGGTCGCGACGACCATGAAGCCGCTTGTCGCCTCGTCGGCGCATGCGCTTCCCGCTATCGCGTTCCGTCCCGAGCCGGGCTTGGTCGTGTGTGACCTCGACCTTGTACGCGAGGCGGACCCCGAGGACCTCAAGCTCGGCTATGCGGTACTTGTTGGCACCATGCTTTCGAGCAGCAAGTCCCGCTGGAATCAGTTTACCGAGACCATTCCCGAGATTCTCGCGGGCGAGGAGGTCGCGCTCGTCAATGCCGTTCAGTGGTCTCAGACTGCCCGTAAGGACGTACTGATGGCCACGAACCCGAGCGCCCGCCATGCGCTCGATTTTGGCAAGACAGGGGAGCGTACTCTGCGCGTCTGCCTGGGCAAAGCCGCGGTGCAGGTTCCTGCCTACCAGCTGCTGTCCGAGGGCATGCGCTTTGAGGCGCGCCTAGCACATGATGCCTGCGACTTTGATATCGATTACGTCTTTGAGGTCGATGACTGCCTGGAGGACTTTGGTATCGAGGAGCTTGCCTTCGATCTGGAGCCTGCCGCATATATCGAGGAGTTCCGCAGGCAGCAGTTTGTTCGCTCGAACCGCAGCATGTTGCCGCTGCCCGCGGCGCTCGGCGCCATTCGTCTAACGAGCGTTGAGGACGAGGTTCTCGACCGCCATGCTCACGCATACTTGGCTTCTCGCAAAGAACTTCTCTAGGATTTATTGACATACATCGTCTTTCGTATCATGTTGAGGGGCGGGTTTCCAATCGGTTGCGAATCGCGCGCGATTCCATCTTTCGATCGAGGCCCGTCCCGCTTTTATGAGGACAATAAGAAAGGAATCTGCATGTCTGAGTTTGCTGCCGGTCCTGCCGGTCGTATCGAGCGTGTCCGTGCCCTGATGGCTGAGCGCGGCTACGACGCTATCGTCGTGCGCGACGAGGCCAACCTTCGTTGGCTCACGGGCGTGAAGGGCGTCTTCGACTACACCTTCGAGTTCCCGCACGCTGCATTTATTACGGCCGACCAGTGCCTGTTCCATACCGACTCACGCTATCTCAACAGCTTTGAGGAGAACACGTCCGCCGGCAGCCCCTGGGTCTACGACATGGACGAGGGCACCATCCCCGGTTGGGTCGCCGGCAAGATCGCGGCTAACAAGTGCCGTGTCTGCGCTGTCGAGGACGACATGCAGATCAACTTCTACCAGGGTATCCAGCGTGGCCTTGAGGATCGTTCCGTCGCCTGCATGCTGCCGCTGATGCATGACGACATTCGCAAGATGCGCGCCATCAAGGACGCCGAGGAGATCGAGCTCATGCGCCATGCGCAGTCGATCACCGATGCCGCCTTCCAGCATATGCTCGGCTTTATTAAGCCCGGCATGACCGAGAAGCAGGTTCGCAATGAGCTCGAGAACTTTATGTTCGCCAATGGCGCCGACAGCCTGGCCTTTGGCTCCATCGTGGCGAGCGGCCCCAATACCGCCAATCCGCATGCCGTCCCGAGCGACCGCGTGATCGAGAAGGGCGACTTCGTCCTTATGGATTACGGCGCGGGCTACTGCGACTATCGTTCCGACATGACGCGCACCGTCGTGATGGGCGAGCCTACCCAGGAGCAGCTCGACCTCTATGCGCTCGTGCGCCGTACGCACGAGGAGTGCGTCGCCGCCATCCATCCGGGCGTCGAGGGCAACGACATTTTCAAGCTTTCCAAGAAGATCATCGGCGATGCCGGTTATGGCGATTACTACAACCATGGTCTGGGCCATGGTGTCGGCATCGACATCCATGAGCTGCCCAACTTCAACCGCAGCAAGAACATCATCGAGGTCGGCTCGGTTATCACCATGGAGCCTGGCGTATACCTGCCCGGCGTGGGCGGCGTACGTCTGGAGGACTACGGCGTGGTCACCGAGAACGGCTACGAGCCCTTCACCAAGACACCGCATGACCTTCACGTCATCGATTGCTAGTCTACTTCGGTAGATAGTTTGGGGCGGGGCGTCTGGATCGATTCGGACGCCCCGCGTTCTCTTTTTATGCGCTTGCCGCAGGCGCCGTCTGCAAGTGTATAATTTCGCTCGTATGTAATTTGGACGCTTGTGCGTTCTGCCCATAACAAGAAAGGTCGCTATGCCTACCATTTCTACCGCCGACTTCAAGAACGGCCTCGGTCTCCGCATTAAGGACAAGGTCTACACCATCGTCGAGTTCCAGCATGTCAAGCCCGGCAAGGGCGGCGCGTTTGTGCGCTACAAGACCCGCGACATCAAGAGCGGCCGCGTCGTCGAGAACACCTGCAACGCCGGCACCAAGTTCGAGAGCGTTATGCTCACCACCCGTGAGTTCCAGTACCTCTACAACGATGGCACCGACTACATCTTCATGGACAATGAGACCTATGAGCAGGTTCCTGTTCCCGAGGACATGGTGGGCGAGAACTCCAAGTGGCTGCGCGAGAACGACATTTGCCAGCTTCTCTTCGCCGACGATGAGCTCATGGGCGTGACTCCGCCGATGTTCATCGAGACCACCATCGTCCAGACTGACCCGGGCTTTAAGGGCGACACCGTCCAGGGTTCCACCAAGCCGGCCACGATCGACACCGGCGCCGTCATCCAGGTCCCCATGTACCTCAACGAGGGCGAGGTCATCAAGGTTGACACCCGCGACGGCAAGTTCGTCTCCCGCGTCTAGCAACCAACTCTTCTAGGAGGACTCATGCCCCAGGAAATCAAGATTGACGGCATCGGCATTTCGCCCGATGTTCTGACCGCCATCGTCTCGCGCGCCGTGTCGGATGTCGAGGGCATCGCCTCCGTTGGCGTCAAGGACCTTGCCACCAACCTTGTCTCCATGATGCTCTCGTCCAAGGCCCCGGCTTCCGAGCCGGCGGTCGAGGCCGAGGTCGTCGGCGACAAGCTCGCACTCACCGTGCGCGTTGTGGTGTTCTTTGGCTATCCGTTCAAGAAACTCGCCGAGGCCGTTCGCGCCGCTGTAGTCGCCGCCATCGATGCCCAGGTGGGTGTCGAGGTCGAGCGCGTTGACGTTTGCATCGACGGCCTCGTTTTCCCCAAGGAGTAACCTTTGAGCCTTAAGGTTTATCGCGGGCGCACGCTTGCCCGCAGTCAGGCGCTGCAGCTGCTGTTCCAGGCCGAGGCCACGGACAGCCCGCTCGAGCGCGTCCTCGAGGGCGATTTCCTGATCTCGAAGGGTCCCCTCGACCCCTATGCGCTGGAGCTGTGCCGCGGTGCTTACGAGCATATCGACCGCATCGACTGCGCTCTGCGTTCCGTTGCCAAAAACTGGGATCTTATGCGCATGCCCGGCGCCGACCGCAATCTGCTGCGTATCGCCGTTTACGAGATGCGTTTCCTCACCGACGAGGAGGTCTCGGATGCCATCGTGATCAACGAGGCCGTTGAGCTTGCCAAGGCCTATGGCACCGATCAGTCCGCGTCGTTCGTCAACGGCGTGCTGGGTAAGATCGCTCGCAGTGAAGAGCTGCCGGGCGAGGATCTGTACCAGGAGCTGCTGGCCGAAGATCGCGCTCGCGAGGAGGCACAGGCTGCCGAGGCTGCCGCAAAGGTTGCGGCTGCTCAGGCCGAGGCTGGCGTGCTGGCCGAGGACGCGGACGCTGCTGAGGCCGTCGAGGCCGACTCCGTCGAGGAGTAGTCATGCCAGAGGGTTCTGTCCGCAACTTTGACGAGATCTCGGACCGTTTGGATCAGATCATCGCTACCGTTCGCTCCAAGGACACCTCCTTGGAGCGTTCGCTCGATCTGTTTGACGAGGCGATTGAGCTGGGCTCCCGCGCGGTCGATATGGTCGATAAGTTTGAGCTGACGCCGCGTGAGGCCGACAAGCTCGAGCAGGAATACGATGAGGATGCGGCAAACGAATCCCAGGATAGCTAGGCCGCATCTCCGGATACGAATGGTTGATGGCATTCATGAAACGCGTGCGTCTTGATGACGAACTGATTTCACAGGGCATCTGCGCCGATCGCGCGGATGCCCTTCGCACTCTTATGGCCGGCTTGGTCTCGAGTGGCGGAGAGCGCTTGACTTCGCCGGGCCTTAAGGTGACCCCGGGCCTGCCGTTGCACGTGAAGGGGCGCATTCCCTATGTTGGCCGCGGCGGTCTTAAGCTCGAAGGCGCGCTTGATACGTTTGGTATCAATCCGACGGGCCTTGCCTGTCTGGATGTGGGCTGCTCTACCGGCGGCTTTACCGATTGCCTGCTTAAGCGCGGAGCTGCGACAGTTGTCTCGGTGGACGTGGGTCGCGCCCAGTTCGATTGGTCGTTGCGTCAGGACGATCGCGTGACGCTGCATGAGCGCACAAACGTGACGCAGCTGCCTGAGCTTGGCTATGCCGGCGCTATCGACCTGGCTGTGTGTGACGTCTCGTTTACCAGCATCGCGAACATTATCGATGCGGTGCTGGCGTGCCTGGCGCCTACGGGTGCATTCTGCACGCTCGTAAAGCCGCAGTTTGAGGCTCCGGCGGCGCTGGTGGGCGAGGGCGGAATTGTGACCGACCCCGCCGTCCGCCGCGATACGCTCGTGGCGGCGATTGAGCTTTTTGCCGCCAAGGGCCTGTTCCCGCTTGACGTGTGCGTGTCGCCCATCCATGGCGCTAAGGGCAACGTTGAGTTTTTCCTGTACGGCACAAGGTTTGCCCCTGGTGAACGCACCGACGATGAGCTGCAATCCCAGGTATCGGTTTTGAGCGAGAAAGCTGCAACGCTATGAAGGTCTTTCTGGTTCCCAATTACTACAAGCAAGAGGCCGTCGAGAGCGGTCTGATGCTCGAGCTTTGGCTGACGCGCCAGGGCTATGAGGTCGCATGGGCTGCCGACCAGCGATCCAAGATTCAGAGCACGCCTGATATTGACGGCTCCGATCTGGTCATTACGCTCGGCGGCGACGGCACGCTGCTGCGCGCTGCCCGCATCCTCAACCATCGCGAGATTCCTATCCTCGGTCTTTCCTATGGTCACCTGGGCTTTTTGACGGCCGCTAGCCCCGAGGAGCGTGACATTTTGCAGGTTGTGAGTGATGCCCTGTCCGGTGAGCTGCACGTGAGCCGTCGCGCCACCATCGCCGCGGATATCGTGTCCGTGCGCGAAGACGGTACGAAGGATGTCGTGCGCACGTTCGCCCTCAACGACATGGCGCTCACGCGCGGCCCCCTGTCCGATATGGTTGAGTTCGACATCACGGTGTCGGGCCACCATATCGATCGACTGCGTGGCGACGGCGTGGTTGTATCGACGGCGACTGGCTCCACCGGCTACGCGCTATCCGCCGGCGGCCCCATCGTCAGCCCCGATTACACGGGCATGGTCTGTGTGCCGATTGCTCCGCATACCATTCAGGCTCGCGCCTTTTTGACCTCGCCGAGCGATGTTGTCGAAATCTTTATGTCTGATGACCGTCCGAGTGTTCCGGCGATCGCTATCGATGGACAGTTTATTACCTGCGACGGCACGGTCGAGAGCGTGGCCGTGCGCCGAGGCCCCGGCGATGTGCTGCTGCTCGACTACGGCCCCGAGAGTTTTTACAACTCGGTGAGCCGCGTATTCTACGGAGTGCGTCATGATCGATGAGCTGCAGGTTTCCAACATTGCACTCATTCGCGAGGCGACGTTGGTTCCGAGCGCGGGCCTAACGGTTCTGACCGGCGAGACCGGTGCCGGCAAGACCGCGCTGCTCTCGGCCCTCAAGCTTATTTTGGGCGAGCGTGCGGATTCGTCGACGGTGCGCGAGGGCGAGGCGCTGGCGAGCGTTGAGGCACGCCTGTTTGACGGCCCGCACGACACGGAGGGCTTCACGGTCCAGCGCAGCCTTTCTGCCGAGGGCCGCAGCCGCGTGAAGATTGACGGCCGCATCGCCAGTGTGCGCGAGCTTTCGGAGCGCGTTGGCGTGATGATGGATCTGTGCGGACAGCATGAGCATCAGCGCTTGCTCGACCCGGCGCACCATGTTGCCATGGTTGATGCCTGGGCTGGGCGCCCGGCACTCGAGGCGCTCGAGCACTACCGTGCTTGCTTTAAAGCCTCGCGCGCGGCTGCCAAGGAGGTCCGTCGCGTCGAGGAGGCCTCGCGTGCGCAGGGGAGTCGCGTCGAGGAGGCGCGCTTCGCCCTGGAACGCATTGCTGAGGTCGAGCCCAGGCCGGGCGAGTATGAGGAACTCGAGGAACTGCTGCCGCGCTCCGAACATGCCGAGGTACTGGTTGCCACGGCTAACGATGCCCATGCATCGCTTGCCGCCGAAGGGGGAGCGCTCGATGCCGTGAACAGCGCCGTGGCAGAGCTTTCCCGTATGGCTACCGTCGATCGCAAACTGGGCGACATTGCTGATGCGCTTTCGGATGCCTGTATCTCCCTTGAGGATAGCGCGAACGAGCTTCGTGCCTATCGCGATGGCGTCGCCTTCGACCCGCGCGAGCTCGCTCGCATGCGTGAGCGGTATTCCGACCTCAAGGGCCTGTTGCGTCAGTGGGGTCCCACCATGGACGATGTTTTTGCCATGCGCGATCGCTCGCAAGAGCTGCTGTCCTTGGTCGATGATGGCGATGAACAGATCAAAAAGGCGCGTGAATCACTTGGTGCTGCCGAGCGCGAGTTGTTTGCCGCTGCCAAGGCGCTTAAGCGCGCTCGCAATACGGCTGCCCCGCGCTTCTGCCACGAGGTTGGTCGTCAGATGGCACGCTTGGAGATGGGCGGCGCCGAGCTCGTTTGGGAGTCGCGTGATCTTCCGCGCGCCGAGTGGACGCCGGCGGGTCCTTCGAGCTACGAGCTTTTGTATCGCAGCGGTGCCGGCTTGACGCCGCGACCCCTGCGCCGCATTGCGTCGGGCGGCGAGCTCAGCCGCGTTATGCTCGCGAGCAAGGTGGTCTTGGGTAATGCTGACGGCGTCGATACACTGGTATTTGACGAGGTCGATGCCGGTGTCGGCGGCTCCACGGCTCGTGCTCTTGCTGGTGTGCTGGTCGATCTTGCCGCTACGCATCAAGTGATTGTCGTAACCCACTTGGCGCAAGTCGCCGTCATGGCCGATAAGCACTACGTGGTGAGCAAGGAACCCGGCGATGTTCCCCAGACGCATCTGGACGAGGTGACGGGAGACGCCCGTACCGCAGAGATCGCCCGAATGCTGAGCGGCGATCAGTCCGAGGCAAGCTTGGCCCACGCAAAGCAGATGCTCGAAGAAGCTCGAGGCTAAGTTGTATCAGCGGTGTTGGTGGGACAAAATAGACTGAAATTTTTGTCCCACTACGCGTTTTACTCAACGACCTTGTCCGGCTGGATGAGCTCCTCGTAGTAGCTGATATGTTCGCGAGCGTCTTCAATCTCGGGCAGCAGGAAGTTGTAGATAACTTCGATGATCATCGTGGCGCTGATCTTGGAGAACGCAAAGTCGCCCGTCGTCAGCAACGCCTCGTGGTTGACGGTATTAAAAGTATAGTCTGCCAGGCGTGCGAGCGGGGATTTGCTGTCGCTGCTGATGACGACTACGGTTGCACCGCAGTCGCGAGCAGCTTTTGCCATGCGATTCAGTCGGCGCGATTTGCCGGAGTTTGAGATGAGCACGATGACGTCGCCGGGGCGTAGCGTGAGCGCAAACCCGATCGAGGTCTCGCTGATGGTGCTCGCCATGCAGCGAAGGCCCAGCTGCGAAAACTTAAACGTCGCATCGAGCGCGACCGCGTTGGTATTGCCCACAGCCGCAAACTCAATAACCCCTGCATGCTTAAGGGCATGCACAACAGCCGCCAGCGTATCGTGGTCGATCCCGTCGATGGTCGCATTAAGCTCGCTCACCTTGGCAGCCAGGATGTTCTTGAGGCTCTGCTCCATATTGTCGAGCGAGACCTCGTCAGTCAGGCCCTCGTTGCGCTGGCTTTCCAAATCCCTCGCCAACGAAAACTGAAAGCTGCGAAAGCTGCCAAAGCCAAGCTTGCGGCAGAAGCGCGAAACGGTCGCCTCGGACGTGGCGGCGGCGCGTGAGAGCTGAGCGGCCGTGAGGCGCGGCGCCTCGGACTGGTGCTCCAATATATAGTCGACAATGCGCTGCTCGGACTCGCTGTATCCCTGATGGGTACTAATGAGGGAAAGTGCGCTCTTGCTACTATCGGTCATGGATGGCTCCTGGTTGGCATGAAAATCTAATTTGATTTGCAATGCCATAGTATAAGGGCATTTTCAATTACAAGATACACCTTGCCGTTTCAAATGTTGATGGTAAACTTTCACCTACCGTTTACGGTTATGAAAGAACCTTTCACCGGAGAATTGCACCTTGTCTCTTCTCACGTGGACGGTAGGTTGGTATCTTTCAGTTGTGGAAAAACGCGTATCCAAGCGCGTGTAGGGGAGCGCCCGCGGGCGCTGTACTCAAGAAGGAGGGACACATGGCTAAGTTTGACATCATCGCCGCCACCGGTTGCCCGACCGGCATTGCGCACACCTTCATGGCTAAGGAGGCGCTGGAGAAGGCAGCTGCCGAGCGAGGTCTGACCATTAAGGTCGAGACTCATGGCCAGGTCGGTGTCGAGAACGAGCTCACCAAGAGTGAGATCGCTGGTGCCAAGGCCGTCGTCGTCGCAGCCGACAAGGATGTCCAGGCTGAGCGTTTCGCCGGTAAGCCCATGGTTTCCGTTGGTGTTTCCAAGGCCCTGTCCGTTGAGGCCGCCGGTAAGCTGATTGACCACGCACTCGCCGCTAAGGGCGACAGCACGGTTGCAGCCGCTGCCGATGTCGAGGACGAAGTCGAGGAGAAGGAGTCCATCGGCCACGTCATCTATAAGCACCTTATGAACGGCGTCAGCCACATGCTGGTCTTCGTCGTTGCTGGTGGTGTTCTGACCGCCGTTTCGTTCCTGTGGGGCATTACGTCCTTCGATTCGACGGCGTCTGATTACAACAGCTTCGCTGCTATGCTCAAGATCATCGGCGGCATTGCCATGAACCTCATGGTTCCCGTGCTTTCCGCCTACATCGCCGAGTCCATCGGCAAACGCCCGGCGCTCGTCCCCGGCTTTGTTGCCGGTATGATCGCCATCCAGGGCCTGCCTGTTAACGCCGAGACCGGCATGATCGACGCCGGTGGCGCCGGCGTGGGCTTCGGCTTCCTGGGCGGCATCGTCGGCGGCTTCCTCGCTGGCTATGTCATCCTGCTGCTCGAGAAGGTCTTTGCCGGTCTGCCCAAGAACCTGGACGGCCTCAAGGCTATCTTCCTGTACCCGCTGTTCTCGACCGCCATCGTCGGTCTGGTCATGCTCGGCATCTCCGGCCCCATGGCTGCCATCAACACTGCCATGATGGACTTCCTCAAGGGCCTGTCCGCCTCTGGCGCCGTTGTCCTGGGTCTTGCCATCGGCTGCATGTGTGCCTTTGACATGGGTGGCCCGGTCAACAAGGCTGCTTACGTCACCGGTACCGCTATGCTCACCGAGGCGCTGGCTGCTGGCGTTGGCACCGATACCTACAACTTCGGCACCAACTTCATGGCTGCCGTCTCCGCCGCCTGCATCGTTCCGCCGCTGATCACCACCTTTGCCGTCGTTGTCGGCAAGAAGTACTTCAGCCAGGAGGATCACGACGCCGGTGTCGTCAACCTCATCCTTGGTTGCACCCACATCACCGAGGGCGCCATTCCGTTCATGACCAAGAACATCTGGCCGGTCATGCCCATCATGATGCTCGGTTCCTCTATCGCTTCGATCCTGACCATTATGTTCAACGTTCACGATCCGGCGCCTCACGGTGGCTTCCTGGTCCTGCCCGTTGTCGAGAACGGTCCGCTGTGGGTCCTCGCGATCCTCATCGGCGCTGTTGTCGGTGGCATCCTGTTCGTGGCCTTCAAGAAGTACGACTTCGAGAAGAATCAGAAGGCCGCTCCTGTAGCCAAGCCGGTTGAGGCTTCCAAGGCCGCTGCCGTCGAGGCCCCCAAGGCCGAGGCTGCCGACTTCGTGAAGGTTGAGAATGTCTTTGTCGCCGAGGACTTCGCTTCTCGTGACGAGGCTCTGAGCTTCGTTTCCAACCAGGCTGTCAAGGCCGGTATCGCCAGCGACGCCGACGCCGTGATGAACGCCTTCCTGGCCCGCGAGGCCGAGGGCACCACGGGCATGATGGAGGGCTTCGCCATCCCGCATGCCAAGTCCGACGCCATTACCGAGGCTGCCGTCATCGTCGTTAAGGACGAGTCCGGCGTGACCGGTTGGGATACCATGGACGGCGCTCCCGTTAACGTGGCCATCGCTCTGCTCATCCCTGGTGCACAGGCTGGCACCACGCACCTCAAGATCCTGTCCAAGGTTGCCGAGGCGCTCATGGACGAGGACTTCCGTGGCACCGTCAAGGGTTCCACCGACGCCGCCGAGATCGCCAAGACGATCAACGCCCGCCTGGTCTAATCCCACAGTACGCGAATAACATCGCCCCCTGTAACAAAGGCGAGGACTCCCTACGGGTCCTCGCCTTTTTTTCATACCACCCGGCACTCAGGGATGTTCCTTTCCTGCCGGCACCCCGGGACACTCCTTAGTCCCCAACAGGGCATAAATAGCCCTCATCGACTGAATCTCCCACGCGAACAATAATTCAGCCAGAATTCCTTTTGCACGATATTTCTTGGACGGAAGCATGTTCCCGCAGCTCGCCTGCCGGGCGGGGCGGTTAAGTTTGTCGCGAGTTCCGCACGCAAAGGAAAGCACTTAATGTGCTTTCCGTCTTGCGCAGGACTGTAGAGCAGCAAACTTAACCGCCCCGCCCGGCAGGCGAGCGGACGGCGAACGACATCTGTCCAACAATTCGTGCGAAACACAATGAAAAACCGTTTGATGTGAGTTAATATAAACAACGTCGTGAATCTGACTCCTGCCACATGCATGACAGGGGTTAAACACAAAAAAGGAGTCAACTATGGTTTCTGAGAAGGCTACCCTCGTTAATCCTCAGGGTCTGCACATGCGTCCGGCTGGTCTGTTCGCCTCCACCATGGGCAAGTACGCCTGTGACGTGACGGTCGTCACCCCCGAGAAGGAGGTCAACGGCAAGTCCCCGATGGCCCTCATGGCTGCTGGTATCCCCTGCGGTACCGAGGTCGAGGTCAAGTGCGACGGCGCCGATGAGGCCGAGGCTCTGGCTGCTGCCATTGAGCTCATCAAGAGCGGTCTTGGCGAGTAGAACTCAAACGGGTCGCATGTTGAACAACTAAGTTCATATTTGGGGGCGCAGTGACCTGTTGTAAGGAAGCTGCGCTCTTTTGTCATGGATATGGCAAAACGCTTTATCACATGACACGGAGAGAGGAATGGGAATGTATCAGGGAGTCAACGCTTCTGAGGGTATCGGTATCGGCACCGTCATGGTCGCCGTCGATCCCGACTTGACGTTTGAGCCGCACGAGGTTGCCGATTCGGCAGCAGAGAAGGAGCGCTATCAGACCGCTCTTTCGGTCTTCTGCGAGAAGACCCAGGCTCAGGCCGACCACATGAAGGAGACGGTGGGCGAGGCCGAGGCCGAGATCATGAGCGGACACATTGTCCTGGCTCAGGATCCGGGCATGACCGACGCCATCAACGCCGCCATTGACGGCGGCACCTGCGCCGAGCAGGCGCTCATGGACACCTCGACCATGTTCGAGAACATGTTCCTGTCCATGGACGACGAGATGTTCCGTCTGCGCGCGGCCGACATCGCCGACATCCGCACCGGTATTCTGGCCGAGCTGCTGGGCAAGGAGGTCGTCGACCTTTCCGTCCTGCCCAAGAACACCGTCGTTGTCGTGCACGACCTCACGCCGTCCATGACCGCCACGATCGATAAGGCCCACGTTGCCGGTATCGTCACCGAGACTGGTGGCCGCACGTCGCACTCCGCAATCATTGCGCGCGCCCTCGAGATCCCGGCTGTCCTTTCGGTTTCCAACAGCTGCACCGCACTGCGCAATGGCATGACCGTTGTCGTCGACGGTGGCAAGGGTATCGTCGAGGCCGATCCCGATGAGGAGACGCTCGCCGCTTACACTGCCAAGGCCGAGGCTTTCGCTGCCGAGAAGGCGGCTCTCGAGGCCTTCCGCGGCAAGCCGTCCGTGACTGCCGACGGCATCAAGAAGATCATTGCCTGCAACATCGGCAACCCCGATGACGTGCCCAACGCGCTCGATCACGATGCCGAGGCTATCGGCCTGTTCCGTTCCGAGTTCCTGTTCATGGATTCTGCTGAGCTTCCTTCCGAGGAGGAGCAGTTCAACGCCTACCGTAAGGTCGCCAGCGCGCTCAAGGGCGCTCCGGTCATCATCCGCACGCTCGATGTGGGTGGCGACAAGGAGATTCCGTACCTGCACATGGTCAAGGAAGAGAACCCCTTCATGGGCTTCCGCGCCGTGCGTTACTGCCTGGCCAACCCCGACCAGTACAAGGTCCAGCTCCGCGCCCTGCTGCGCGCCAGCGCCTTCGGTGACGTCAAGATTATGATCCCGCTCGTCACCTGCGTCGAGGAAGTCTTGGCTGTCAAGGAGCTCGTCGAGCAGTGCAAGACCGAGCTGACCGAAGAGGGTCGCAAGTTCAACGAGAACATCGAGGTCGGCATCATGGTCGAGACGCCTGCAGCCTCGCTGCTCGCTGACCGCCTGGCCGAGGTCGCCGACTTCTTCTCCATCGGCACCAACGACCTGATCGGCTACACCATGTGCGCCGACCGTGGCAACGACACCATCTCCAACCTGTACCAGGTTTACTATCCCGCCGTGCTCCGCTCGCTCAAGAACATCATCGAGAGCGGCGTGAAGGCCGGCATCATGGTTGGTATGTGCGGCGAGGCCGCTGCCGATCCGTTGCTCGAGCCGCTGCTGATCAGCTGGGGCCTGGAGGAGTTCTCGATGAGCGCTCCGTCCATCCTGCGCGCCCGCAAGACCATCAGCCAGTGGACCAAGGCCGAGTGCGACGAGCTCGCCGAGAAGGCGCTCGCCTGCAACACCGCTGCCGAGGTCAAGGCACTGCTCGAGTCCGCAGCTCGCTAATTTGGTATCAGAGGTAACCGCGTGGTTGGAATGGGCCGGCCACGCGGCCCTCACATATACAGGGGGTACTGTAAATGTTCTACACGCTAACCGCTAACCCGGCTGTCGACATGACGGTTTCGAGCTCTCCGCTCGAGCCCGACGAGAACGTCCGCACCGGCTCGGCCAGCTACACGGCTAACGGCAAGGGCCTCGACGTGTCCTTCGCCTTTAAGAAGATGGGCGTCGACACCGTCGCTCTCGGCTTCTTCGCCGGCTTCACGGGCAAGTTCATCGTCGAGGAGGTCATGAACCTGGGTTGCCTTTGCCGCCCGGTCTGGACCGACGGTATCACGCGCATTAACACCTACGTCAACGATGGCCAGCACGAGTACGGCATCCTCAACCCCGGTGCTCCGATCACGCCGCAGCACCAGGAGGAGCTCTACAACATCCTGGACACCGCGGGCGACCTTGAGTGCCTGATCGTCTCCGGCTCCGTGCCTCCCAAAGCTACGCCCGACTTCCTGGCTCAGGTCATGGAGCACGCTCAGGCCCGTGGCGCCGACGTCGTCCTGGACCTGTCCTCCGACAAGCTCAAGGAGCTCGCTCACAAGAAGCCGCTGCTCATTAAGCCGAACCATCACGAGATGAAGGCTATCTTCGGCGTGCCGGTCGACACCGACGACGAGGTCCGCGTTGCCATGAAGCTGGCTCACGAGGCCGGCGTCCAGAACGTGCTGCTCACCCGTGGTAGCCGCGGTGACGCTTACTTCTCCAACGGCGAGGACATCTGGTATGCCAAGCGTGAGTTCAACATCAAGCTTGTCTCTTCCGTCTGCGCCGGCGACTGCACCCTCGCTGCGTTCCTGCACAAGTGGTACAGGGATCGCGACAACGTCGAGGAGGCCATGAAGCTCGCTATGGCCACCGGCGCCAACGTTGCTGAGTCCGTCGGCATCGGCGACTTTGGTCACGTCGACGAGTACAGCAAGCGCGTTGCCGTTCGCAAGCTCGATCGCAAGTAAGCGAAACACGACAAACTCGTGCGCATACGGCGTCCCGGTTTCGACCGGGGCGCCGTTTTTTGTCCCACTCGAACCTCGGAGCCGCGCTTCACGCGTTCCACACCGTTCACCGAGTTGTTGTAGCCTTTTGCCGAAGCGTGGAATATACTTTCATTAACACGTTGCTTCGTGAAAGGAACATTCATGATTTACACGCTTACTGCAAATCCCGCTATTGACTACAACATCTCCTGCGATGGCTTGTCCGCCAACACCGTTACCCGCACCCGTAACGCTGTCTACACCCCCAACGGCAAGGGTCTCAACGTTTCGTTTACGCTCGACCACTACGGCGTCGACACCACGATCCTGGGCTTCTTCGCCGGCTTCTCGGGTGAGTATATCGTTAAGGGCGCCGAGGCCCTGGGCGTGCCCGTCAAGCCCGTGTGGACTGACGGCATCACGCGTGTTAACGTGTTCCTCAACGCCGGTCCCGACACCGAGTACAACATGGTCAACGCCGGTGCCGCCATCAACGAAGCCAACGAGCAGGAGATGTTTGAGCTTATCGATTCGCTCGATGACATGACCTGCCTGGTTATCAGCGGCTCGCTGCCCCCTAACACCTCCGAGAGCTTCCTGGCAGAGGTCCTGCGTCGCGTGAAGGCGAAGGGCGCCGAGTTCGTGCTCGATATCTCGAGCCATCAGCTGGCCGACCTCATTGCTATGGAGCCGTTGCTCATTAAGCCTAACGACGACGAGCTGCTCGACATCTTTGGCATTAAGGTGAGCGGTGGCGACGACGAGTCCGTCAAGGGCGCCATGGCCGAGCTGCACGCCAAGGGCGCTAAGAATGTACTGCTGACGCTCGGCGGCGACGGCGCGTACATCTCCAACGGCGAGCACATCTGGTTTGCCAACCGCACCTTCGACGTCAAGCTGCTGTCGACCGTCTGCGCGGGCGACTCCTCGCTGGCCGCCTTCCTGTCCGTGTGGCACGACGCCCCCGAGCGCGTCGAGGATGCCCTGCGCCTCTCGATGGCCACCGGCGCCAACGTGGTCGAGTGCCCGGGTCTGGGCGATTTTGCCAAGGTCGATGAGTATCAGAAGGGTATTGCAATCCGTCAGGTTTGCTAGTTCCGGCACCTTGCCTGAATAGTTCAATTATTTCGCATCCGTCTTAGACCAGGACGGATGCGTTTTTGTTTATCGGACTTGCGTGTGCAGTGGAGGCTGTTTCTTGCTAGACTTCTTGCAGACGCAATCGATAGCCAATTTGATAGTCGCAGGAGGCCATAGGCATGTGCAATGTTTCGCTCAACGGTACGCAGCCGACCGATGCCTCTATCCGTGTCCTGCGTGCGCTTGAGGCAGCAGGTCTTGAGGCTTGGTACGTGGGCGGTTGGGTACGTGATGCCCTGATGGGACGCCCCAGCCACGATGTTGACATGTGCTGCAGCGGCCTGTGGCAGGAGTCCAAAGAGGCGCTCGAAGCGGCTGATATTGCCGTGGTTGAGTCGGGCATAAAATTTGGCGGCATCACGGCTATTTGCGATGATGAGCGCATTGAGGTCACCACCTACCGCCTAGACGGCTTTTACACCGACGGCCGCCATCCCCAGAGTGTGGAGCGTGCGGCGTCGCTTGAGGACGATCTGGCGCGTCGTGACTTTACCGTTAACGCTATGGCCTGGCATCCCGAGCGTGGTCTTGTCGACCGCTACGATGGTCAGGGCGACCTAGACCGCAAGCTCATCCGCGCCGTTGGAGATCCCAAGCGTCGTTTTAACGAGGACGCGCTTCGCATGCTGCGCGCGGTGCGTTTTGCCTGCCGTCTGGATTTTATGATCGAGCCTAAGACTAAACAGGCGCTTGCCGAGTGCGCGCCGCTGCTCGATGCTGTGGCGCGCGAGCGCGTGGGCATTGAGCTCGAGGGTATCCTTTCGACCGGCCACGGGGGAGACGCCATGCTGCGCTACCCCGAGCTCATCTGCGCCGCCGTGCCCGAGTTGGCAGCGGGTCGCGGGTTTGATCAGCGCAGCGTCTATCATGCGTTTAACGTTTACGAGCATATCGCCCGTGTGCTGACGGTGGCGGGGGAGTTGGCGCTGTGCGACGGCTTTACACCCTCAATGAGCCTAATGTGGGCGGCGTTTTTGCACGACGTTTCCAAGCCCGATTGCTTTACGGTCGACCATGCGGGCAGCGGCCACTTTTACGGTCACCCCGAGCTCGGGGCCAAGAAGGCGCGCGCCATCATGGATCGCTTGGCGCTTTCGCACGACTTGGTCCGCGACGTGTGCCTGCTCATTAAGTACCACGACAAGCCGCTGCGCCCCGAGCGCTCCTGCTTGCTCAATATGATGCGCTTGCTTTCGGGCGAGGGCGTCGATACGCCGCGCCTGATGGACGAGCTTATGGACCTTAAGCGTGCCGACACGCTGGGCAAGGCGCCGTCGTGCTTCTATTACGTCGAGACGATCGAAGAGATGCGCTCACTCGCCCATGATTTGTTGGAGGCGGGGGAGCCCTATTCGCTCAAGATGCTTGCTATCAACGGCGGCGACTTGATTCGTGCCGGTGTGAAGCCGGGGCCCGAGCTAGGCCAGCTACTCAACGCCGCCCTCGAAGCCGTTATCGAGGACAACATCCCCAACGATCGCGAAACCCTTTTGGTTCATCTCAACTTGAATTAGCTAATTAGTTGACCTGCGCGTTCCATAACCTGTCGACAATTTTTCGGCAATTTGGAATTTCTTCTTGCGCTGATGTTTTTTGTCCCGTAATATATTTCCTCGCAGCACGGCAGTGCAGATGTCATGTGGCCCGTTCGTCTAGCGGTTTAGGACGCCGCCCTCTCAAGGCGGAGATCACCAG
>CAJMPZ010000021.1 GCA_905215445.1 uncultured bacterium | reverse complement strand
TACCGCCTCGCGGTGACATCGTTTTTATGTCAACCTTGGTCTAACAGAGCCTTTATTTTTAGGCAAACGGCTTTGGGTGCGAGCGGCTGGTCGTGTCTTGATTTGCCAGGTCCGTCTCTATTCGCATTAGGCTTGCGTGAAGTTTGGATATTGAGGAGACGTTTCGACTCTTGCCATCCGTGCATCCTGGAGGAAAGGAGGAGGAGCCGAAAAAGCTCTTCCCAACAGAGGACTATGAATACAGGCTGGATCCGTCGTATGGGCCAAAGGACGAGGGAAGAACAGACGCTATGCCTCCAGCAGAGCCCAGGAACAACCGGGTGTTCTCTCTGCTCCAGAAATACAACCGGCATGGTCTTCTGGTTCCAGTTGGCGCCGACCATATGTGGAACGCGGCGATGGAGAGCAAGTTCTGCCGGTTGACGCTCCTCGGCAAGCATTATCGAAGGCTTGCGGACCAGGGCCTACTTTGACATGTTGACTAACGAGGCTTTCAGCGATCATGCTCAAACTTTAGGGCTTGTGGCAAGAGGTCGGATAACGCTCAAGCCGTTTGATGCTCATCGAGGAGCTTTAGCTTCTCGATGAGCATCTTCGTCAGCTCCTCGTCTTGGATGAGGTCTATGCCGAAGCACTTCTTTCCCGCGTCCTTGAGGGATGCGCCGATGTGATACGCGGTCGCACTGTCGAGGATAAGGAAGCGGTCGTGGAACGTTCTGGTGCGGCGGACGGTGAGCTGCGGGTACTGTGCGTTGAACACGTCGACGTCGCCTTGCGTGAGCCGGTTGCCGGACGTGTAGACGGTCACCGCGACGCCCTTGCGCTTCTTTGCGAGGATGTTCAGGGTGTGGACATCTACGTAGCCATCCACGAGGGAGATTTCGCGCTCGGCGCGGCCCACGAGATCTGTCAGCAGGCTGAAGGCGTCGAACATCTGCCCGGCGAAGAAAATCCGCTGGGGTTTCTCGACCTCGCCTTCGAGCAGGCGGAACACCTGGTTGAAACGCTCGTTGGTCGATTGCTGAAACGCCGCCTGACTCAACTCGACGCCGCGCAGCCGCTCAAACAGGGTGGCATTTTCGGCGAGGAGGTGGCGCATGGCGACAAACGCCCTCATGATACTGATACTGGTCTGCACCGCCACTTCGCTGCGTAGCACGCCGGACAGCATGGCTATGCCCTGCTCGGTATAGGCATAGGGGAGGTAACGTCGCCCGCCGCGGCCCTCCATGGTCTTTGAGGTTCCAATTTGGCACCTCAAAGACTCGTCCTCCTCCTTGGTCAGTTGAAAACGGAAGTCCTCGGGGAATCTGTCGGCGTTGCGTGCGGCGGCGCGGTTGAGATTCTTTGTCTCTACCTCGTATAACCGAGCGAGATCGGTGTCGAGCATGATTTGCTGCCCACGGACGGTATGGATTAGGGGCTCTATGTTTGCGGAATCGGTCAGGGCTATCGGCGCGCTCGTTTCGACCGATTCGTCCTCGGCATCAAAATCGCTCATGGTTCCTCGATTCAAAGATGGGGACGCTCCTGCGTCGAAAGCATTTTATCATCCTGGGCTTTATCGCCTGCCGGTCCAGCGGCGATGACCCCTGACGTTAGGGAGGGAGTGTGCTTCGTCGTGGCGACGTCTGCCCTAAGCCTCCCTCGCCATGACGGTGATCCGGCTCCCGTCGATGGTGATGGGCGCGCCCGCCTCGCGCTGGATCTCCAGAAGATCGGCGGCTTCGCGGTCGTTCCCTCCCATCATGTGCGCGTACACGTCCATCGTCATGCTCGACACCTCGTGGCCGGGCCTTCCCTGCACGCTCTTCGGGTCGATGCCGTTGCCGATCAGGAAGGTGGCCTGCGTGTGTCTCAGCTCGTGGAAGTCGTAGCCGACGTAGAGCCTCCGCTTGCGGCCGCCCTCCTCGGCCTCCTCCATCCTGCCGAGACCGTGCTCGATGAAGTGGCCCTTCTGCCACGTCGAGAAGTTGTCGGGGTCGCGGAAACCGAAGTCGCTGTCCGAGCACACCGGGGTGTCCGGGGTCTGGGAGAGGCCCTGAACCTGCATCCGCCTCGCCTTCGAGCGGGCGGAATATCCGGTCGAAGCGCTCGTCGGTCGAATAGAGTGGTCGGTCTATTTCGCACCTTTGTCGCAGTAATGTCGCACCTTGGCCGCGGTGGCATCGATGACCCAAGGGGTTACCCCTTTGTCGCTCCCCATGGCTAACTAATGCCGGCGTGCACCGGCGCGGCGTGAATTAGGGAACTCTGCTGTGGGGTTGGGAACCTTTACTGGGGGCTGCCGTTGGCCAAATCCCATCCCGGACATGACGGTCCCGTTTCCGGACATTCGCGGACAATGTCCGGAAACGGGCTAAAAATGTCCGGAAAAGGGATGAAATGTCCGGAATTGCGGGGTTGGCCCACGCCCGGGCTGCCGTGGCGCGGTCCTCGGTATGACGGCGGGGCGATGCCGTCGGCCTGTCCGCTTTTCCACTCGGGCTTCTGGTCTCTAGCCTCTCAAACAAAATCTCGATCTGTAACAGGTGGGCCCGATTTGGGTGGCTAGATGTTACAGATCGAGACAGGCCAGCGCGCCGGTTTCCGTTTATCTAAATCTGTAACACGAGGGACGGATTTTGCCGAGGTATTGTTACAGATTTAGATCTTTCGGCAGGCTAGATTGGTTTGTCTCGATCTGTAACAGTAAGGGGGCAAAAGCGGGTCCAGATGTTACAGATTGAGATGTTTGTCCGGACCGAATTTGTTTGTCTCGATCTGTAACATCTAGGGTCGTTTTTGGCCTGTAACTGTTACAGATCGAGACAAACCGACGGGCCGCTCCGCCCCACCTACCTGCTGCCACCTGCTATCCGCCGATTTACGTTGCGCCCTCGTGCCCCCATGCCATATCCTCTAGACAACTACGCGGCATCATCGCCGCCGCGCCTACAAGAGAGGAATGTCCATGACCGCACCTGCATCCAAGCTGCTCCAGCCCATTACGGTTGGCCCCCTTGAGCTCAAGAACCGCATTATGTTCCCGCCGCTGACCACCGGCTACGAGGAGCGCGACGGTTCCATCGGTGAGCGCAGCCTGGCTTTTTACGAGCGTCTGGCCCGTGGCGGCGTGAGCTACATCGTCATCGGCGACGTCGCTCCCGTCATGACCGCGAGCCCTACGCCCAAGCTGGCGACCGACGCCCAGATCCCCACGTTTAAGGCACTGTCCGACGCCGTCCACAAGCACGGCGCCAAGGTCGCGCTGCAGCTGTTCCACCCCGAGTACGACGTCCCCGGCGTCGGCCGCATGGTCATGGGCTCCATGGCCGCTGCCAAGGCCGCGCAGGAGGCCAAGGCCGCCGGCGACGAGGAGACCTTTGCCGCCAAGATGGCCGAGTCCAACGAGATTCGCAAGCAGGCCTATGCCAAGCTGCACCACGACATGCAGCATTTTGTGAACGAGGCCACCGTGGAGCAGCTCACCCAGATCAAGGAGGCTATCGCCGCCTCGGCCGCTCGCGCACAGCAGGCCGGCATTGACGCCATCGAGGTCCACGGCGATCGATTGGTGGGTTCGCTGTGCTCGGCCATCCTCAACAAGCGTACCGACGAGTACGGTGGCTCGTTCGAGAACCGCGTTCGCTACGCGCTGGAGGTCGTCGCCGCCATTAAGGAGGCCGCGCCGCAGCTGATGGTGGAGTACAAGCTCCCCGTGATCATGGAGAACCCCGACGGCACGCCGCGCGGCAAGGGTGGCCTGCAGCCCGACGAGGCCTGCGAGTTCGCCAAGCTGCTCGAGGGCGCGGGCATCGACATGATCCAGGTCGCACAGGCCAACCACACCGGTAACATGGGCGACACCATTCCGCCCATGGGCGCCATGCCCTACAACTGGACGCTGCCTGTGGCCGAGCGCGTTAAGGCCCTGGTCTCCGTGCCGGTGGCAACCGTCGGCCGCGTTGTCTCGGTCGAGGCGGGCGAGAAGATCCTGGAGGATGGCGCGGCCGACATCATCGCCTACGGCCGCTCGCTCATGTGCGACCCCGACATTGCGCTGAAGGCCGCCACGGGTGAGCCCATCCGCGAGTGCCTCAACTGCAACAAGGGCTGCGTCGATGCGATTCAAAACCGCAAGTACATCTCGTGCGTGCTCAATGCCGAGAACGGCGACGAGGCGACCATCGCCATCAAGCCGGGCGAGGGCGACAAGAAGATCGCCGTGGTGGGCGGCGGCATTGCCGGCCTGGAGGCCGCGCGCGTGGCGGCCAAGCGCGGCTATGATGTGACCGTCTATGAGGCGAGCGACCATCTGGGCGGCCAGATTGTGCTGGCGGCCGCGCCCCCGCGCAAGGACGAGATCATGCGCTCGGTCGAGTACTACGAGAAGATTCTGCCCGGCCTGGGCGTGAAGGTTGAGCTCAACCATGCCGCTACCGCCGAGGACCTCAACGCCGCCGACGCCGCGATTGTGGCTGTGGGCGCGCACGACGTGGTCATTCCCGTATCCGGCGCCGATTCGGACAAGGTCGTCTCGAGCTGGGACGTGCTGGCCGGCAAGGCGGAGCTTACGGGCCGCGTCGCCGTCATTGGCGGTGGCCTGGTGGGTACCGAGACTGCCGAGTACCTGCTGCAGCACGGCTGTGAGGTGGCGATCGTCGAGATGCTCGACAAGATTGCCGCGGGCGAGTCCGAGACCATTCTGCCGCTGATCATGAGCGACTTTGCCGAGCACAACGTGGAGCAGCACGTGAAGACCCGCCTGACCGCCATTACCGACGAGGGCGTGGAGGCTGTTCGCACCACCGAGGACGGCGCCGAGGAGCCGGTGAAGATCGCCTGCGATTACGTGGTGATGGCCGTGGGCTCCAAGGCCAACGCGTTTGACCTGGACGGCGTGACGGTGCCCGTGACCTGCGTGGGCGACTGCTCGGGCGAGCGCACCGCCGACATTGCGAGCGCCATTCGCACGGCGTATCACGCGGCCAACGAGCTCTAAGCAAGAAAGCTATCGCGTATTGAGTGGGCGGGGAGTGCCGTATCGGTGCTCCCCGCCTTTTTGCCAATAGAGTGTCCCTGATCAGCGGGTTCAGAAAATCCGAATCCTTAGAACATGAAAATCCGAACTATATGAACACGAAAATCCGAATCGCAACTACCCGAAAATCCGAATTTGCTACAGTGGAATAGAAGAATCAGAAAGCAGGACCTGGAAATCTGCGGGGGCGGCTCATGGCAGGCGAGAGGCTACATCGGGACGGATACATCCCACGTATCGTGGATGCGCAAATCGAGCGCTACCTTCGTGTCTTTGGCGCGGTCGAGATTGCGGGCACCAAGTGGTGCGGCAAGACGTGGGCCGCGCTTGAGCACGGGGCGTCCGCCTCGTATGTCGACGAGAATCTCGACCTCGCGCGTGCCGACCCGGCGATGATGTTGCTGGGAGACCGTCCGCATATTATCGATGAGTGGCAGCGCGTTCCCCAAATTTGGGACTACGTTAGACACGAGGTTGACCGCACCCGGGGCACGCGCGGCGCCTATATCCTCACGGGTTCCGCCACGCCTGCGTTTGGCTCAAAGGCGGAGGCGCCCGCGCATAGTGGAGCCGGCCGCATCGGTCGCGTCCGCATGCACCCCATGACACTTGCCGAGACAGGTGAGTCCAACGGCAAGGTGAGCCTGGCGGGCTTGTTTGAGCATCGTTTTGAGCCCTGTCGGTGCAATGGCGATACACCGGGGCTTGTCGAAGCCGCCTGCCGCGGCGGCTGGCCCGAGGCGATCGATATGGTTTCGGCTGACGCCCAGCTCATCGCTCGCGAATATCTCAACACTACGTTTTCGAGCAGCTTCCCGGCGGTTGGTCTCGACCCCGATATTGCTCGTCGAGTCTCCGCATCGATCGCGCGCAATCTGGGACAGGCGACCACGTATAAAACGATTCTTATGGATATGTTCGGTGCCGAGGGGGAACCCGCAGCGTTTGCCGACGAGACCAAGGTGCGCAGGTACCTGGATGCCCTCAAAGGCATGTTCATTCTCGAGGAGGTCCCCGGTTGGGTTCCCGCCGCGCGCGACAAACGACGCTTTACCGTCAAGCCCAAGCGCTATCTGGCAGATCCGAGCCTTGCTTGCGCCTTGCTAGGTATGTCCTTGCAGGCGCTGCTTGCCGACTGGCAGACATTTGGTCTGGTGTTTGAGAATTTGGTCATACGCGATCTTTCGGTCTACGCACGTTCGCTCGACCTGCTGGATAGCACGCCCGTGCGCTATTATCGCGACGATTCGGGCCTTGAATGCGATGCCATCGTGCAGCTAGCCGATGGACGGTGGGCCGCCTTTGAGATTAAGGTGAGCGAAGATAAGGCGAGCGCCGGCGTTGAGAGCCTCAAGCGCGTTCGCAAGAAGGTCTGTGGAAATCTTCGTTCACGCACACGCGAACCGGAGTTTATGGCCGTGATTGTGGGGGTGGGTGAGTACGCCCGCGAGGTCGAGGACGGTATCTACGTGATACCCGTGCGCGCGTTGGGGTGTTAAGGGGCGGCACGCCGTGTGCCCGCTGCCCGGTGCTGCGGATTGGTGCAAGTGGTCAGGTTTGTTTGCACCATGTCCTTGGCATATGGAAGAAGCTGCTATTCGTAATCTTTAAGACATCATTAAGGCTTGCGCTGTGGAGCAAACCGCAGGTCAATGCTATTCTTTTACCTTATCGTATGGTGTTGTATTCTGCCTGAATTCTATGCCTACGAGCAACGGATTGATCGCGACCAAGCGGAAAGGACGGCACGCCCGCTAGCAGGGCAAACGCAAACGATGAGTGGCATGGACCGACATAGCGAGCTCCAGCAGCACAAGACGGCGGCCGAGTACCGCCAAGCTGCCGACGAGCATGTGCGGACCCTCAAGGATTTCTGGAAGGATTTCCTGGTGAGCGGTCTGTTTGTGCTGGCCGCCATCGTTGCCATCTTTGCATGCCTTGCCTGGTTTGCCGCGAACAATCGAGTGAGCGCCACGGGGAGTACGATCGGGGCGAAGGGCCCACGGTTTGTGCTCTCGGGAACGCAGGGCGGCACGGCAGGTAAGTACGACGCCCAGGACAACTACGCGTCGGACAGTACAAGCCTTGCCGTGAACAATCTTTTCAACCTCAATAACATGAGTGCCGATGGCAGTCTTTCTCCGGGGTCGGCGGGCCAGCTTCAGCTCAACGTCAAGCCGCTCTGCAACGACCTGCACGATATTACGGTGGAGATGACCTGGGAGATTTCTGTCCAGACGAGCGTTGCGGGCACGGACTCCGTTGTGGACGCATCGACAAACGAAGAGATCATCAACTCGCTTAAAGATTTGGTGCGCGGTCATATCCTGGTTTTCCAGGGCAAAGACACCTCTGGCTTTTACTCCAATCCGCTGGTTCCCACGACAACCACGGTGACCCAGGACGGAGCGAGCGTCACCGTCATTACGCAGAGCTTTACCATCCCGGCGCGGAGCTTTTGCGCTGAGGGCTCAAATAGCACGACCAAAACCGCAACCAAAACCCTCTACTGGATTTGGCCGGAGCAGTTCAAGAGCTATGTTCGCACGGGCAACGCCGGCTACGGTGGCAACCTTTTCGCTAACACAGGCGACGAGGGGGGATACACAACCCTCGTCGGCGACATCAACAATAACCACGCGCGCTATTTCCGCGCCGATAGCACGAGCGTGCCAGGTCAGGCGCCTAGCGCGGTTCCGCCTGTCGGAGCCGGCATGTCCTCTGCGGATGTGGAAACCTGCGCCAGCTACTACAACAACGCCGACGAGATTATCGGCAAGAACGTCAAGTACATTCGCGTGCGCTTCACCGCCAAGGAGGCGGATAAATAAATGGACGAGCAGCTTAATGCCCGCGAGCAGGGCGATATCAAACACAACGAAGGAGCGGCAAACCCCGGCGGCAACGGGTTCGGCTCGCACGGCGAAGCGCGTCCGGCTGGCCGCATCGAGCGCATCAAGGCTTGGGTGAGCGACCACCGTCGCGAATCCCTGGCCATCGTGGGTCTGGTGGCCGTGCTTCTCGTGTTGCTGGGATTGACGCTCGGATGGTTCGTCGATGCCAATCGCGGCTCCACCGTTGGCAAGATCAAGGAGCCGGCGGAGCTCAAAGTGCTGGGCCCCAACGCTACGGCAACAGAGCAGGTCGACCTGAGCTACAACCCCGAATACGGCGATACCAAGACCGGCAACACGGTGACGCTCAAGCGTGCGTTTTGCGTGCAGACGGGCGGTGACGGTTTTGAGCTGCAACTCGCGAATACGACCAACATTACGGGTCTCACTATTGAGCTGTACAGAGCCGAGAACACGTCTGCGCTCCAGACGCCCGACGTGAGCGGTACCGCAGACGGCAAATCTTATAGCTGGAAAGCAACCGGAGAGAACCTGCTGACGAGCTTCGAATATATCAACAAGGAGAACGACGGTCTGGCAGCCGTGCCGGGCGAGGGCGCAAGCGACCCTACATTCAAGGACTATCAAAACGTCCAGCGCAACGCGCGCCCGCTCTACCGATACAAGAAATTCGGCAAAGGCGACCTCAACGCTAAGACACTCGACAACTCGACTGGCAATGACACGCTTAACTTTATCATCAAGCTTTCGTGGGACGAGAGCGCCAAAGAGACCGACGTGATTTACCTGATCGCGCGCAACACGAGCGGCAAGTAGGAGAGGGGGCGCACATGGAGAAGCAAGAGAAACAGCAGGATGCCGAGCGCGAGCAGCTGGCAAAAAGCAAGAGCCTAGTCAAGAACAAGCTGGTTGTGGCGGCAATCGCACTTATTTGCGCCGTGGCGCTCGTGACGGGTGGCTACTTTACCTATTCCGCCTACACCGCCAACGGATTTCTAAAGTCCGTCGCCGCAACGGGCACTGCGCAGAGCCTATTTGCAAGCGATTTGCTCACGGGCTATATGAGTGCGCCTAGCCCCGACGAGCTCGCCCGTGCCCAGCGCTCCGTTACGGTGTATCCCAACAACGGGCAGTGCAACTTTACCTTTAGCATCTACAACTACTTGCTGGGCAACAGCAACTTCTGCAACGACAAAAATGTGACATACACCTTGACGGTCGAGGGGCACGGGCTCGATGGCGCCACGTGGAGCTATGCGCCCCAGCCCGGTAGCAGCGTCACGCTTCCGGAGAATCAACCTACCAAGAACGACTACACCGTGACCTTCCCCGAGGCTAAGTTGGGACAAGCATACTTTGTGATTAAGGCCACGGTCGTATCGGAGAAGAGCCCCGGCACCGAGCTAGCCTGTCTGGCGGCGAAAGTCGTGCCGTCAAAGAGGGCCGAGGTCAAGACCGCTGCGGTTGAGGGCGCGCTGGTCGATGAGGCTGGCAAGTTTGCTGATTACGCTGCATACAACTACCGCGTGACGGTTACGGGCGCACTGGCAAACGTCACGCTCACGTGGGGGGAGAACGTGGAGATCGACCCGTTCTTTGAGACCAACCATAGCGCGACGGTGGATGCTGCAGCTCGCAAGGCTACGTTCACCATGGAGCCGGGTTCGATGGTCGTCAACTTTTACCGAGCGGACGGCAAAACGCCCGGTGGCTGGGGCGACCTGGACATTAGCGTGAGCGGAACTACTCTGACGGGCGCGACGGAGACTCGATAACTCTGGAAGCGGAGTTTTAGGATAAGAGGTACGGAATCGATGAGAACGGCAAAGCGCATATTCGCAGAGTTCATGACGGTGGTCATGGTGCTCCAAGCATGCTCGCCCACGGTGGCTGCTGTGGCGGCAGGCTGGCAGAACATCTCGAACGAGATTGCTGCCGCATCTGCGAAGGCGTTGGATACTGCCGAGAGCGGCGAGACCAACGGCGATGTCACGATCGGGTCTGGGTCGAGTGATGCCGGCGCCGACAGCGACAGTGCTGGGGATGACGCGGTGAAGGATGACGCTGCAGCAGGCGATACCACCGATAGCGCCACTGGTTCCGATTCCACGGGCGACCAGACGGAAGGCGACGATGCCGCTGACGATGCCGCCGCTGACGACGCCGAGCAAGATGCCGATGATGCGACTTCGGAGGACGCTGATGCCCAGGCGGGTGCGACGATCACGGATTTGAATAAGCTCGTCGAGCTGCTCGAGAAGAACGGCGCGGAAAGCATCGTGCGCAAAGACGACGAGAGCGGAATCCGAAGCCTCGATGTCAAGTCGTCGGAGGCGTTCGCCGTCCTGTCTAACGCCGACGCTTCGCTTTACTATGATGCGCAGATCAAGGTTATCATCACGGGCGATGCGAAGCTCACCGAGTCGGCTAATAACGGCATGTCTTTCCAGGGTCTTGGCAGTGATGAATGTCCGTTTGAAGGCAGGATCTATAGGGACGTTGATAGTCCCGTCGAGCTTACGACTGATCGGACGGTTTTTAATAACCTCAAGCTGTCTGACCAAAACAAAACGGTCAGGATAAAGTGGGTAGGCGCGACTAGCTATAGCGCACCGATGGTCGCTTCGAAGGTCAGCGGTGCGGAAAACGGCGAAGAGAGCAAGACACTCATCGCGTCGGTTGACATCGTGGAACCCGTGAACGTTGATGTGAAGGATGCGACTTCCGCCTTGACGGCACCCCTCCTGGGTGCGACGACGGGCGACCTTGCTGCGAACGTTACCTATAGCCTCACCGATTCTCGAAAGAATCTCAACGCGAATGCGACGGGCAACATTGGCTTGATTGCCAACACGGTCGAGAGCGGGAGCTTGACGGTTGAGTCCGTCACGTTCCCCAACGATCTGACCTCAGGCGGAGCCGTCAAAACGAGCTCTGGCAACGCTGGCCTGCTCGTAGGCGAAGTCAAGGACGGTGCGACCCTGAGCATTGGCACTCTGGCAAACGTTCCCACCGCCACCGTCCAGTCTACGAACGGCTCCGCCGGTGGCGTTGTAGGACTCGTTGGCTCGAGCACGGGTGCCATGGTCAACGTCGCGAAAGCTCTCGACCTACACGCGCTCACCGTCAAGGGCACAACTGCCAGCGGCGGTTTTATTGGTAAAGCGACCGTGCTCACACTGGGCGCGGATAATAAGCAGATTGGGTGTCCTCTAAATATTGGCGACGAGAACAGCGCTTGCTCTGGTGGCGTTATCGGCGACGTGAGCTTTGCGCAAGGATTTGCCGTTACGTCCAATATGTTCGACCTGGGCGACCTTGTGACTCTTGGTGCGTCGCAGCGCGCCGGCGCTCTTTTTGGCATGGCCGATATCTCTAATGGAGACATCGTGGTGCAAGGCGGGACGTATAAGAGCAAACTCGCCTTACCAGAAGATGTTAGTGTCAACGGCAGCTACGGCGGCCTTGTCGGCAAGGTGTTCGCGACGAAAACGGACGACGACGGCGCTTTGCGCGCCTTTGTTGTTGAAAAGGATGCAGATAATAAGAATACGTGCTCAATTGAGTTTGACCTTGCGAGCAAGTTGTCCGACGCAGGCGGCGTTGTTGGCTATGTTGGCGATAGCGCAAATCCTAACTCGCAGCCCGTTGCCGTTGTCTTCAACGGCGTGACGGTTGCGTGCAAGGGAGATGCTTCGGCGCGAACGGGTACCGGAAAGTTCGGTGGCGCCGTGGGCGTTGTCGATACGCGCAATGTCCTTGACGTGCGAGATTTCAAACTTACAAGCGACAATCCTATCGGTAAGGCGCAAAGCAACCGTGCCGCGGGAATTGCGGGATCCGCGTGGAATGCTGTAATCAAATTCAGCGGCATCACGGATCTGTCGGGCGCAAGTTTTGCCGAGAACGCCACGACGGGTCAGCTCGTATACGAGAACCACAACGCGCTGATCTTCGCTGCCGGCAATGGCTCTAATGGTGATCTGGGAGACAAGGGCGCTGCGGTCTGGACCTTCAAGCGTAGCAACTCAGCCTCAAAGACGGACGACATCGCGACCTACGGTGAAGTTGTTCGTCTGGGCGGCGACTTCATTAAGCTTGATGTGGACACTCATAAGTTGACCTTGCCGGATTCGCTGACGGCAGCTAACGGTGCCTACGCCCTAACCACAGCTGAGGATTTCGCCAAGCTTGCGATTACCTGGCAAACCAACGGCTACTACTCGATGGTTGACGGCGTTACCGAAAACAACCTTAACGGCTTGCAGTCCTCGACCATTACGGTGAACGGCACTATTGATCTCAAGGGCACGGGCCTGACGGGTTTCACGCAGGATCGTGCAGACGGCTCGCAAGTTTTCTCGGGAACGTTGAACGGTGGCGGCACAATCAATCTTGCCGTCGGCGAGGCGTACGGCAAGCGTGGTGAAGACGTGCTCGACGGCAATAACACGAGCAACGGCAACGGCAAAATCTACCGCCACGGCCGCTTGGGCTTGTTCGCGGCCGTCAACGGTGCAACCATCTCCAACGTCACAATCGCTGGCTCCATGAAGTTCGATAACGGTTCGGCTATCGATGCCGGGTCGCTTGCGTGTGCCATCGTCGGCAACCTGTCATTGTCTGGCGTAACGTGCAAAACGAATATCGCGTGCGATGATACGTTTGCCAATGACGTGAACATTGGCGGTATTGCGGGCAGCGTGCTGGCGGCTTCTACGGTTGCGTTTAAGGATAACAGCAAGGCTCAAGCGACCATCGCTGCAACTAAAACGCTTAACGGCAATAGTCGCATTGGCGGCGCCATTGGTTATGCGGGCGATTATGGCTCGTCATTCAATGTTGCGGGCCTCGAAGTCGCCGGATCAATCGAAACTGGCGATTGCGCCGGCGGCAAGATTGCCCAAGTCGGTGGTCTTATCGGCTGCATCGCACAGAGTACCTACAATGCAGGGACAATAGCCAACTCAGCTGATAAGTACGTGAACATTTCGGGCCTTTCGTTCAATTCATTCGAAATGAAAGTCGGCAGGAACGGCGATAAGCTCAATGGCACGGGTGGTTTCTTGGGTTATAGCTGGGGCAACGCGGTCGTAACTATCGGAGATGAGAGCATTAACAAGAATGAAAACTCTTATGCTCTGAAAACGACCAACGCTTCTATAACCGCGACTGCGGATGATTCCAAGGAACTCGGTGGTCTTGTATACGCCGCGAGCGGCCACTGGATTATCAACAACTATGCCATCGATCTCTCGGGCACAACCATTAATGCGGGCGCCGCTCAGACGCTCGGCGTTCTAGTTTGCCGCGGCTGCAAGGTGGATGATAAGACGACATATGGCGTCGAGAGCTACCTAGGCCTGTACTTGGAGGACAGGGCTTATTGGGATACCGCCTATAGGGTGCCCACCGGCGAGGGGGCCATCGTTGCGTCGGGCGTAACGTCCTTCGATGAATGGGTTGGCAGCGGTGTAAAACCAAACAACGGCAGCAAGCTCATGGACGCCGACTGGAACACGGTCGTTTCGCTACACACACAGAAAAACAAGCTGGACATGGACGGCGATTCCACAAAAGACAACAGCTACCATAATCGCTCGTCTTTCGGTCGAAGCCAGAATACGAACGGCAATACCCGCTACTTCTACAACCTCGACATAGCCTCTAAGAATTGTGAAGGCGGCTTTAGTGGCAGTCAAATCGATACAGCGGAAAAGCTGCTCTTATGGTCTGCTTACCGTTATGCTCCCGAAGGTATTCGTTCGACAATCGTTCCCAATGGCACGACAGGGCTCGATGATTCCATAACCATAACGGGTACAATCGATTTGGCCGGCTACAGCTATTATCCCACTCAGCCGAGCGGAGAGGTGACGGTTGAGAATGCGACCATTACCTTCTGTTACTCCAAGATCAAGGCCGAGCAGAATGGCAACAAGCTAAATTCCGATGCTACCCAGCACGAGAACATGCACTGCGGTCTTTTTCGAACGGTGGCAAACGGCGATCTCACAGTAAAAAACGTCACTTTGCGTGGTACTGTTGGGCCCGTTATTAATGACGGAAAGAGCTCTGAAGACGCTGGTGGAGCAAGCGGAAGCTCTTCGGGCGCGCTCGTGTGCCGCTACGTGTATGGGTCCAGCGACGGCAATGGCACCAAGATTAGAAAGATCTCAATTGATGGTCTTACGCTCAACAATCTGATTGTCGACGGCGCCAACAGCGCCACGGATGCTAACGCCTATATGCCTCTGCTCATCAACGAGATGCAGAAGTACGTGAGCCTGAACGCGAAGAATATCAAGACTACTGGGTACACGAGTGACACCAAGGCGGCTACGTCGCTGTTCGGAAAGCTTGGTGTAGGCAGTGAGGCCGATCAGGTGACGGCAAAGTTTGAGCAAATCAGCTTGCCCAGCCAAAAGAACAAAACGATCTTCACCCATGCGAGCCTGCTGGAGAGTTTTGGCTACGGAAGCACGAGCACGGGCTCTGCGGACTACACCTTTACTAAGGCCGATGCCGATGCCGATGCAGGCAAGGTGACATACGGATCTGAGATTGATGGGAGTACGGAGTACCCGGGCAAGCAGCTTTGGTATTACGACGAAGCGACGTATGGTGCCGTGAGCGGCTATGTGACGGTTGATGGTAAGAAGGACGGTGACGTCAGGCCTTGGTTTGGTGGCTATCTTCCTTATGTTTATAAGGGAAAGGCCACCGAGAGCGGCGTCCAATATCATGAAATTAAAGTCAACCAGCGCATTCCAAAGCTGGTAGAGGGATGCGGCACATATGGCGATCCGTATGCCGTTAAGGACGCGACTGAGATGAACGCCATCGCCAACTACATCAACAACCAAACTGCGCTCGACGGTTGGGAGGTCACCATTGCCGTCAACCAGAGTACGCTCTGTACTCGCCGCAGCGACAATAAAACCGACAATGAGGTTACGTACGTCTATAAGCAGGCGAAAGACACTGGGAAGAAGTGGGAAAAGAAGACCGGCGACACCACAGATCCTTCGGCCACACTTTCCGACGAGATGATGCACCGCTATATCCAAAGCGCGTACTACAGTATTGAACCTACCGGGGGTAATACGATCACCCTCGACGGCGCATCGTTTGGCGGTTTTGGCAACAAAGCCAACCCGTTCCGTGGCGTCATCGTTGGCAACCCTAAAGGTGATAAAAAGGCAACCATCAAGATAGAGAATAACGAGGGTTCGCTTCGCGGCCTTATTCCCTATAGTTACGGCAGCGTGGTGCGCGATCTGAATATTCGCTATGTGAACGCGTCGGCGACTATTACTTATTCTGCCAAGGATGCCGACGGTGTTCCGACGTCGTTCTTCGGTGGCGTTATCGGCTGCATCCTTGGCGGCGATAACATTATCGACGGTGTGGCCGTGAATGGGACAACGCCCGATAACTCCACAACCGGCTTTACGGTTGCTGGTGGCGGAACTAAGCCACATCTTGTTCCCATCGGCGGTTACGTTGGTGCCATTGCGGGCGGCGGTGTGATCTTCCGCAATATGTCAGGGACGTCTTGGCGCGCTGGAACCAGCGACAAGTCTCAGGGTCTTGGAACGGGCAACTTCCGGCAGTACGACAATCCCTACGTTGGTCGTGTGATTGATGGCTATGCCTTTAGCGAGGGCTGCAAAGTCGAAAACGGTAACGCTAACTACAAGATCAACGAGCTCACAAACAAGGGAGCTGCCTGCGTCACTACCACGGGCACCGACAACAAGTATATCGGCACTGATGCCGAGGCACCCGTGACCACGGTGGAAAACGCCCAGGGCCTTTTGGTGCTCTCGGCCATCATTAGCTCGGGTGCGGGTGCTGGAGCGGCACATACTGACTACGCTAATTATGGCGTGTTCCGCGGCTCCAAGGCGTACTGGGGCAGCGATAAGCAGGACCCGGCGATAAACGGCTACCTGTTTGGCAACAAGGAATATGGTAAGGTGCGAAATGCCAGCTACGACTGCGTGGGCAAGCCTGCGAGCGCTTCCGGCGATTTCGAAACCGCCAAAAACGATGACCAGAAGGCCCCGGGCAAACAGGGGTGGCACGGCCCGCTCAACCATGATGACGATGTAAATTCGCCCTACCTGGTGGCGTCCTACGCTGCCGACTACCAAACGGGCTACGTGTGCGCGTCGAAATCGATCGGCATGAGCCTGGAGTTCAAGGAAAATGCCACCTATGATATGACTGGCTACGGCACGGGATACGTGGGTCTCAGCGGCCGTTACTATTCCAATGCTTGCAGCTCGAACGAGGCGTCCACCGATCGCGACCGCATCACGCCGCACGTGGCAACGATCGACGGCAACGGGGCCACCATCACGGTGGGCACCAAAGATGCCACTTACGGCGTCGTCGAATATGCCGATGACGACTATAAGGTCTCGGGCGTGGGCGGCCTATTCAGCACCGTGATGTTCACCTCAACCAATGTGGGGCAGAGCGTCACCGCGAATGACGGCGCTCAGGTCAAAGACCTCACCTTTAGTAACTGCAACGTATCGCTCACGTACAAAGACGCCAACGGTAGCATTGCCTCGGGACCGGCATCGAACGACCTCATCGGCACCGGCCTTTTGGCGGGCGCAACGGCCAACTACGACGGCAACACGCGTGGCGTCTACCGCAACGTACAGATGAAGAACTGCACCGTGTTGGGCGCAAAGAGCGTAGGAGGGCTTCTTGGCAGCTCGGGCCGTACCAGCCGAAGGACGGATAACGACGTGACCTATATGGTCAATTTCGGCTCCGGCACGCAGGCGCCCGCGAATCTCTGTGACTGCTCATACACTGGCCTTAGCGTCACGGGCGAGAAGTACGTTGGCGGCTATGTGGGTGCGATCGCCTCGCCGTGCGGCGTGTGGACAACCGCGGCCACAGGGGTATACGAGAAGACTATTGGCAAAAACTCGACCATAACCGCCACGGGTACAACACCCTACGTGGGCGGCGTGTTCGGTTATACCTCCAGTAACGTATCGGTGAACACCAAAATTGGCATCACGGAAGCCGTCGCATCGAGCACGGCAGTCATCTCTGGGGTAAATGTACTCGCCACCGGGTCGAACACCGATAAGTACATGGGCGCCGGCGGTGTGGTCGGAAGCGCCTATAGAGGCGTTATTTCTATAAGCAACGTGCGCATTGATGCCGGAGGCGATGCCAAGAGCGCCATCATCGGCGATGCCACCGGAACGAACAATAGCATCCGTAATGCGGGCGGCTTGATTGGCGAGGTCACGAGCAGTGGCAGCCCCAACACGTACTGGTTTGAGGACTGTAGCGTCGAGAATATCAACATTGCCGGCACCGACCAATGCTCGGGCGGACTTATCGGCTACTACTTCAGCAATGTGAACATAGCCTGCAACAATATCGCGATTGAGAGCGCCACGATCAAGGGCAGGTGGAGCGGCGGTCTACTTGGCGCGATTAACAGCGGTGCCGACGTCATCAACGTCACCAACACAAAGGTATCTAACACAACGTTTGGCGGAACCTCCAACGGCGGCATTGCGGGCGACGGACGCGGCCAGTTCCATCTGGTAAACGTGCTCATGGACAGCAATACCTACAAATTGGGCTCTAAGCAGGGCGTGCTCTTAGGCGAGGTTGACACAAACGGCTATAGCCTCTCCGCAGCGGGCGTGAACGTAAAGCTCGGCAACGGCAAGACCACGCGTGATCTGCCGCCGATGGTTTACACGACCAATGCGGCCGCCGTAAACATGAAGTCGTATATCGCGTTTGGTGACTATAACGACACACTGGAAGCACCTGACAAGGGGATCACGCTCTACGGCGCGGACAATACCGCCACCACGGCAGCGAGCCCGTATGTGACCACGAGCCCCGTAAGCACGCTGGCGGCGCGTGCCTCCGACAACGACACCACCGATCGCTACCTGTTTGGCGACGGCGCCACCATCGACACCGCGGCGACCGTCCAGAGCGAGGCAGGCACCGGTGTTGCCGATCGCTACACCTACACGAATATCGGCGGCATTAATGACAACGGCGCCTATCAAAATAAGTCGAGCTACGATGCCTCATCCGTGGCCAGTAAGTTCAATTCGAATAATGATACAAGAAGCAACCAAGCCACAGCGGATTTCCCCGTTTTGGTGATCTCTGGCAACGACAACACGACGGTCAAGAGCTATCTAAACATCGTCACGAACGGCGGCTTCTCCGATGCCTGCAGATTGAATAACGAGAATGGCACCAATCCGCACGTGACGGCCAAAGCAGAGGTTTTCCAACTCAAGGACGGTGTGTTCGTTAAAGACGGTGACGCGTCGAACAATCCCACGCTTCGCGTAGTGAACAATGGCAAGAACAATATGTCGTTTAGCCCAAGCTCCGATTGGGACAACGGCAAAGGTCGCTTTACGCTCCTGACCGTTACCTTTACCGAGGCGGGTCAGAGCTACAACGTTCAGGTGCCGATCATCGTTAAGCGCAAGCTCGAGATCGATTTCACTGCAACGTATGATTACGGCACTCAATTTAAAGAAAAAGACTACGCTAACCTTGGAAAAGATGCACACGTGCTTACGAGCTTTGGCGAGCCGATGACGGGTCTGCTTACCTGGACATACAATTCTGCCAATGGGAAGGAAGTCGACTTTGGCTGGGACAGCTATATGGCTGCTGGCGGCTCGATGAAGGGGCTCGGCAAGAGTATCCTCTTCAATGGTGCCGACGGAAGGTTGCCCCAGGGCACCCAGCTTACGCTCATCGATGCGAACGTTGATGGCAAGGCCGGTGGCAGAGAGTATCACTATACGGTGGGCGAAGGCGGAGCAACGAGCGTTTCCCTGAGCGGAAACGACGGCTTTAAGGATTCTGCGGGCAATCCATATCAGGAGCGATGGCTGAGCGAGATCTTGGGTGTGTCGGCCACGCAGGATGGCGCCGGCACATGGACCGTGTGTGATAACGAGGCAGAGGCGACCGCTAAAGCGAAACTCGATGGCAAGTGGACGCTGTTTAAGGTTGCGGGTGCTGACGTTCCCAGCAACAGTCGCTATACGCTAAAGGTACCCAAGGAGAAGGATACCGGCAGAGAGAAGCGTGCATCGGAGAGCGTCTACCTAGTTGTCAACGTGCCCAAGTCGGGCGACGGCGTGACGCAAGCTAGTATCAACGGTTTTACGGCTTCGTCTATTGACTCGAATTCTTCGGGTGGCCGCATATCTTGGAATCTGCATCATGTTTTACGCACCGATGGCAGCGACGATATTCAAAACAGTACGGCATCGACATACAGCATCTTGTCCAATTATGAGCAGAATGTAGTCGACAAAAAAGATGGGGCGTGCATTCCGGTTTCGAAGTCGGAGGACGGTGCCGCCTACGTTCTTTCTCTCGATGTCATGGATACGGTTACGTTTAGCCCGAGCCAATACTATACAGAGAGCGACCATCTGTTCTATCAGCTCGATACATCGCTGTGTCGCTATGGCGCCAACAACAACCTAATGGGAGTAAGCAGTTTCCCGAGCGGAACTTCGGCAATTGCGAAGTTCTATGTTGCCATCGGCAATCAGAACTACAGGTGGAGTGGCAGCGATTGGGAGCCGTATGACGCTTCGACGCCTGCGTTTACACAGATTGTGACGGATACGGGTGATGACTCACTGAGGCTCACGCTCGACCATGACCTTGCCGGAATCCGCAAGCGTGCAGCGGGCGGATCCTTTACCGTGCGTACGGTAGTGGAAGAGATTCGCCTTACGCCGGACGGCTGCAACAAGGTTATCTCCCTGTCCAAGCAGTCTGGCGAGGACGCCTGTACCAAGATGTCCTATACCGCCAAGCTTTCGACGCGTAAGGAAGGCCTTAATACCTCGAGCCTGACGCAGACGAAGCGCGGTAACGTCGGGTACTATCGCATGGACACGGGTGATACGACCATTACGCTTTCTGCGCCAGATAAGTCGCAGCTTGGCATTAACGTGGACGACCTGCGTCCGATCGCGAATGGCACGATTGGTCTGGGTGCCACGTATGAACTGGGTGGACTCAGCAACGCCGCCGAGGCAATTGCGAACGCAGACTCTGTTGTGTACACGCTCTCGCTTCAGCGCCGCGGAACCGACGGCACGTATGAGAGCGTAACGGATGATATCTCAAACTACGTAACAGTGACGGAGAGTAAGCTTGCCGCGGTCGCTCCCTCCGGTAGCACGATCACCTTCACTGACTCGAAGGAGAACGGCAAGTTCAAAACGAAGAACGGTAATACGACGTTTAGCCTGCCCTTTACCGTTAAGGTCAACACGCAGGTTGAACAGCGTGAGCAGTTCTACGCGAACTATCGCTTGGTGATGACAGCGAGCCTGGTTAAGGGTGACGTGGCGAGCGCAACGCCTCAATCGCCCGACTATGTGACCTATACGCTCACGAGGGTGAACCTCAACGGCATCGACCACTAGTTCCGAAGCCAACTGGCTTCGCAAAGGGGGCGGCAACCACCCGGTTGCCGCCCCTTTTCTTGTTCTCCTGGCCTGCTGCTGCCCCAGCTTCCCACCTAGCTTTCCAGCTTTCCACCTTAGGTGGTAAGTTAAGTGGAAAGCTGGAAAGCTAGGTGGAAAGCTGGAAAGTAAGTGGAAAGTTGACATGTAGGTGCGGGCTGAAGAGGGGTTAATAATTACACAAACCATACCAGCCAAACAAAAAGATACCAATCTGGTTGGTAAAACACCGTCAATGAGCCGCGAGCTAACTAGCTGCGTAAATAAAACCTAAAGAACTGTTGCAAATTAATGGCAAATGCCCAGATGCCGCCGTACGATTTTCAATTAACTGTTACGCGCAAACAGCAAAATGCTACTATCTAACATGCACGTAAGAAAGCAGATTAACGGTTAAGGCTAAGAAGTGGCAGGTATGTCGGAAGCAACAAGGACTCGCACGCATGCGCCCGAGGTTAGGCAGCGCGCCGTCGAGGTCCTCCAAGAGGGGGTCGGTCATCGCGCCCTCGCCGCGGAGCTCGGCATTCCCCAGGCCACGGCTCGTCAGTGGGCCCGCGCATATGCCGTGGGCGGTGCCGACGCCGTTCTCAACGCCGGTTCGCATCATCACACCTATTCGTACGAAGTTAAGCTCGCCGTGGTCAAGGACCGCTTGGAAAACGGCTTAACGGTTCGCGAGGCCATGATCAAGCACAAGATTCCTAGCGAGTCTTCGGTCAAGGCTTGGTGCCGTCAGTACCGCGAGAGCGGTGAGTCCGCACTGGTCGATAAGCCGCGCGGTCGCAAGCCGCGCGTTAAAAAGGCGGAATAGCAAACGGGATGGTGCACCCACAGGGGCGCATTTTTCTTGCCGCCCCTCTGCTCCAATGCGGGCGTGCCCTTACCCCGTACGCCTAAAACTCCCCAGTTGACCGAAAACCCGCCGCCGCTACTCCTCAATTGAGCTATAACGTTAAACAATTGCAGCGTTTTAGCATGGGGGAGTGATGGTATGACGCTACTGTATTTCCTTACCCTGTTTCCGCTGGTACTGGCGCTGGGCATGCTGCTCGCGCGCGGTGACCGCGCCCGCGATGCGGCGGGGCTCATAGGCTCCGGCATTATTATGGCGGTGACAGTTGTAGTCGCCGTCATGTTTTTTGGCACGGGTCCGCAGAGCTTTGAGGTTGCCCCCGGCACCTCGCATGTGCTCTCGATCATCAGTTCCGTTATCGACGTCATCCTGTGCGCTGTCATCCTGTACAACGCGTACAAATATAGGAACGCGCTCACCACGGTGCTCGGCATAGTCCAGCTGGTGGGCTCGCTCGCCTTTGCAGCCATGACGCTGCCCGCGGCCGAAGCCGTCACGGCAACGCCACTCTACCTGGACTACATGAGCGTGATCATGGTCCTCGCCGTCGGCATCGTTGGCAGTCTAATCTGCTTGTATGCCCTGGGCTACATGAAGGACTTCCAGGCCCATGACGAGCACGAGGCCGCGCTGCGCGGGCAGACCGCGCCCGACCGTCGCCCGCAGTTCCTGGCGCTCATGTTCCTGTTCCTCTCGGCCATGTTCGTCATCGTGACGAGCGACAACCTTGAGTGGCTGTTCTGCGGCTGGGAAATCACCACCGTGTGTTCGTTCCTTATGATTGGCTACACGCGTACGCCCGAGGCCATCAAGAACGCCTTTACCCAAATCATCCTCAACATGCTGGGCGGCATCGCGTTTTTGGCCGGACTTATGTATCTGCACGTTAACGGCATGCCGCTGACCATCTCGGGCATGATCGAGCTTTCCGGCACCGGAACCGCGCAGTCCGCGCTGCTGGTGATGCCGGTCATCCTGTTGTCGCTCGCCGCGCTCACCAAGGCCGCACAGATGCCGTTCCACACTTGGCTGTTGGGTGCCATGGTTGCACCCACTCCCACGAGCGCCCTGCTGCACTCGTCAACCATGGTCAAAGCCGGCGTGTTCCTGATGGTCAAGCTGAGCCCACTCTATGCCATCTACCCCGTGACCGGCTTTATGGTCACGAGTGTGGGTGCCATCACGTTTTTGCTCGCTGCACTCATGGCCATCTCGCAGAGCAACGCCAAACGCGTGCTCGCGTACTCCACCATTTCCAACTTGGGCCTCATCAGTGCCTGCTTGGGTGTCGGCGCGCCCGAGGCCGTATGGGCGGCCATCTTCCTGATCTTGTTCCACACGGTGGCCAAGTCGCTGCTGTTCCTGTGCGTGGGCACGGCCGAGCATCATATCGGCAGCCGCAATATCGAGGACATGGACGGCATGTTCAGCCGCATGCCGCACCTGACGCGTCTGATGATGCTGGGCATTATGGGCATGTTTGTGGCGCCGTTTGGCATGCTCGTGTCCAAGTGGGGCGCCCTGGTGGCGTTTGCGCAGACCGGCAACGTGCTCATGATCATGGTGCTTGCCTTTGGCTCGGCCGCGACGTTTTACTTCTGGGGCAAGTGGCTTGCCAAGCTTTCGGGCGTCGACCCCACGGCTCAAAACGTTGAGGTCAATGTCCATAAGACCGAATGGATGGCCCTCAACACCATCGCCGCGCTGCTGATTCTGTGCTGCGTGGCGTTTCCGGTTATCTCGAGCGGTCTGGTGTCGCCTTACTTGGCCATGGTGTTTGGCCGCGTGCCGTACGTTATTGGCAAGGACGCCATGTATCTGATGGTGGTTATCGTGGCTTTTATCGCCGTGGTGCTGCTGACGTCATTCCGCGTGAGCAACAAACCGCACGTCAACGTGTACCTTTCGGGCGTGGGAACCGACAAATATCGCCATTTCCGCGGCTCGATGGGACACGAGGTGAAGGCCGAAAAGCGCAATTGGTACTCGGAGGACGCCCTTGGCGAGAAGCGTATTGGCCCCGCGGGTAGCGTCGTATGCTGCAGCATTATCTTGTTTGCGCTGCTGTGTTGCGCATGGATTGGGCCCGAGCGGCTTGCCATGAGCGCGCCCTCGGTGCTGCGCGGCAAGTATTTCGAAGGTTCGGGCGTCGTGGGCATCTTTATTGGCACCGTGGCGTTTGCCTTGCTGGCGCCGCTTGCGGGCGGCTTGATCGACGGCATCGACCGCAAACTTTCGGCTCGCATGCAGGGCCGCGTGGGCCCGCGCCTGCTGCAGCCCTTCTACGACGTTGCCAAGCTGCTGCGCAAGGCCCCTGCCAGCGTAAACACCATGGACGATACCTATATGGCGTGCGCGCTCATCTTTACCGTCGTGGGCGGCGGCATCTTTGTGTCGGGCTCCAACACGCTGCTGTGCGCTTTTATGGTTACGCTCGCCGCGATCTTTGTGGTGCTGGCGTCCGCCTCGACGCAAAGCCCGTTTGCCCAGGTCGGTGCCGACCGCGAGTTGCTGCAGGTCATGAGCTACGAGCCCGCCGTTCTGCTGATGAGCGTGGGCCTGTACCTTGCCACCGATAGCTTTGATTCCATCGCCGTGACCGGACAGTCGGCGCCCATCATCGTGTACAGCGCGCCCATTTTCTTGGCGCTGCTTGCGGTGCTCACCATCAAGCTACGCAAGTCGCCGTTCGACCTTTCGTACTCGCATCACGCGCATCAGGAGATTGTCCAGGGCGTCGCCACCGAGATGAGCGGCGGCACGCTGGCCAAGATGACCCTTATGCACTGGTGCGAGACCGTGCTGTTTTTGATGTGGGTGGGCATGTTCTTTGTTTGGGACAACCCGGTGAGCTGGGTCGTAGCCCTGGTCGTGATGGCCGCGACGTATTTTGTCGAGGTGCTGATCGACAACACCTTCGCACGCAGCACCTGGCGCAGCTGCTTTAAGCTCGGCTGGGGCGTGGCGCTGGTGTTTGGCCTGCTCAACCTTATGCCCATCCTCGTCGACGTGTTTATTTAGGAGGCGGCATCCATGGATCATAAAATGTCGCGCTCGCCGTGGGTTATTCATTACGACGGCTCGAGCTGCAACGGATGCGATATCGAGGTGCTGGCCTCGCTCACGCCGCTGTTCGATGCGGAGCGCTTTGGCGTGGTCAACACCGGCAACCCCAAGCATGCGGATATCTTTTTGGTGACGGGGTCGGTCAATGCCCAGAACCTGCCCGTCGTGCGTCAGATTTACAACCAGATGCTCGAGCCCAAGTGCGTGGTGGCCTGCGGTATCTGCGCATGCTCGGGCGGCGTATTCCGCGATGCCTACAACGTGATCGGCGGCGTGGACCGCGCGATTCCCGTGGACGTGTACGCGCCCGGGTGCGCCATTCGCCCCGAGACGGTGATCGATGCCATCGTGGAGGCGTGCGGCATCCTGGACCAGAAGGAGACCGTGTTGCGCGCCGGTGGCGATCCGCTCACCGTGGGCGGTGCCGCTACCTGGGACGGTGGCGTTGAGCTGGGCGAGGACGGGTTTGTGGCTGCGGGGGCCGGGACTGACGGTGCCGGTGACGCGCCTGCCGGGAAGCCTGCTGCGCCCGCCGCTGGCGACGCACCTGTTGAGACGCCCGCCGCTGCAAAGGAGGCCGAGTAATGCAAAAGGCTATCTATACCACCGTCGGGATCGACAAGCTCCTGTCGCATGTCCAGGCGCTCAAGGGCGTCGGCGCGCGCTTTGTGCAAATGCATGCCGAGCGCAACGTCGACGACGGCTCGTATCGCTTGGTCTATACGTTTATCAACGTCCGTGCTGCTCAGGAGCATATTGCGCAGGACGGCAGCTATGCGATCGAGAACCTGGTGGTCGAGGGCATCGACCAGTACCAGGAGATTCCGTCCATCAGCTCGTATTACCCCGCGGTGTTCCCGTTTGAAAATGAGGCCCACGACCTGTTTGGTCTTGCCATCACCGACATGCAGATCGACTTTAAGGGCTTTTTCTACCAGGTCTCGACTGCCGAACCCATGAGCGTCATCACGCCCGAGGTGAAGGCTGCGCGCGAGAAGGCCATGAAAGTCCGCGCGGCCGCCGAGGCCAAGGCGCGCAAGGCCGCGGCCGAGAAGGCCGCCGCGGCTGCGGCTGCTGCGGGGGAGGGTGCCGCGGGTGCCGGCGATGCTGCGGGCACTGCCGCTGCTCAGCCCGCTGCTGCTGCCGGCTCCGATGCCCAGCATGACGATGCCGCTGCGAAGGCCGCGCTCAAGGCCGCCGAGATGGAGGCAAAGCTCGCCGCCATGGATCCCGAGAAAGCGGCCAAGGTCCGTGCGGCGCTTGCCGCCAAGGCCGCCCGCGACAAGCAGAAAAAGGAGGCGTAAGGTCCATGGCTCATCGCTCCGTAATTCCGTTTGGCCCGCAGCACCCGGTGCTGCCCGAGCCGCTTCATCTGGACCTGGTGATCGAGGACGACCGCGTCATCGAGGCAATTCCGCAGATCGGCTTTGTGCACCGCGGACTCGAGAAGCTCACCGAAAAGCGCGACATGCACCAGTTTGGCTACATCGCCGAGCGCATCTGCGGCATTTGCGCCGTGGGCCACAGCTACGGCTATGCCAGCGCCTGCGAGCGCATGCTCGACATCGAGGTGCCCGGCCGCGTGCAGTATATCCGCACTATTTTGCACGAGCTTTCGCGCATCCACTCGCACCTGCTGTGGCTGGGCCTGCTCGCCGATGCCTTTGGCTTCGAGGCGCTGTTCTATCGGTCGTGGACCCTGCGCGAGCAGATTCTCAAGATCTTCGAGAGCACGTGCGGTGGCCGCGTGATCCTTTCGATTAACGAGATCGGCGGCCTAAAGCACGACATTGAGGACTCCGAGCTGGCTGGCATTGTCCAGACGCTCGATGCCATGCGTCCCGACTACGAGGCCCTGGTGCATACGTTTTTGGACGACGTCAGCTGTGGCGAGCGCCTGCATGGCGTGGGCGTGATCAGCAAGAAGGACGCGCTGGATCTGTCGATGGTCGGCCCGTTTGGGCGCGCCTCGGGCGTGGACTACGACGTGCGCATGTTTAGCGACGGTGCCTATGCGGACCTGGCTGCGTTTGAGCCGGTTGTCGCCACCGATGGCGATTGCTATGCCCGCTGCCAGGTGCGCTGTGCCGAGGTCACGCAGGCCATGGACATCATTAAGGAGCTTGTGGGCAAGATTCCGCACGACGGGATCGGCGGGCGCACCAAGCTTACGCCGGCCGACGGCACACGCGGCGAGGTTGTGATTGAGCAGCCGCGCGGCGAGGCGTATTACTATGTGCGCGGTAACGGCACCAAGAACCTGGACCGCTTCCGCGTGCGCACGCCGACGTCGCAGAACCTGGCGGGTCTGACACATGCGCTGCAGGGCGTGCTCCTTGCCAACGTGCCCATGATTATCCTGACCATCGACCCCTGCATTAGCTGCACGGAAAGGTAGGCGCGGCATGAGTTTGCTGACATTTGCCAAGACGGCCTTGGGCTCTATGGTCAAGCAGCCGGTAACGGTGTGCTATCCGCAGGAGAAGCTCGCGGCACCCGAGCGCTTGCGCGGGCATATCGTCAACGACATGGACGCGTGCATCTGCTGCGGCATGTGTGCGCGTCGCTGTCCGGCGGGCGCGCTCGCAGTCGATCGCAAGGGTGGAACGTGGTCGATCGACCCGTATGCCTGCGTGGTGTGCGGTGAGTGCATCGAGAGCTGCCCCAAGCACTGCCTGACTATGGACACCGCCCGCACCCCAGTCGCAGCGGACAAGACTCCCACAGTAGAAACCAAGCCGGAGTAGCGCAGGGGTAGAACTGGAATAGGGGCCGGCGGGGCAAAAATGCCCCGCCGGCCCCGCGCGTGAGCGCGCGGTTGTGCCGCTGCGAACAAAACTATGCCGGATTACGGGACTGGATAGCGAACCTCCGACCATACAGAAAATCGCAAAAACAAACCCGCAGGTAGATAGCCTGTTGTTTTTCAAAAATAGGGGGTATGGATGAGGGCTCCGACTTTAGCTCCGTAATCCGGCGTAGTTTTGGAATGGTAGCATATCCGTAACAGCCCTTTAACTCCCGTGGACGGAGGAAAACGGACTATTTTGGCCTCGCGAGGGCTATCGCGTGACTCGTCTGCCACGAAATGGGCCCATCTACTACGTTTAGGCGGCAGCCCTCGACCACGGCAAGCAATGCGAAATGAAAACCGCAGGTAGAACGCCTGCGATTTTTCATGAATAGCGGTTATGGTCGGGGGTATCGAGTCAAACGTAGTAGATGGGCCCATTTCGTGGCGAGCGCCGTCAGCCGATCTCCGCGGGCGGAAGAAAGCAGATCATTTTGGTCCCGCGAGCCTTGCGGAGGCGCTCGTGCAGGGCCGACCGAACAAAACTATGCCGGTTTACTACGACGAATTCGACATTCCCGACCATGACTGCATTTTTCTAAATATCGCAAGCGTTCTACCTGCGGTTTTGCAAGCGCTCAATTTGCCGTGATCGAAGGTGGGCGATTCATCGTAGTAAACCGACATAGTTTTGAAATGGCATTAAATCGGTAACAGCCATTTTACTCTGCCGGGGCGGTCAATCTTCGGGCAACTGCCCTCGCAGGTAGGCGATGGCGATCTGCGTACGGTTGCGCAGGTCCATTTTGGCCAGGATCGAGCTGATGTGGTTGCGCACGGTGCCTTCGCCCATGTAGGCTGTGGCGGCGATCTCCCTGTTGTCGAGACCGCGGGCGATGAGCTCGGCGACTTCGAACTCGCGGTCGGTCAGACCGGCAAAGGCCGCGGGCCGGCGGGTCGCACCGGCTTCAGCGTCCGCCCCATCAAAGTCGACATCCTCGATCGCCTTACCCTCGAGCACGCGTTTACCGTCCATGACCTGCGCCAACGCCGGTGGAATGGCGGAGACATCGGTTTTGATCAGATAGCCGCGGGCGCCCAGTTTAAGCGCCGACACAATGTACTCGTCATCCGAGAATGTCGTCAGAAACACCACGCGCGCCGCAGGGTCGCGCTCAAGGATCTCGCGTGCCGCCGAAAGTCCGTCGCGCCCCGGCATCTGAATGTCGAGCAGCGCGATGTCGGGCGTGTGCTCAGCGTAGAGCGCCACCGCATCGTCGCCGTTGGCGCCGGCGCCCACCACCTCGATCTGCGGCTGGGCGCCCAGGATAATCTTGAGCGAATCGACCACCAAGCGGTCGTCGTCGACAACAATGAGCCTCATCGGCCCTCATCTCCTTGCGGTTTGGGAACGGTGGCAAACACACGCCAGCCGCCGGCGCCGGCACGCGGGCCGGCGGTGAAAGTGCCGCCAAGCGCCTCGACGCGCTCGCGCATGGAGGCGAGCCCCATGCCCTCCGCGGCGCCGCGGCCGCTTGCTTGGACCCCGCCCGTGCCATCATCGGTGACGATGAGCTGGTAAAACGATGGATGCTCCAAGCATCGCACAGCAACGTTTTGCGCGCGGGCGTGGCGCATGGTGTTGGAGAGCGCCTCGCGCAGGACCGCCGCAAAGCAGTTGGCGACGTTTGCGGGCGCATGCTCGGCCAAAACTTCAAGCTCAATCTGCGGACCGCCGTCCGAGCGCGCGCCTTCAACAATGCGTTCGAGCTGCACGGAAAGGTCGACGGCGTTGTCGTTGAGCGCGTGGACGCTGGTGCGCACAAGCTGGAGCGCCTCGTCAACGGTGTGCTTGACGTCGGCGAAATCGGCGGCGACGCCGGGTTCATCGGCGTGGACTATGCGCAGGGCCTCGGTCTGCAGCGAGGCGCGCGTGAGCTGGTGTCCGACGTTATCGTGGATCTCGCGCGCGATGCGGGCGCGCTCGGCGAGCGTCGCGAGCTCGACTTCGTAGTCCTGGCGATCGGCAAGATCGCGGTTGCGCGCTTCGAGCGCGAGGGCTCGTTCCTGCAGCTCGTCACGGGTACGGCGCATGCGCTGCTGCTCGCGCTCCAACTGGGCGGTACGTAGCGATAGCAAGGTGGCGGCAACCGAAAGGATGGCGGTCGGCAGGAGCGTTCGGGCGGTAAGCGCGTTGGTGCGAAGGTCCGCGACGAGCGCAAAGACAAAGGCGACGCCAATGCCCAGCGTGACCCAGGCGTACTCGCGGCGCACGCGTCGCGCGATGTCATAGAGGGCGAGGGGTGCAAACGGCACAAACGGCGGCACGAAGACAGCCGCGATGATGTAGGCGCAGCTCGCGGTCTCGCTCGCGCGCCGGGCGCTTTTCCCCTGCGCGAGCTCAGCCAGCGAGGTGGCAATAACGCCAAGGCAAAACGCCACAACCAGACGAGCGTCCACGGCAAGACCCATGGCGGCCGCAATACAGCACGCCAGCACGATCGATTTGTCGAAAAGCCTGTTCATACGAGTATTGTACGCGAAGCCGCGCGTGGTGGAGGGACCGCCTGCGCAACTGTGACATTCCTCCCGCGCGGCAAAGCGGCGTCGATCGCTCGCGCGAGCGGGGGTTTCGCCTCTGCCCCCTCGCACTCGTGACAAAGCTCACTGGTGCGCGCCGTCCGCTCCTGCGATGATGCAATCGTACCGGGCCACGACCAACAGAAGGGCCGCCTCATGACAGATATCGTCCACGTCGAAAACCTCGTCAAGCGCTACGACGATCTTATCGCGCTCGACCACTTTAACCTGAGTATTGCCCCTGGCGAGATCTTTGGCCTGCTGGGCCCCAACGGCTCGGGCAAGACCACGTCCATCAACTGCATCCTGCAGCTGCTCGCTTACGACAAGGGCACCATCGAGCTGTTCGGCGAGCCCATGACGCCCACCCGCTACGACCTTAAGCGTCGCGTCGGCGTGGTGCCACAGCAGGTGGCGGTGTTTGACGAGCTCACCGTGCGCGAAAACATCGACTATTTCTGCAGCCTCTACGTCAACGACCGCAAGCGCCGCCGCGCGCTGGTGGACGAGGCGATCGACTTTGTCGGCTTGGGCGACTTTACCAAGTTTCGCCCCGGAAAGCTCTCGGGCGGCTTGGCACGCCGTCTCAACATTGCCTGCGGCATCGCGCACAAGCCTGAGCTCATCTTCTTTGACGAGCCCACAGTGGCAGTCGATCCGCAGAGCCGCAACGCCATTCTGGAGGGCATCTGCCGCCTGCGCGACGAGGGCGCCACGGTGGTGTATACCAGCCATTACATGGAGGAGGTCGAGCAGATCTGCAGCCGCATCATGATCATGGACGGCGGCCGCGTGCTGGCGCAGGGCACCAACGACGAGCTCAAGCGCATGATTCAGATGGGCGAGAAGATTGTAATCGAGGTCGGCGAGGTTCCGAGTGCGGCGCTCGGTGCCGTCGCAAGCCTGCCGCACGTTCTGGACCTTTCGGCAACGGCGGGACAGCTCACGTTTTCGTGCGAAGCGAGCCCGCGCAACCTGACGGACATTCTCGATGCGCTGCGCTCGCATGACGTGCCACTCGGCCGCATCTATTCCGAACCGCCGACCCTCAACGACGTGTTCCTCGAGATCACCGGCCGCGAGCTGCGCGACTAGGGGGCGGCCATGTTCAACACCATCATCACCACGGTCAAGACGCTGCTGCGCCGGCCGAGCACGTGGGTCTGGGGCGCTCTCTTTCCTATCGCGCTTTCCACGATGTTCATGTTTATGTTTGCGAACCTCAGCTCCGACGGCACGGTCGACCCGGTGCCGGTTGCCGTCGTGGCGGACGAGGCCTGGGATGCCTCGACCTTTAAGGATGTGGCAGCTTCGCTTGCCAAGGCAGGCGACGATCAGCTGCTCGATGTGAGCGAGTACGAAGACTTGGCTGTCGCGCGCAAAGCGCTCAAGGCCGGCGAGGTCGCGGGCATCTATACGGTTGATGCCGCGGGCACGCCCAGGCTCACGCTGCTATCGAGTTACGACAGCTCGCGCGTCTCGTCGGTGCTTACCGACCGCAGCATCCTTGAAACGGTGGCAAGCTCGTATACGCAAAATGCCGAGCTCATGTCCCAGATTGCCCAGGACAACCCGGCGGCGCTCGCCGATCCGGCGGCGGTTGCGCGCGCCCTGTCGCTCGAGGGCGGAACCCGCCGCGTGAGCCTGACTCGTGCCACGCCCGATGGCACGGTCATCTACTATTACGCGCTTTTTGGCCTGGTCGCAATGATGTCTGCCGAGTTTGCCGCCTTGAGCGTCGTCGATTTGCAGCCCAATCTGTCCGGCCTCGGCGCGCGCCGCTGCGTGGGCGGTCTTTCCAAGACGGCGTCGCTGGCCGGCATTTTTGTCGGCTCGTGGCTGGTTTCCTTTGCATCGATGGCGGTTGCGATCGGCTACGTGCGCCTGGTCGTGGGCGTCGACTTTGGCGGGCGCGAGGGGTTGTGCCTGCTGGGCGGGGCTGCATCCGCGCTTGCCGCCACGGGCCTGGGGCTTTTTGTGGGCACGCTTCCCGTTAAGGGCGGCAAGGCATCCAAGTCGGGCATCCTCACGGGCTTTGCCACCACGTGCGCCCTGTTCGCCGGCCTCTACGGCGAGCCGGCGATGGCGCTTGCCGACGACGTCGCCCGCGCTTGTCCGGTCGAGTGCTGGCTCAACCCCGTCAAGCTCATCTGCGACATGTTCAATCGCCTGTATTTCTTTGAGGACCTGGGGCCCTTCGCTGTTCGCGCCGGCGCGCTCGTCCTGATGGCCCTGGTGTTTGTCGCCGCCGCTACGCTGATCTTTGGAAGGAGCCGCTATGAGCACCTTTAAGACCGCGCTTCGCATGGCGCTGGCGCACCCGTTCTACCTGCTCATCTATACGGTGTTCATCTCGCTCATGGGCGTATTCATCGCGGCTTCGGTGAGCTGGAACTCGTCGCAGCTTACCGAGTACAAGCCCTACGACACCAACGTGATCGTGGTCGACCGCGACAATAGCGACCTTTCGCGGGCGCTTACCAAGCACCTGGGCTCACGCTTTGACCTGGTCACGGGCGTCGGCGACGACACATACGACCTTGCCGACGCGCTCTCCAAGAGCAACAGCGCCAAGGGCAGTGCCGATTGCGTGTTCTTTATCCCGGAGGGGTTTGAGGACGATCTTGTTGCAGCCGCCCGTGCGGGGGAGGCCCTGCCCAAGCTCGACGTGACCTATGGTTCCGGCACCATGGCGGCGGCGCTTTCGTCCGCCGAGGCCTCGCGCTGGATCTCGCTCGCGGGCGCTGCGACGGCGCTTGAACCCGCTGCCTCCAACGGTGACGTCGCAAGGGCCGCCGAGCACGCGGCCGCAAAGCGCGCGGAGGTCCAGATCGAGCAGGTCAAGGTCGACTCGACTGCTGCTACCACGCTCGAGTCGTACTTCAACTTTGGCGCGTACGCGATCATCTCGTCGGTCATCGTGTCGGTGGGACTGGTGTTTTCGGGCATGAACGAGCCCGAGCGCGTGCGCCGCATGGATGCCAGCCCGGTCTCTGAGCGCCAGCGTTCGCTCGCTGTGTTCGCGGCCGCCGCCGTGCTCACCGTCTGCATCTGGCTCGTGTCGAGTATGATGGGCGTCGTGGGCTTTGCCAGCGCGGTTGCCGAGGTCGGCGTGGGTCGCGTGTGCCTGGCGCTGGCGGCAACGTTTGCCCTGGCGTGCACGCCGCTGGCCGTTGGCTTTACGCTGTCGAGCCTGGGCGCTCGCGAGGAGTTGCTCAACGGTGTGGGCAACTTGCTCGGCTTGCTCATGACGTTTTTGGGCGGCGCCTGGATGCCATTGTCGCTGATGGGTCCGGCCGTGCAGACGGCGGCGCACTTTGTGCCGACGTATTGGGTGAACGATGCGATCGGCAAGGCGCTTGCCTCGGACCTGACGTCTGCTGTGTTGGGCGACATCGCCTGCGACCTGGGCGTCACGGTGCTCTTTGCCGCGGCCATCGCCGCCGTAGGCCTAGCCCTCGCCTACAACAAATCCCGCGCCTAACCACAACCCGTCACTTGGGAACCCGTCACTTGGGGACGTTCCTTTTCTGCCGGCAGATGGGGACACTCCTTTCCACCTAGTCATTGGGTAGTCATTGGGTGTTCCTATAGTTTTGTCAACCGTCGGGGCTACTCCCGGTAGGGCACCCGGTCGCGCATCACGGCGTATATCGCCCTGAGCCG
>CAJMPZ010000020.1 GCA_905215445.1 uncultured bacterium | reverse complement strand
CCGCCGGTCTTCTTGGAGTCGTACTGGAAGTAGGCCTGAACGTACTTGTCGGTGTGGTCGCCGATGATCTTGATCGAGTTCTTGTTGGCACCGACGGTACCGTCGCCACCCAGACCCCAGAACTTGCACTCGATGGTGCCGGGGGCTGCGGTGTTGGGCGCATCCTCGGCCTCGGGCAGGCTCAGGTTGGTCACGTCATCGACAATGCCGATGGTGAACTCACGCTTGGGCTCGTCCTTCTTAAGCTCCTCGAAGACAGCGAACGCGGACGCGGGAGGCGTGTCCTTGCTGCCCAGGCCGTAACGGCCGCCGACAACCTTGATGCCCGTCTTGCCGGCCTCGTAGAGAGCGGAAACGACGTCCTGGTAGAGCGGTTCGCCGATGGAACCCGGCTCCTTGGTGCGGTCCATGACGGCAATCTTCTTGACGGTCTCGGGGAGAACGTCGACAAAGTGCTTGATGGAGAACGGACGGAACAGGCGAACCTTGACCAGGCCGACCTTCTCGCCGTGAGCGTTGAGGTAGTCGATGACTTCCTCGAGCACGTCGCAGAAGGAACCCATGCACACGACGACGCGATCGGCATCGGGAGCGCCGTAGTAGTTGAACAGGCCGTAATCGGTGCCGAGCTTCTCGTTGATCTTCTTCATGTAGCCCTCGACGACGGCGGGAAGCTCGTCGTAGACCCTGTTGCAGGCCTCGCGGTTCTGGAAGAAGATGTCGCCGTTCTCGTGGCTGCCGCGGGTGTGCGGGTGCTCAGGGTTGAGCGCGTGATCGCGGAAAGCCTGGACGGCGTCCATGTCGCACATCTCGGCCAGATCCTTGTAGTCCCACATGGCGACCTTCTGGATCTCGTGGCTGGTGCGGAAGCCGTCGAAGAAGTTAAGGAACGGGGTCTTACCCTCGATAGCGGCAAGGTGAGCCACCGGCGAGAGGTCCATGACCTCCTGGACGTTGCCCTCGGCGAGCATGGCGAAACCGGTCTGGCGGCAGGCCATGACGTCGGAGTGATCGCCAAAGATGTTCAGGGCGTGGGAAGCGACGCAACGCGCGGAGACGTGGAAGACGCCCGGGAGCTGCTCGCCCGCGATCTTGTACATGTTCGGGATCATCAGGAGCAGACCCTGAGAAGCCGTGTAGGTGGTGGTCAGAGCACCGGCGCCCAGCGAACCGTGAACGGTACCGGCTGCACCTGCCTCGGACTCCATCTCGACGACCTTGACCGGGGTGCCGAAGATATTCTTGCGACCCTGGGCCGCCCACTGGTCGACATGGTCGGCCATCGGGCTGGACGGCGTAATGGGATAGATTCCCGCTACCTCGGTGTACGCATACGAAACATATGCGGCCGCCTCGTTGCCGTCCATAGACTTAAACTTACGCGCCATATACCCCTCTCCTCTCATATAGGTATACAGGCCCCGGCGATCGCCGGGATGTTGGCGTGATGGGATTTTCGCTGTTGCTTCCAATCATCTGGCAGGCAGGCTCAGCAGCAGGTACATGGCGTGGAGAGAAGGCATGCCGAGGCGAGGAGGGCTGCACGCGCTCCACAAGCCCAGCTACCCGTCTTGCACATGACCGAGCGCCGCAAAGGCCGCATGCCGGATGCTCCCGGGCACGCCCCGGCGATGGGAAGCGCCCGCAACGGAAATCCGCATGCGGGTTTATTGTACCCCGCCGTCAAGTGTAATTTCGGCAAATATAGGCGGGCGGTAAAGGTTTACCTTGGGTGACCATCAAGGGCAAAATTGATCCTTCCGTCACCGAGGGACCAAATGGCAGCTGCGGTGAAATAGGAACTGTTTTTGCCGGCCGTAGCCTTAAACAGCCCCTATTTCACCGCAACTTATTTAGGAGATGAGTCAGAGGGCGCCGAGGAGGATGGCGTAGGTTGTGGATTCTCCGAGCTTGAGCTCGTCACCGGGGTTGAGCTGGGCGGAGCGGCCGGGCTCGACCTGGGTGCAGACGTTCGTCGCGTCGTTTACCACCACGGTTCCGTTGGTGGACGACAGGTCCTCAACGTACCAGACATTTTGGTCATCGCACCACACGTGGGCATGGCGAGCCGAAACGTCATCGCCCACATCGGTGATGCCGCCCTCCCCCGTTGCCAGCGCGCCGATCTCGACGCCTTCCTCACTCGGCTGAATCCAGCGCGGGACGCTCACCGCGTAGCCGTTTTGCACGCGCAGCAGTCCCAGCGGATGCGCCGGCGCGACCTCGTGCTCGCCCGACTTGGAACCAAGGCGGGCGTGAGAGCAAACGGCATAGGGAACGAATCTTGCGGATGTACTCCTCGACGTCAGGCAGGTAAGCCCCACGAAGTCACCGGGGAGGCCCAAGCGGCCCGGCACCACTTCCAGATTCTGACCAGGGCGAGTCGTTCGCCGGTGGCTGAAGGCTCGCTCCCACCCAAAAGGGGAGATTCGCGTTGTTCCCCAATCGCTCTCGCATCTTTCATTTTGCTCGAGGTGGGCTATAAAAACTTTCCTGGTGAAAGGCGGCGATTGGTTTCCTTTCTTTCTAGAGGAGCGCGCCTGTAATCTGTTTTCATCCTAAATCAAGTTGAGATCGGACCTTCCAGAGGCAAGTCGACTCAAACTGCGAGGCTCCATGTTGGAATAAAGAGCGCTGTCGAAGTGCCAACAACACAAAGCTTGCCAGTCTCAAATAGAACCTTTTGGGAGTCCGATTGGGCCGCACACCGAATCCCCGCTGGTGGTTTTTTATAGCTGCGTAACAATAAACAAGGTTAGTGCCAGTCCAGCATGAAATTGAGGAACGTATGCATTTTTTCTCAGTAAGTGATCGTCGTTACTGCTTCGATGAGGTCACTCGCAATTGCTTTCAGGTTGACCAAGCATCAGAAGATGCGCTTCGCATATTTGAAGCATCGGGAAGAACGGTCAACTCGAAGTTGCTAACAAAGTCACTTGCTGCGAAAGGCTACGACCAAACGACCATAGCAGAACTTGAAGACGACATTGATGAGTATCAACGATTGTCTGAGCGGACTTTCTTAACAAAAGACACGCCTCGAAAACTTAGATCCATCGAACTCCACGTTTCACATGCATGCAACCTTGGTTGTAGTTACTGTTTTGCCGGTAAAGGAGATTATGGAACGTCTCCTCTGCTGATGACAGACGAGATAGCCTTCAAGGCGGTCGACTACCTCGTCGCAAGTTCATCGGAAAACGAAACGCTTGCAATCGTCTTTTTTGGTGGGGAACCCATGATTAACGAGCCGCTGATATGGAAAACGGTCGACTATTCAAAAAGAATATACCCCAATAGAAACTTTACCTATTCTATTACGACCAACGGAACGCTTTTGAATGACACTGCTGTGAATTCTTTCAAGGAGCACGGGTTTTCTGTTCTGATTAGTCTCGATGGTACAGGATGCAAGCACGATGCATCGCGCCCGTACAAGACGGGAGGCGGCTCTTTCTCCGATATCGACAAAAACGTTCGTCGTTTTTCCGAGTCGTTCCCCTTCGGCGCAAGAGCGACCTTAACAAATAATAACTGTAACCTTGTTGAAGACTATCTTCAGTTTAAAGAGATGGGCTTCAGAAGGATTTACTTCTCGCCCGTGAGCTCATTCGATGAGAATATCAAACTCGACGAACACTCATTAAACAAAATCAGGGCGGGCCTAATAGATTTGGCGGATCAATATCTCAAACAGATTGATCAAGGGGAAAAGCCCTTGTTTAGAACATTGAAAACTGCAGTTGATTTGATTATGAGCAACAGGATCGCCTTTGTCGGATGCGGGGCTGGCAGGCGTTTTATTTCCGTGACTCCCGAAGGGGACGTATACCCCTGTCACAGGTTTGTCGGGATGATGCGATTCAAAATGGGCAACATCGTCACCGGAATTGACGAAACTAGGTATATTGAAAACTGGAGTCAGGGTGTCGAAAAAAGAATTGACTGTACGGACTGTTGGGCTCGGTCTTTCTGTGGTGGGGGCTGTAGCTGGGAGGCTGCAGACGAGCACGGCTACTTGCCCAAGAGTCTACACCCTGCATCATGTGAATATAGAAAAATGTGCTACGAGATGGCTTTTGACCTTATTTCCCGCCACTCATCTTCGCAGGAGAAAAATCAACGAGAAGCTACTGTATCGGAATAAGCGGTTCAGCGCATTGCTGTCACCATTGTGGAGGTGTTCGTTCTTCTGATTACCGTCTGCGAAGCTTATTGCTACGTTCGCCGAAACCATTCTAGAAATATGGTGAACTAGACATCTTGGTTTGTTATACACAATATTGAGGTTTTTCTGCACTCAAAGGGAGGTAGTCGTGAAGCATATTCATCCGATTAATCCAGGAAGTGGCGACGAGGCAGGCGTGAAGCCGATGTCTTTTGACTGCCTCTTGGGCATTACTGACATCTGTACTGTTTATGATAAAGCAGATGGCTGTGGTGCATACGATTACTGCGACTATGACATGGATGGCGGCAGCATCTGCGTTGTAGATCACTGTGGCATTGATCAAACGTAGTCTCTAATTGGATTAAGGTGAGGAGCTGTTATGAAGCATATCCATCCTGTTGGTTCAAATGAACATACTCCCGTTGAGCCTTGTTGTCTTGGAGTTGATATATGCAATTTTTACGACATCGCCGAGTGCCCTGTTGCGGATTGGTGCTATGTCGATAAAGAATCAAGCTGTGTTTTGCCAGCAGATTGGTGCGATCCAGTTGACGAGTAGTTTTTGTGTCTAGGAACTATTTGGTCCAATTCAAAATAAGATGGGGACAAATACCAAAATCTCGTGTCTGGGAGGAGTTATGCCATTATTGCAAGGTCTCGTTGGATTAACCTTTGTACTTGCTTTATATCTGGCACCTTTTTTATTGTTATTCTTCATTATCCGATTCTTTCTTCGGAAAAAATAGGAGTATCACGCAAACATTAGCGTAGCTTTCTTCCAATATGAGCCGAGCATTGGCAAGTGGAATAAGAAGCCCGACCGTTCGTCACATGAAAGTGATCGGACGGGCCTCTCAATTTAACCCGGGCCGCCACCCATAGCGGCTTTCCGGGCGTATTTTCGGTGCAAAGCAATCGTCAGTTTAATCCTATGCGTCGATACCGCATTTCATTTGTTCGGCTCGTATTCTACGGCCTTGTAACCCTCGCACTCTCCGGCAAACGGATTGAACACGAAGGCAGAGATGATGTGTGCGTGGACATCGAGGCTGCTGTAGGCAACATACTGGGGCATGGACCCCCGCTGCGCGTGGCATGCGGCCCGGCATATTCATTGCCGTCCAACCCCGTGTAGTTGCAGCAAAGGGTGGAACCTCAATGCTCAGCTCATGTTGTCCGTGGGACACGAGAATTGTAAGTACACTTTGGTGTGATTCTCACGATGATACTGAGCCACCTGGAATAAGATACGTCGCGACAACACTTCGCTTCACCTCTGTCTCGACAAGACAACGTAGACTAAAGTTTCCTTTAGTAAGAGAATGAGAACTATATCTGAAAGCGTTGCGATGGCGTGAAGGCACCGAGTCCGAACCGACTGAATGCTACGTGCATCTGCATCGCTTTTTTGTTATCTCTGTCAGTTGGGTAGCACTACACTTGTCAGCATTTACCCCGGTACATGCTGCCTAAATCCACTACCCCTTCTACCGCGCCGACCATCTCGTCATCGTGAGAGACAATGATGATCAGCTGGCTTTGCTTGTTGCGCTTAACATAGGCCGCAAGCTCGGCGCGGCTTACAGCGTCTAACCCAGTCGTGGGCTCGTCGAGTACCAAAACTGACGACTTGCGTGAAATCGCCGACCATAAGTACACTCGGCGCAGCTCACCGCCCGAAAGCGCGGAGCAACGTTTCCCGAGCAACTCCTTCACGCTGTTTTCCAGCGAAAGTAGGCCATCTACACCCCGGTGATAGGAAGAAAAGGGCGTGTCGAAATACTCTAACAGCTCTTTCACCGTTTCGTCCGGCGCGAAGCACGACTGTGGGCAGCACGATATCTCTCTCGCACGTATGTAATCCAAGTCGCATTCTTCGATTGGCACGCCGTTGTATTTTACTTTGCCTTTCGATGAGTATAGCCCGAGCATCAAGTAAAGAAGTGACGTCTTGCCTCTTCCGTTTTCCCCAACTATGCAATATGTACCAGGACCGGAAAACTTGAAAGAAAACCCGCCGAGGACCTCTCGGACAGATCCGTCTGGAAGGGCAACCGAGAATTCCAAATCAGATACCGAAATGTCATTTATTTCATCGAGTTTAGCTAAATCGGTCCGATTCCACCCCGATCTCTCCTTTTCTCTCGTCGCGATAGCCGTCCTATCCCATGATGCTTTGGCATCTTGATAGGATTTGAACAATGACATCATACTTTTCAAAGTCTTAAAGAGAACCGCGAAGTATGTACCGATGATAGTGTACTCGCCTATTGACATAGTTCCGTTAATGATTCGTACTCCGGAAACAACAAGTATCACCGCTTGAAACAACGCTGCGAAAAGACCATCGAGCGATGTCAGAGAATATGATAGCTTTCCGGAGCGCAAAACTTTGGGAAAATAGCTCTTAAACCCAGCGTCGAGCGCTTGTTCGCTCTTGCCGTACGAAGATGTCAGTTGAATGTTGAGAATCTGATTAAGCTGCGATGCAATTGCGGCGTAAAAGGCGCTGTCCGCCTCTTTCTTCTCATACGTGACCCTATACAAAAGTTTCCTCAACCCAGTAATTACACAGAAATACACGATGAGGAGAATGATGGAAAACACCGCGAGAGTTGAATCAATTGACCATATGATAAGCAATACGATGGGAATGGCTACAATGGACAGCGGCGCACTGATAAAATTCGCCAAAACGAAGGATGAGACCACGCTGGAGTCGGAAATAATCCGTTGCGTTGTATAGGCTGGATCGATGGTCCGACTCACCAAGTAATCGTCTCTTTCAAAACGCAAGACGGCCTCCCTGAGAAGATCAAAGGAAAGTCTCGTGGTTATGCGAATGGAAAGTGTTCCTGCAAAATAAGTAAAGAGGGTGGAGAAAACTCCTATTGACGCAACCAGGAGCGCGAAGAGTACGGCGTCTCTTTCGCTGCGGTTACCGAGAAGAAAATCTAAGAATTTCCCGTTCACGTATGGCATGGCATAGGAGAGAGCGGTTCCAATCACCGTGATAGCAATGAAGACGAAAGCCCCTTTTGCTCTGATGAACCTCGAGAGAACGCATCGAATCAAGGAAGGCCCCAATCTACCCGCCACAAAACATCAATCACTGATACCTTACACCTCAACACAACAGGAGCGAAGATTTGCCAATGAGACTGCTTTAAGATTGCCTTGGGCCAATACGATCTCAAGCTCTTCCTACAAGAGAGTCGGAATCGGACATCTCCTCCGACGAACCTGGCAATCGGGCGGTTGAAATATCTTTTTCAACCGCCCGATTGCCACAATAGATTTGAGCATCCGCCCACAAACGTCCGCGTTTTATACCCATCAAATCCTTTGCCTTTTGTCGTCTAGACTAGAAAAATCGCTCGAAATAACGCAACCGGCCTGCTCGCTTGAAGAAACCTAAGCCCGTAACGTAGATGTGCAAACTTCCGAAACGCCTTGCGCGGCATAGTGCGTATAAACTTCGTCAACCGCCTCAGAAATATCTGAGTATCGCGCCGGGTCAAAAGCATACGATGTCGCAGCTATACCCTGCACCCATTCGGAACGCGGATTAATTGAATAGCCACACAGCATCATCATACATGCATCTAGACCTGATTTCCCAAGTATCCGACGTATTGATGAGAGCATCGCGGGTCGCCCCCGCACCATCGTCGTCACCCCTATTAGCAGTATTTACCGTTTTTCTCTAAATGCGTATCGCCACCCTTAAGAATACGAAGTGTTTTATCCAGACCCGATTGTCCTCCATCTCAAACGAAGGGATAAGGAATCTCATCCGGAATCGGCAGTAACGGAGGATTCACAACGACAAGCGAAAAACATGAGTCATCTCTCAGAGGGGAGTAAAGGCTCCCCTCAAGCACCCTAGTTTCGTCATCCAAAGAGTTGATGGCAGTGTTTTTCTTACAAAGGTCGACAACAAAAGGGTTGATTTCTACAGATGTTACATCCATGCCACAGTTGGTAAGTATCAGGCCCTGTATTCTGGGGCCAGAACACAAATCGAGAGCCTTCCGTGCGCTCTGCGGTGTAAGGCGCCAATCTCAGCAAATCTGTCCCACAATACTGCGCTGAAGAACAACACGGAACCCCTGAGCCAAACTCCCCTATACCTTATTAAGGCTAAGACAGGCAAGTTCACGCACCCGGCATATTCCAGAATAACATCCTATTGTTTTAGATGCTCTACAAGCATGAACAGCCGCGAATCGGAAAGATCTTCTAGTTTCGCCCCGACTGACCGCCAAGGGCCAAAATGGTCCCTCCATCCCCGGGCGACTGGCTCTGGCGCGCCAAGGAGTGTCCCAAAGTGCCGGCAGGAAAGGAACGTCCCTATCTGCCGGCTAGAGGGCACCGAAGAGGACGGCGTAGGTAGTGGATTCGCCGAGCTTGAGCTCGTCGCCGGGATTGAGTTGGGCGGAACGGCCGGGCTCGACCTGAATGCAGACGCGCGTGGCCCCGTTTACCACCACGGTTCCGTTGGTGGACGACAAGTCCTCGACGTGCCAGATATTTTGAGCATCGCACCAGATATGGGCATGGCGGGCCGAGACATCGTCGCCGACGTCGGTAATATCGCCCTCACCAGTGGCCAGCGCACCAATCTCAACACCCTGCTCACTCGGCTGAATCCAGCGCGGGGCGCTCACGACAAAACTGTTTTGTACGCGCAGCAAGCCCAAGGGGTGCGCCGGAGCGGGTTCGCGTTCGCCCGCGGTCATCGACATGCCAAGCGAACGCGGCGTGGAGGTGCCTCCGCCACAGGTCGCGTGCGCGTAGTCGATGGCATAGTTCACCGAGGACCGCACATCCGCCGAACAACCGACGGCGACAAACAGCACCAGCACGGCCTCGGCGCGCTCGGCGGGCATGAGTTCCGCCGCCTGGGACAGGCGATCGAGCGCGTTGCGATAGAGATTCGTGTCCTGATGGCACTCTTCGAGCGCGCGTACCATCGGTTCACCTGCAGGACCGCACACCATATTGATCACAGCCGTGGAGTCCATGGGATTTCGCTGGCGCAGGGCCAGTTGCGACATAATACGCGCAGCCGAGGTACCGTATTCGGCAAAGTAGCGCTGCTGAAGCGTGCCGACCGGCGCGCGAACGATAAAGCGGGAAACCCAAGAGCGATCGGCGGCTCGGCTCTGCGGGCTGCGGCCGTCGGCGAGCGGACGGGACGAAAGCACCAGGCCGCACAGCTCGATATGGCTCAGATGCGCCGCGCGCTTAAAGATGTCAAACATGGCCCCGCATGGGGTGAGCTCAACTTGAGATGCCATGACCTAGGCCTCCTTGGTCGTAGAAATAGAATCGGACGATACTTCGACAGGTCCGCCAAAAGTACGGGCAGCTGCGGCTCCACCGGCAAGCGGAGTCGCCATCTGGGCTTTTGTGCGTCGCGGTGCCGAAACGGGAAGTTCAAAGGCAAAGCCCATCGCAAGCAAAAACCACGTAAGCGTATAGGTTGCAACCAGAGCGGCAACAAGGCCGCCCATCACGGCGCGTTGGGAAAATACGCTACATGCAGCCACAACCAGTACTGGAACCTCGCAGGCAGAAAGCGCAAGCACACCCTGCAGGAACCCCGAGCGCCGATTGCGCGCAAGTGCCCCCGCGGTAACGCCGGCTACGCCTGGCAGCGCCAACGCCAGTGCGGCAATAATACCCGGTAGCGTCCCAGACCACACGAGCGATCCCAAAGTCGCCGTCACGCGAGCGCCCGACGCCAGCAGCGCGGCCGAAACCACGACCACAGCCCAAACCACGCCACAGACGACCGTCGCGCCGACCATCAGCGCGCGACGAACCGCACGGCCAGACGCATCCATGGGGCACGGCGTGAGCGGCTCGCCGCGGAGCGAACGACCGACATTTTGCGCATAGTGGTCACAAAACGCCGAGAGCGCCGCCTCGACCGCCGCCGGCTCGGGACGATCTTTTTGATGGCTGGACAGACAGGCCATCACCACGTCGAACAGCTGGGCATCGACAAACGCCAGCGCATCGCGTAGCTCTTCGGAATCCGGCTCAAGCCCTAGCTGCTGGGCCTGCTCGGCCGCGGCGAGCGCCACATCGGGCTCACGACGAAGCAGCTGAGTCAAATCACAACCGGGCGCATGGGCACCAATGGGATAGTCGGGCCGCGTGTCCATCTTGAGACGGTAGGGGCTCGCGATGTCGCGCGTCTTTTTGCGCGAACCCGAGGTGCCCGAAGTGCTCGGCGCGGCTTCGTATGGCGCGACGCCGGCAATGAGCTCGTAAACCGTGCTTGCCGCGGCATAGACGTCAATCGCCGGCGACATACGCAAAGCGCGCAGATCGGGAATATCGTCGGTGAGCATCTCGGGTGGGGCATAGGCAACCGTCGCGCGACGCAGCGTGGCATAGCGCTCCGTAAACGACGCCTTGCCGCCGGTACCGGCCACGGCCGACGCAGGCTCGAGCGCCAGCGACGAGCCAAAGTCGATCAGGCACAGGTCAAAGGTGCCCTCGGCAAGCTGCCGGTCAAGCGGTAGACGCGCCGTACGCACCATAATATTAGCGGGCGAGATATCGCGATGGACAAAGCCCTCACCCACCAGGCTCATACGGCAGAGCAGATCGAACAGGTCGCGACCCAGACGCGCCGCCACAAGCGGCGACAGGCGTCCGTCATCGTCCACGGCGAGTCGCGAACGCAAGCGGGCAAGCGTCTCGCCCTCGACCCATTCCATGACAATTGCAGGCACACCGTCGACCTCGCCCCAGCCATAGAGGCGGGGAAAGCCCTTAAGGCCCGAAAGGGCGCGATGGCATTCATATTCCTCGCGAAATGCCGCTTTGAACTTGGCGACCAGCGCCTCGTGAGTTGCATCGTCGTCAAACTCATCGCGCGTCGGCAAGATGAGCTGCTTGAGCGCCACGGCCTCGCCTTGGGCGTTGACGGCACGCGTCACGCGGCCGATACCGCCACGGCGCATGGTGGCATCGTCGGCAAACAGCATCGTAAAACGACGCAGATAGGCAGGCAGTTCGTCCTGACCGAGCGCAATGGCCGGCTCAAACCCGTCGACACGCGCCAGGCGCAAGCCGACCATGGGATCGCGACCGAGCGATTGTGGTGTGGTGGATGCAAGATCGGTCATCATAGGGCAAGCGCCGCCACGTTATTGTTGAAGTTACCGAGCGCGACGTCATCATCGCCGTAATGGCCGACCCATTGACATAGGTTGGTGTAACAGCCCCACAGATTGGCATACTGCTGATACCACTTTGACCGGGGCGAGAATGTCTGACGACCAAACTCGGCTCGAATGACAAACATCTCCCCGACCAGGCTGTCGCACGGCCTGGGATCTCCCGTAGAGTTATAGGTCGAAACCACGTCATTGGCGCGAGAAACATAGCCGTCGAGCATGTTGTACTTGGTTACAAGCCAACTGTGAATGCTCTCTTCCTCAGCAGCGGAAAGGCCACCGGAGTTTGCATCGTTGTCAGTGTTGCCGCCCGTCGAGCCGCCGTTTCCAGACCCTCCGGCAGAGGAACCCGACCCAGAGCCGCCGCCCGAACTCGACGAATCCGAGCCGGAGCCAGAAGTATCCGAGCTACCGGGCTTTCCGGACTGCTGGGCGTCCTGCTCCTTCTGCTGCTCGACCTTATTCACCGTTGCCGCCACGCTATTGTTGGACAACCGATCGATGATCTTGGTGTTGGTGAGCACGATGGTTTTGCCATTGGCAAGCGTGACTTCGTTGTCCGGGGCCTCGGCGCCGTCCGCGTCGCCGGTGCCAAACACAATATGCGCGACCACACTTGCCCAAGCATATCCAGTCGTGGTCCCCAGGTCACTTTTGACCTCATGCCCCACGCGCGGTTCGCGTGCGGCATGTGCCTGCATCATGGACGGCACGGTCATGCCATAGGCAGAAACGCCAGCTATGACCAGCACCAGCGAGCAAGACAGCAGTGCGTACGCCCGCGGCGCCAAGCCCAGTCGGCGTCGCATGCGCACCGCGGCGCCGCGCTTTGTCTGAGTGCCACCGGGCCGCATGCGTTCTCCTCCAACAAAAACACGCCGCTCGGGAGCGGCGCATTCATTCGAATCCATATTTGAGTGTATCAGCGAACCCAAAAGGTTGCGCAACGAATGGGCAAATTAAGGATGCGAGTGGAAGCATCCATGCGATAAGCGGATACAAAGCATCTTTGTTGCACAACAAACTTACAGTCGCACGGGGAAATTATGGCTACCCCGTGCGTCGCGATGAAGACATACGGCAGGAGCAGGCTCGCCACCTAAATCGTGCGACGGGCCTCGATGGCGCGCCCAAGCGTAAGCTCGTCGGCATACTCCAGGTCGCCGCCCACGGGAAGGCCGCTCGCCAGACGCGATACCTCAACGCCCAGCGGCTTGATAGTGCGGGCCAGGTAGCTCGCCGTGGTCTCGCCCTCGATATTGGGGTTGGTGGCGATGATGACCTCGTGGATGTCCTCGTGGCCCAAGCGTGCCAGCAGCTCACGAATGTGCAACTGCTCGGGACCAATCTTGTCCATGGGACTGATCACGCCGCCCAATACGTGGTAGAGACCGTGGTAGCTGCCCGTGCGCTCAATCGCCTGGACATCGCGCGGCTCGCCCACCACGCAAATGCGAGTGGTATCGCGCATCGAATCCTGGCAGATGGAGCACTCGTCGGCCGTGGCGTAGTTAAAGCAGCGGCTGCAAAAGTGAACCTCCTGCTTAACCTCCAGGATAGCCTCGGCCAGGCGGCGCGCCTCCTCGGCATCGGCCTCGAGCAGGTAATAGGCGATGCGCTGGGCCGACTTGGGACCAATGCCCGGCAGACGGCCCAGCTCATCGAGCAATTTTTGCAGACTATGGTTGGCACTCATATATATGCGTGTCTTAGAACGGCATGCCCGGGATGTTGAGGCCGCCGGTGATGGCGCCCATCTGCTTGTTGGCGAGCTCGTTGACACCGCGGACGGCCTCGTTGACGGCAGCCATGATCATGTCCTGCAGCATATCGACGTCCTCGGGATCGAGGGCATCGGGGTCGATGGTGAGGTTGACGAGCTCCATCTCGCCGTTAACGGTCACCTTGACCATGCCGCCGCCGGCAGAGGCGTCGACGGTCTGGGACTTAAGGTTTTCCTGCGCGGCGGCAAGCTGCTCCTGCATCTTGCGAGCCTGCTTCATCATTTGCTGCATGTTCATACCGGCCATGATGGCTCCTTTACGTGCGGCCGCGCGACAAGCTGCAAGGGCAGCCGGAGCGCGACGGGACTTTCAAACTCAAAAATCGTACCACGGCGCGGGGCAAGCAAGCGGGGCGGACACGCTACCTCAGTCGATATACATGTCCTTGAGCGTGACGCACGCCCAAGATTATGCAAGGTCGAATTATGCAAGGTTGCATAATTATCTCAAGCTACATCTAGCAGAGCTGGAACCAGGCAGTTTATGCGTAGGGCTACAAGGCTACATGGCAAAATGCCGAGCCGCTGCTCGAGGCGGCACGCATGGCGGCTGGGTATAATTTGATTGTCATAGATGACGATTTGGAGGTGCCCTCGTGAATGTCCCAGCCGTACTCCAAAACATCCGCTCAAAACACCCCGTTGCATATGTGGTTCTCTATCTCTTTGTCGTCTGGGTATTACTGGTTATCATCACCCATGCCATAGCTTTTGGAGCAGAACTGCTGATAGCCAGCTCGGACCAGCCCGTCGTCAAATGGGAGACGACCGATGAATGCACCGACGGAACCCGAACCATTTACTACAACAGCCCGTCCCTCTACCAAGAGTTCAAGGTCAAGATAAAGGACTCCAAGATTGTCGATGCCGAACTGGGCTCTTTATTTACAATCGGAGCAACCGTCAACGCCGAGCAAGTCGAGTACACGGACAGCCATGCGACGTATCGTATCGACCTCAGCATCCTAGGCCGACCGTCACGCGCCTGTCTGCTCGAATGCGATATACGCGGCACCACGTTGCACATGTCCGAAATACAGATGCGCCCGGGCAAGGGGTTCTCTTCTTGAGCAGTATACCCGCCTGCGCAGCTACTCCACCGGCTTGAAGATGGTGGACTGGCCGAAGACGCTGCGGATGAGGGCTTTGGCCTCATCCTCGGTCTGCGGGATGCTCGGGGCTGCGCCCTGGTGGCCGAAGGGACTGCCGGCGCCGGGGTTGGACTCCCAAGGGGCAGCGGGGGCGTCATCGCTTGTGGGAGCGGACGTCGCAGCTGCGGGAGCCGCGGCTGAAGCGGCAGGGCTGGGCGCAGGCACCGCGGCAGGCACGTCGAACGGAGGAAGATCCTCCCCGCTCGTATCGCCGGCGAAGCCGCCGACCATGGCGTCGTCGTAGGGCACCTGCTCGGATTCCCACGACGCAGCCTGCGCAGACGGCTGAGTCTTGGAAGCGGACGCGCGCTCGGGCGCTCGGGGCGCGGGTTCGGTCGGGAGCTTACCCGTAGCGGGGGCGCCGGCGGGGTTGTCGGAGCTCAGCCAGGGGGCCTTGGCCAGGTCGGATGACTCGGGCGCAGGCGCGGCAGCGGGCTTGGGCGCGGGGACCGGAGCAGCCGGTTTGGGCGCAGCGGGTTCAGGCGCCGACGGGGTCGGTGCCGCTACCGGTGCCGCTTTTGGCTGCATCGCGCTGGCGTTCGAGGATGCAGGGGCCGCCGAGGACACGGGTTGCGGGTCCGCAGATGCCGCAGCCCGTGCAGATGGAGAATGCTCCTCATGTTGAGGAGCCGGCGTGCCACCCCCATCCAAGACATAGTCGACGGTGCGACGACCGAAAACCGCACTGACTGTCGGCAAAAACACCGCCTGTGTATCAGCACGCCCGAGCATCTTGATAGCAAATGTCGTAGGGAACGAGACCGTGAGCTTAGAACCATCGTCTGCCGTAGCGCGAGCGTTCAACAGGAGAGCCGCATAAGAAGGTTGTTGGGCCTTGACGCGCTCGACGACCTCGGCCCATTTGCGCTGGAGCTCGCCGGCATCCTCAACCGCGGGGGTCTCGGCGGCGCCGGCGGCAGCAACCTGGGCGGCGTTGTTGAGCTGGGGCTTAGGTGCCGGAGCGGCGGCAGGCGCGGGAGCCGCAACGGGCTGAGACATCGGAGCCGATGTAGGCTGAGATGTCAGCGCGGCAGGCTTGGGGGTCGGCGCGGGCGCAGGCTGGGTCGCCGGAGCGGCAGTGCCTCGGTCCCAGGGCATGCCGCCCTGGCGCGCAGACGCAGCGGCGGGCACGGCAGGTGTTGTCGGAGCGGTAGCTCGGGCACCCGAGATCAGTGTCGGCTGTTGCATCGCCGCAGGTACAGCCGAGACAGTTTCAGGCGCAGCACCTGCAGCAGCCACGCTCGCCGGCACCGCGGCGTTGGCAACCATGGCCTCCAAGCGTGCCACGCGCTCGGCCAGGGCCTCAATGGTCAGATCAGCCTCGGGACGTGCCAGGCGCGTGCAGGCGATCTCGAGCACCAGGCGCACGTCGCTCGCGCCCCTCATCTCCAGCGCGGCATCGTCAAGCACCGTCAGCACGCGGGCCAGACGGTCGGCCGAATGCTCGCCAAAGGCGGCGGCCTCGGCAGCAAGCGCCTCGGCCTGCTCGACCCCGCCCTCAAACAGCTCGGCACGGGCACCGGCAACGCAGGCCACATACACGTCGCGCACATGCGCCACCAGGTCGCGCGTCAGCTCAAGCAGGTCATTGCCCTCCTCGACCTGTGCACGAATGAGCCCATAGAGCTCAGTAATATCACGCTCGGCGATGGCGCGGGCAAACTCGCCCAGAATCTGGTCCGAAACCTCGCCCAAAAGCGAGCGGGCATCGTCCGCATGCACGGCGCCGTTGCCAAAAACGCTCAGCTGCTCCAGCGTGGAGAGCGCGTCGCGCATGCCGCCCTTGGCATGGCGCGCCACGATGGCAAGCGCCTCGTCGTCGTAATCGAAGCCCTCCTGCTCGCACACGTAGGACAGGCGATGCTCGATATCCTCGTTGCCGATGCGGTGGAAATCGAAGCGCTGGCAGCGCGAGAGGATGGTCTCCAGAATCTTTTGCGGATCGGTGGTGCACAGCACAAAGATCACGTGTGCCGGCGGCTCCTCGAGCGTCTTGAGCAGCGCGTTGAACGCCGCCGTCGTGAGCATGTGAACCTCGTCGATGATATAGATCTTGTACTTGCCGCGCACCGGGGCAAAGTTGACGGAGTTGATGATCTCCTCGCGCACATTGTCCACGCCCGTGCGGCTTGCGGCATCGAGCTCGTAGACATCGGGGTGGTTGCCCTCGGCGATGAGCTCGCACTCCTCACAGGTGCCGTCGGGCATGCAGCCGCTTGCGCCCTCGGCGCGCGCCGCCTCGGCGTTGCGGCACAGCAGCGCCTTGGCAAGGATGCGCGCCATGGTGGTCTTGCCCGTGCCGCGCGGTCCGCAGAACAGGTAGGCGTGGGACAGGCGTCCCTCGGTGATGGCGTGCTCGAGCGTCGAGACGATATGCTGCTGGCCCACCACGGAGTCGAAGGTGAGCGGGCGATACTTTCGGTACAACGATTCCATGGGTGCTCCCCCGGGTATACTGAGTCTTGTTGCCGCGACGGCCATGCGGTCGCACGGCATACTTCATTCATAATAACCCGTACGGCGAGCCCGCCGCGATAGGAGTCCAAAGAGCATGGCAGACGCAGAGAGCAACCTCGTTCCCTCCGAAGCAGCCGACCAGGTCGAGGTCGCGCTCGAGAAGCAGGCCGCAGCCGACGACGGCATCCTGTACCTCAACGAGTACCAGTACGAAAACGACCTGGTCACCGACTTCGCCCGTCTGATCGCCTCGCCCAGGCGTCGTGGCTCGCTGTATGTCGCCGCGGCAATTGCCGCGCTGCTCGGCATTGGCATGCTGGTGGCCGGCGGCAACTGGATCAAGTTTGGCGTCGTCCTGATCGTATTCGGCGCCTTTTTGGCCTGGTGGAGCAAAAACCTGCACCACACCCTCGCCCGCGACTTTATCGATGCCGTCGAGGCCGACGAGTCCATGGGTGGCCGCTATCGCCGCGTCGCCGCCAACGAGGACGGCCTGATGGTTTGGGGCAAGAGCGGCAAGTCGCAGTTCTTCCCGTTTGAAAAGCTCGACCACGTGCTCGACGGCGAGCGCATCTTTGTAGCCATGTTCGCCGACCAGGGCGTGACGATCCCTAAGGACACCTTTGTCCGCGGCAATGCCGAGCAGTTTGGCACCTTCCTTAAGGCGCGCATTAACAAAAAGCTCCGCATCGAGACCAAGAAGAAGAAAATGAAGGCCGAGAAGGCTGCCGCCGAGGCCAAGCGGGGCGACAAGGCCGACAAGCCCCAGGATAACAAGGGCAAGCGGCGCAAGCAGAAGAAGAGCAAGAAGAAGCGCTAGGGCCGAGCGCCACTGCGAAGGGAATCTCATCCCGCTTCAGCGTAGGATGAGGCTCCCCCAACAGGACCTTCGAGTTACTTCACTTCAAACCTTAAGAGCCTCCGCTCCGGCAGATCGGTCATCTTCATCGTATAGGCTCCGGGAAACGCTTTCTCAAAACGGACGGTTTCATAATCTTCGAAATAGTCGTTGGTGTTTTGCATCATAAATGGGACGAGCAACTCGTTTTCTGCCCCAACCTCCACGGCAAACGCAGCAGAGCCGCCAAGGACCGGCATGGCTTGCGTTATCAGATCGGTATTGACTACAAAATCATAGTTTGGCGCAGACTCCGGAACCAGATGCCAAACATACGCTTTGATTCCACCGTCGATATTATCCCTATTTCTGACACGCATCTTTACGGCGATAACGCACGTGATGTCGGCATCCTTCAGTCTCGTTTTCGTATCCACGGTGCCATATTTTGAATAATCGTCATGCGCTCGTTTGAGATACTCGCGCGGCGTGAGTAGTTCTGCTCCATCTATGCAAAACGAATACCCATCAGTCACCACATCCTTCGATCCCAGAAACGCTCCATCCATCGAGAGCCATTCGCCCTCCGCGTAATATTTCTCAGGAATGACTGTCCGATTCCTGTTAACGACGCTCACCCTCATGCCCGCAAGGCCGGTAGCAGCACAGCAAAAAAGCGCGAGCGCCGATCTTCTCGTCCACAGGGTCTTCTTCATCGCGCTCACGACCTTTCCCGAACTTCCACAACGGCACCGTCGCGCATGCAGTAAACCCGATCGGCCAGCTCCTCGAGCACCTCTCCGTCATGGCTAGACAGAAGAACCTCGCGACCCGTTGATGCCGCCATCGCCACAACACGCTTGAGCATTTCAACGCCCGCTTCGTCGAGGGCATTTGTTGGTTCATCGAGAACAAGCAGCTTCGGCTTTTCCATAATCGCCGCAGCTATCCCCAGACGCTGCTTCATCCCAAGCGAGTATGCTCGGAACTTCTTTTTTTCGTCTGCATCGAGCCCCACGAGCCGCAGGGCGGAGCGAATGTCCTCGGGGGTGGCAACGCCCTTGATTTGAGCTATGAGTTCCAGATTGTCGTAGCCAGACAGATATCCTAAAAAGGAAGGAGCCTCTATCAACATCCCAAGACTCGGCGGAAACGAGATATCAGCCCCAAGTCTTTGACCATCGATAATGATTTCGCCCTCGGTGGGTCTAATCAATCCGCAGACCGCTCGCATAAGCATGGTCTTGCCCGAACCGTTTATCCCCTGAAGCCCGACCACAGTCCCAGGGTCAACCTCGATAGACACGTTGCGCAGGACATCGTTTTTGCCCATGCGCTTCGATACGTCCCTAACGATCACGCTCATATCTTGTCCCTCTTTTCGATAAGGTCGGCCTTTCGAAACCACAGTCCACCCAACGATAGACATAACGACATAATCACAATTGAAAACAAGCCACTCGAGCCCGTCGCAATTCCTTCTTTGACGATTCCACCCCAGCGCAACAGCATCAAGGCATTTCCCAGCAGCGCCCAATGCCGCGCATATGCCGAACAGATCAGGTAGCTCATTACAACCGCAAATGAGGCTGACGGCCCAAGCACAAACCCAACCGCTGCCTGTGCAAACGCAAGCGCCTCAAAAGCAAAAAAGAGACCTATGAAAAACGGCAGCGCATCCGCCTCGCCCACTTTGAGAAACCACGGCGCCAAATTAGCCAGCTGAAGCGACTCGCCATGGATGACCGCGCTGAACGAGGCGCTCACCATCAAGCTCCAAATCACAACAGAGCAAACCACCACAAGCAGCGAAAATGCCGTTATTGCCGTTACTGAGATAAAACGCGAGACCCACCAAAGGGTTCTCGCCCGGCATCGGACAAGCGTTTGCAAACCAAACCCGTGCAACGATTCGGCGGGATAATCGAGTGTTGTATAGAGAATAAGCAGAATGAGAAATAGCCATCCTAGCGGAGGCACAAACATGACCCCGGGCCTAGGCTCAAACGGAGCAGATCCGGCAAACACGAGCGCAAGATTGTCCGCAAACCCCAAGGTATCCGTCCTGACCCCATACACAGAAGACAATCCGTAGGCGTACACCAGGTTCGCAACGGTCACTGCTGCAATCGCAATAAAGGTAATGATGTTCTTCTTCAAAACGGTCCTCAGGTCCGCGGCGACCAGCCTAAACAGCATCAGACCATCTCCCGCCTTTTCCACGCCCCAGAAAAAGCCAACGAAGCAAGGGTCAATAATATGATTTCCGCAAAACCGGCTCGAATGTCTGGCCAGTTATTCAGCGATTCCGACCTGATGCTGTTGAGGATATTGCAGTTAAACCCCACGCAAGCCATTACGCCGAAGATCCAGCCATTTGCAAAATGCCACGCAACCATTAGCAGATACGGGACAATTATCGCTTTGATTCTGCTACGAAACAAAATTGAGAAGCCAGTTACAGCCATGGATAAAGTCCCGAGCGTGACAGCATCGAACAGCGTGTATGCGAGCACATACGACAAAGGATGCGAATAAAATAGACCGGAGAAGTAGCTATGCAGGTAAAGTCCTACGTAAGTCGACTCATCGACCCGAGGAAGATACGCAGGAAAAAGCATCGAGACGATCAGGAAATTGACGAGCAGAGGAATGGCAGTCACTGTAAACGCGGAGAGGAAAGCAGACAGCATCTTTACGTTCACGTACGCCTTTCTGGAAACGCGCGTGCATATCTGCATGTCATAACCACTCAAACGCTCAAAGAGGCACGACCAAGATCCAGCCAACATTGCAAGCAGGGGCAGTGCATAGAAAAACACCGACGCAGACAGCGGCGCGTTCGCGCTCACAACAATCCAGTTACCGAAGCTGCTTTCACGTGTTTGACCGAGATAATTTTCGGCTTGCACGCCAACGCCGTAACCAAAAGAAAGAAGGTTGTGACGCTCTTTTTCCAAATTTGCCCACGGCTCCAGCGCGGCAGCTATTGCAACTGCGACCGCAATCAAGAGAGCAAGGATAAAAGCTGGACGTCTAATCGTTTTCGACAGTTCGTATCTTGCGAGCTTTTGGTTCATACGTCCTCCTCCCCCTTCCGACCCAGAAAGCCGGAAGGGAGCCATTTCAAACAACTATGCGGGAAGCTTGTGGAAATGCCCGACGCAGTCGGGGCTCCATACACCAATAACAGTGCCGTAGCCAGACTCCGCCCATGCAGTCAGTCGCGCCGCAGATCGCCCGTTCTCACGGACGAGGTTATACATTTCCCACTGTCCCTTGTGATTCGAACGATACGTTCCCTGAGTACAATTCATGCTGCCGCTACCGCTTGTGTTATACGCACCGTCTGTATATAACCGAAGCGGATTTCCCGTATGGCCCTGGATATCCAGATAGAGCGATGAGGAATCATCCTTTTGACGGTAGCCAGTTGCACTCGTCCCGGCACATTGAAAACTAAATGCCTTATCGGCATTGTTCGTACAGGTCGTAATTCCCGTATCGGCGTTTTGAGTAATGCTGGAAACCTGAGAGGTGTCAAACTCCTCTTGTGCAAACGATGCAGCGGGAACCCCTAGGGACAGACCAGCTGCAATCACCAAGCCGACTCCGATTAGAGCAATAGCGCTCCTTGGCTTAATCATGGCCTTCTCCAATCAAAAGCGGTTAACAATGCGTCGACGCACGGCAACCTTCGCATGAATAGAGAAAAATGTCTGTAAACACCCGCTATTGAGTTGATTGCTCAGGCGTTTACACGTTATTTACCTGCGATAACAATAAAATTAGCTCCGCCTTATTCTTGATCTTCAACTGGCGGTAAGATGCAGACCGCAGCGCTTGCACCGTAGATGCAGCGTAACCGACATCCTCCGCAATGGCCTTTGTCGTTGCCCCCTCTGCCGTCATCAGCAAAATTTGCGACTGAACATCAGAAAGGGAGCGCGACGTAAGCAGGGCCAGCTGGCGCACGCGGGCCGTTTCGGTGGACCCGTTCGCCCGGTACTCCAAGACGGCCTTCTCGTCCTCAACCGAGCGGGCGAGCGCGATGTGCGTAACGAACATGGGCACAGACCAGCAAACAATCACCGTTGCCACGACGACATTGACAGCCGAACTTTGCCCCAACAACGACGCGAGGAACAACGGCTCGAAAACCGTCAGATCCTGCACCATATTGAGCAAGACAGCCCAAACAGGAGCCGTCGCCCCGAAGCAAAGCATCCATATCCCAAGCATTTTGCGCTGCGGACAGCTTCGCATCACTATATATGTGAGCAGCACCCCCGTCAGCACCGCAAGTCCATGGATTCGCCCCCTAGCGACCGCATAGATTAAGGCAACCATGCCCATTGACACCAACGGCACGATAGCCCGAGCATGGGCATGCACCTTAAACGGACGCAGCCCAACAGCGAGCGAAGCCGTAGACGCCACGCCGCAAAACAGGACCGGCACAGCCATCAACGGAACGCGTATGCACATCAATGCCGCGATATAGATAAAAGACCATTCCACAGCAGATAGCACCGCCCATACGTACGGGCTTCCGAGCCAAATCGCTTCACCCGCTCTATCCAGCGCAGCGCCACGATTCGCTTTTCCACCCGCGTAGCGTAGCGACAGAAGCAGTCCGAGACCCAATGCGTAGCTTAAGAGGGAAAAGGCGACAGCCCGCGAAACACCGGACCCCCAATCGCTATCCGCCATTACCAAGGGCCCCGCCGCAAGGAGGATAAAGAATAATGTGAGCAGGTATCGAAACAGCCGGCGCGTTCGAGCTGATGCCACTATATCGTCAGCATGCCGCTGCGGTAGCTCATGCCCTACAGTATCGCCCTCACCCGCAAACAGCGCCACGAGCTCGCGTGAGCCCGCAACCGACGCCTTCCCGTATGCTCGGTGAAGCGTTGTTCTCACCGTCGATGGCTTCGTATCCGTCTCCTTGGCAATTTCCGCCGGCGTTTTCCCTTTGAGCAGCAGTCGAACAAACTGCTCTTCTCTAGGCGACAGGGCGGGGGAAAACGCCCCCGCATCGAATGGGTCGGACGCACAGGCGATATCCGAATTGTTGTCCCGTTTCCCCCTTAGCAACATGCATACGAAGGCAGCAGCGATAACGGACCCCATCGCCAGCAATGCAATGACCACGGCATCGCTTGCGAAGTATGCCGCCTCAACAGCCGGAATAAGACCAATAGGAACTGCTACGAGCACAGAACAGGCAAACACGTCGCGCCGCCCATGGCCAAAGGCACGAGGGCGGCAAAACGGCGGGGCCACAGTCAATGCGAGATAGACCAACGGAATTAAAAGCGCAAGGCCAATTGACGCGGCCGTTACAGGGGGCATCCCCCATGGCTCGGGAACGACTCTCCATGAAACTCGACAGCAAAACAGCAGGCAAGACATGACGGCTATTGTTTCTGTAAAAATCGCGTCCTGCGGGTGACGAGTTTCCCTTTCGTCAGTCCGTGTCGACCTCTGCGTCAAAGGAGAGTCCGCCGTGCCCCAAATAACATATGAGAGAAGCAGCGACCCAACAAAGCACGAGACACACGAAACGCCATGTAACAACCAAATCGGTGCAAACACGATTGGAATAGAGTCTCCGCGAGCATAGAAAGCCAGGTCGGCCCATTCGGGAACCGTTGCAATAACACCAAGGAAAACACCGATGGCACCGAGATGCCTCGGCCTTCTCATTCCCCCCTTGCATAGCGCAGCACCATGAACAAACGCCGCGAGGCATGCGCCCAGGATAACGAGCCAGGTCATTGCACCTGACGCTAGGCCGATTGAAGATGAAAACCGGTGATAAGGGGTGACCGCCATTACGACAAGCGCAATGGCGCAGGCAGACGTAGCAGAACGGCGGGAAAAAAGCATATGGCCTCCATAGCATGTCATTATATCGCTCGATCCGCTCATCTATCTCCATGCCCACACCGGCCAACATCAACGATTCACGCTAACTCCAATCCGAGCCAGGTCACGGTCCGGCTTTTGTCCGCAGTCCCCGCTCCAAAGCGGGATGCGGTTTCCTTTTGAGCGCCGATTCGGAAAGTCCGTCCCGTTCCAGGCCAATATTCTGGGATGCAGTTTCCGCAGCCCACCCCAATCGGAAAGCACATCCCATTATTTGGCTGAAAACTGGGATGCGCTTTCCGAACGAGCCGAAACGGCCCGAATCGATCGGACCACCTCATCCCCGTTTCCTCGCCATCCGCCCGAGCGTGCTACACTAGCAGCATCTATGCCACCGCGAACGGCTCGGCTCCGCGCCCGCCACTCGCAAACGAACTTTAAACGCACGAGGGTTGGCCATGCCGCTTTTCTCGCAACATACCGCCCGGTTCTCGCCGGACGTTCCTTTGGAGGGCACCAGCTCTCGCGAGCTGCTCAAGCGGTACCAGCCGCTCGAGACACTTGCGACCGGCGGTTTTGGCTCCATCGAGATTTGCCGCGACACGCACCTGCGCCGCCGCGTCGCCATTAAGCGCATCCCCCTTATCAACGGTGCCGGCATGCCCGCCAGCGACATCATGGATGTCCTGCGCGAGGCGCACACTGCCGCCATGCTTCAACATCCCAATATCGTGCAGGTCATCGACTTTACGCATGACACAGCCTATGCCTACCTGGTCATGGAGTATGTCGACGGTATGTCGCTGGCCGAGTTTTTGCATCGCGTGGACGGCCACTCGCTCACCTTTGACGAGGCCGCGGCCATTGCCGATGCCCTGGGCCAGGCGCTCACCTTCGCCCATAGCAATGGCGTACTCCACCTGGACATTAAGCCCGCCAACGTGCTCATCGACCACTCGGGCAATGTAAAGCTCACCGACTTTGGCATGGCGCGACTGTCGTCCGCCGGTGGCTTTGGCGGCTCGCGCGGCGGCACCATCGGCTACATGCCGCCCGAGCAGCTCGATATCGAGACCGGCACGGTCGACGAACGCGCCGATGTCTTTGCCCTTGCCTGCGTTATCTATGAGGGCTTGTGCGGCAGCGCTCCCTTTATGGCGGCCACGCCCGCCGACTCGCTCGACCGCATCATCGGCGGCGCCACCTATCCCAGCGAGCTGATACCACACTTTCCCCCGGGAGCCGAGGCCGCGCTCATGAGCGCGCTCTCCCCCATGCCGCAGGACCGCCCCAACAGCATCGAGGCATTTTGCGACCAACTCCTTGCCGGTCTGGGCAGCGTGCGCGAGGGCCGTCGCAGTCTGGAGCAAATGATTGGCGAGCTTTCGGATGACGAGCAAGAGCTCGACGATATCGAGCCGTCGTACTACGAGGACGACGCCATCGAGGTCGACCCCGCACTTGGCTGGGCGGGCACGCGCTGGAGCTGCGCACGCGATTACACCATGCGCGCCATCTCGGCGCTCTCATGCGGAGCCTTCAGCTTTTTGCTCATGCAGACGGCTGGCGTCGCGGCGCTTCCCGGACTTATTGCCGCGGCCATCGCGATTGGGGCGGCCGCCGGCCTGGCCCCCCAGATTGGCTCGGCCATCTCGGCTGTGGGCTTTTTGGTGCTCATGGCCAACGCCACCATGCAGGCGCAGGGCATCCTGTCGATGTTGCCCGTCGCGGTGATCTTTGCCGCTGCCATGTCCGGTTGGTGGATCGCCTGGGGTCGCACCGAGGCTGCCGCGAGCGCCGCGCTCACCTGTGCACTCGCGCTTGGCTGTCTGACTGGCAATACCTTCCTGGCAGCTGGGGTCGCCGCCGGCGTCGCGTCATTTTGGCTCGGCCCGGCAAGCGCCGCCGCGGCAACGGGCATGGGCGTGCTTTTTGCCCGTCTGGCGACGGTCGCGCTTTCAGCCGGAGGCGTGCTGGGGCTCGGTAACGTTGCCGCAGCGCTGGAAGACCCGCTCCTTTGGGCTGCCTTTGTGCTGGTCGCGACAACTGCCGCAGCGTCATCTGCACTGCTCAATGCCCATGCCAAGCGTGCCGACCAGGGCTCAAACCTTGCCGCAATCGCCGCCATCGCCGTCACCGGCATCGGCTGCGCAGCGGCATCCTGTCTTGCACACCATATGGAAATTGCCAGCCTTGCAGCCGCGGTCGCCGCCAAGGCGGCAGTTGCGGGAACCCTATCCTCTATAATCGTTGGGATATGCCTATATTTGCTCGGATACCAAAGAACCTATACGGAGAGTGATCTTTCGTGAACTTCCTGAACATCTTCGAGGACCACGTGGCCGGCATCTTCGGTGCCACCCGTGCCCCGTTCTCCTTTAAGAAGCTTGCCAAGCAGGCCGCTCGCGACATGGAGGATCAGACTCTGGTGATTAACGGCGTCAACACGGCGCCGGCACTCTATACCATCCTGATCGCCGCCGACGACGATCCCATGCTCGCCCCGTTCTACCCCGAGCTTTCGCGCGAGGTCCGCGAGTTTGTGAAAGCGCAGGCCGAAAAGCGCCGCTATGTCTTTGTCGGCGAGCCCCTCGTGCGCTTTATGATCGATCCGCAGCTGCGTGCCGGTAAGTTTTCGGTCTTTGCCGAGAACGTCGACGCCCCCACGCTCGGTCGTCTGTACGAGGAAGAGCGCGCCTACCAGAATGGCCTGGGCCAGAACAACTCGGCAGCAAGCCGCGCCGCAAGCGCTCCCCGCGCCGGCAAGCAGCAATTCGCCGCTCCGCAGCAACAGCGCCCCGCCGCCATGCCCCAGCAGCCGGCACCCCGCGCCGCCGCTCCCGACCCGCTCGCCGTGGCCGATCCCTTTGCGCCCAATGTCCCCGACCCCGCCGCCGCGCCCATCCCCGTGCCGCAAACCGTCTCTCGTGACGCCCTCGCCGGTATGGGCGGAGCCGCCGCGACCGGCGCCGCCGTGGGCCTTGGCGCCGCGGCCGGTATTGCCTCTAACATGGCGAGCACCCGCGCCCCGCAGCGCCCGCTCGCCCAGCTCGTCGACGTCGTGAGCGGCGAGACCCACAGCATCACTTCCGCGCAGGTGACCATCGGTCGCGAGCGTTCGGTTTCGGACATAGCCCTACGCGACCCCAACGTGTCGCGCCGTCACGCTCAGCTCACCTTTACCGGTTCGGACTGGTCGATCGAGGACCTCAATTCCACCAACGGCACGCTCGTCAACAACCGCCGCATCACGCGCTGCCCGCTGCGCAACGGCGACCTGCTGACGTTTGGCCTAAGCACCTTTGAATTTAGGGGATAGTCGCTTATGAACATCGATATCGTCCTTTTTGCAGGCCGCATCGTCCTGGTCGCCTTGCTCTACATCTTCCTGTTCGCCGTCATGAAAACCGGCGTGGGACTCGTACGCGGCCAGCGCCGCGACTCCGCTATCTGGACGATCGATGTGGACAAGGGTCCGCGCGGCATCCGTGGCATCCATGTAGACATGCTCGGCCCCGTCATCGTGGGCCGCTCGCCGTCCTCGGACATCTGCATCAACGAACCGTTTGTCTCGGCCTCGCACGCACGCTTTTCGCTACAGGGCCCGGCACTCATCATCGAAGACCTCAACTCGCTGAACGGCACGCTCGTTAACGGCCGTCAGCTGGTGGAGCCCGCAACGCTGCGCGAGGGTGACGAGGTCCAGATTGGCGACGTGGTCATGAAGGTGAACCGTCGATGATCGACGAGGAGAACAAGTCCGCAACCATGCCCGAGACGCCGACTGCCCCCGCAGCCGCGCCGGCTCATGCCGCTCCGGCGCGCCCTGCGACCGTGAAGCCCGAGGACACCGTGTTCTCCCTGCCTCTTTCGCATGTAACTCAAGAATATCCGGCGCTCGCCGATGACGAGGACGCCGACACCGAGCGGCTCGATGCCCCCATCGGCGCGCACGCTGCCGAGCAGCCCGCAGAACCGGAGGCAACGCCCGCGCCGGCTCACTTTGCCGAGCCCGTCGCCGAGGCGATGAACGAGAGCGCTGCCGTGTTTGCAGCCCCCGAGCCTGCCGCACCGGTATTCCCCGTCGCCCCGGCAAGCGAGGCGGCACCCGCGTCCGCAACGCCTGCCGAAGTCGAACAGCCCGTTGCCGCGCCCGCCGCAGCTCCCGAGCCCTCTGCTCAACCCCAGAGCATGCCCGCGCCGTCGCACTTTTCGACACCCGAGCCGACGGCTGTCGAGCAGCAGCAGGACGGCGATCCCGCCGACCGCGCAACCGAAGATCTCAACCTTCCGGACATCTCCGACGCCAAGTCGGGCAACGATGCCGACACCGTCTCCCCCGGCGACACCGCCGAGATCGATGTCGCCGCCGTGGAGGCAAAGCTCAAAGATCCCGGCTCGACCATGAGCTTTGAGCCGCTGACCGACGAGCGCATCGAGACCGACTCGACCTACGACGCCGGCACCACCACGCAGCTTATGTGGGGCGCCCGCTCCGACGTCGGATGTGTACGCCCGCATAATGAGGACTCCTATCTGGTGCAGTCGCCGCTCTTTTGCGTGTGCGACGGCATGGGAGGACACGCCGCCGGCGAGGTGGCATCCTCCATCGCCGTCGAGACCATCGCCAAGACGGCGCCGCAGTCCGCCGACGCCGCGCGCCTGGCCGCAGCCGTTGAGGCCGCCAACGCCGCCGTGATCGAGGCCGCCCTCAACGGCCTGGGCAAACCCGGCATGGGATGCACGGCCACCTGCGCCTACATCGAAAACGACACGCTCGCCATCGCCCACGTGGGCGACTCGCGCGCCTACTTGCTCCACGAGGGTACGCTCATCCGCGTGACCCGCGACCACTCCTACGTGGAGGAGCTCGTGGATGCTGGCGAGATTACGGCTGACGAGGCCCGCGTCCACCCCAACCGCTCGGTCATCACCCGCGCGCTGGGCTCGGATCCCGCCATGTATGCCGACCACTTTACCCTGCACATCGAGGAAGGCGACCGCCTGATTCTGTGCTCCGACGGTCTTTCGAGCATGATTCCCGATAGCGATATCGAGAATATCGCTACGCAGTCCTCGACCGCACAGATCTGTGTCGACAACCTGGTGGACGCGGCGCTCGCCGCCGGCGGCCACGACAATGTGACCGTGGTGGTCGTCGACCTGGTCGACGACGGCGTCATGCGCGAGGCAAAACGCGTCCGACGCCGCAATGTCACCATCGCCGCCATCGTGGCCCTTGTCTTTGTGCTGGTAGCAGGCATCTGGGCATACACGGGCATCACCGGCTCCTATTACTTGGGAACCTACCACGGCAATGTCGCCGTCTGGCGCGGCCTGCCCGGCAAGACTCTCGGGGTCGAGCTCCACTGGCTCGAGAGCGAAACCAGCATCAAACTGTCCGACCTGCCCGAAGACACGCAAAACCGCCTGAAGGCAGGCATTCCGCAAACGAGTGTCGACGATGCGCAGGACACCATTTCCAAGTACCGCCATCAGATTGACGAGGAGCAGACCCGTCAGGTGATTGACGCGCAAACGATTCGCGACAACACCGATCAGGAATCCAACTCCGAGTCAGATTCCGAGAAAACCGCCGAACAGTCAGCCGAGGCCGAAGCCTCCGATAAGAATTAGAAAGGGAGTGCCGCTTATGAGTCGCCGCAACACCGAACTGCTCTTGCTCATCGCCTCGGCGTTCCCCGTCATCCTGCTCTATGCGATGTACGTGCTCACCGCGGGTGCCACGATTTCCTTTGAGACGCTCGCCGTGCCGATCGGCCTGTTCGCCGCCTTCGCCGCGGCGCATATCGCCGTGCGCATCCTGGCGCCCGGCGCCGATCCCGCCATCCTACCCATCGTCTTTGTGCTCTCGGGCATCGGCATCACATTCGTGACGCGCCTAGCCCCCGACCTCGCCATCTCGCAGCTCATCATCTTGTTTGTCTCGGTGGCGCTCATGGTGGGAACGCTCGCACTGGTCAAGAACCTCGACGTGGTCATGCGCTACAAGTACACCTTTGGCATTATCGGCATCATCCTGCTGATGCTGCCGATCTTTATCGGCACCACGATTTCGGGCTCCAAGCTGTGGATTCGCATCGCGGGCTTCACCATCCAGCCCGGCGAGTTCGCCAAGGTCTTCATCGTCCTGTTCCTGGCAGGCTATCTGGCCGAGAACCGCGAGCTGCTTTCCATCTCCAACCGCAAGATCCTGGGCCTTAAGATTCCGCGCTTCCGCCTGCTGCTGCCGCTGTTTGCCGTGTGGGGCGTGTGCCTGCTCATCGTCGTCTTCGAACGCGACCTGGGCTCGGCCGTCCTGTTCTACACCATCTTCTTGCTGATGCTCTATGTTGCCACGGGACGCTTTTCGTACGTCATCATCGGCCTTGCGCTGCTGGCCGTTGGAGCCGTGGGCGCCTACAAGTTCCTGTCGCACGTGCAGGTGCGCTTTCAGGTCTGGGTCGATCCGTTTAAGGACGCCCAGGGCCAGGGCTACCAGATCGTACAGTCACTTTACTCGCTGGCTGACGGTGGCCTGGTTGGCGTCGGCATTGGCAACGGCATGGCAAACAACATCCCCGTCGTCGAGTCCGACTTTATCTTCTCGGCTATCGGCGAGGAAATGGGCCTTTTGGGCGGCGGCGCCGTGCTCATCCTGTTTATGCTTTTTGCCGTGCGTGGCCTCACCACGGCAGCCCGCGCCAAGTCCGACCTTGCCGCCTTTAGCGCGACCGGCCTTACGGCGGCCATCAGCTTCCAGGCATTCTTAATCGTTGGCGGCGTAACCCGCCTGATCCCGCTGACCGGCGTCACCCTGCCCTTTATGAGCCAGGGCGGCTCCTCGCTGCTGGCGAGCTTTATCATCGTCGCGCTGCTGCTGCGCGCCGGCGACGAGGCAACCGGACGCGAAGCAGAGCTCACCGGCACCGGCACCATGGCCGCCATCACCGATGACCAGGTCGCATCCGCCGCTGCCCCGACCGGTACGCGTTTTGCCAACGCACCTTCCTACAGCGTCGGTAACCGCTCCGCGGGTTCTCGCATGCGTCGTCGCCTGCTCGACACGCCCGAGTCCGGCGTGCTCGGCCGCGTGGCACTTGCCAACCGTCTGACTCGTGCCGTGCTTGCCTTCACGGCGCTGTTCGCCATCCTTATCGGCAACCTCACCTATGTCCAGGTCATCAAGGCGAAGGACTACCAGGACATGCCGACCAACAACCACACCATCGCCCGCTCCAAGTACATCCAGCGTGGCTCCATCATCACGTCCGACGGCGTGACGCTGGCCGAGTCGCTGCAGCAGGAGGACGGCACCTACGCCCGCTCCTACCCCAACGGCAATATGGCCGCGCACGTGGTGGGCTACGTGAGCCAGCAGTATGGCACCGCTGGCATCGAGAGCGTCATGAACGACACGCTCACCGGCTCCAAGGATTACTCCAGCTGGAACAACGCCATCGCGTCGCTCGCGGGGCAGACCCAGCCGGGCAATACCGCCAAGCTCACCATCGACTCGCGCATCCAGACGGCTGCCGAGCAGGCGCTCAAGGGCTTTAAGGGCGCTGTGGTGGTCATGGATCCGCGCACCGGTGCGGTCCTTGCGTGCGCGAGCTCGCCCACCTACGACAACACCAACATCGATGCGCTGCTCCAGTCGGGCGGCGGCGAGGACGGCTCCATGTACAACCGTGCCATGGACGCACTGTACACCCCGGGCTCGACCTTTAAGGTCGTCACGCTCTCCGCGGCACTCGAGACCGGCACCGCCAGCCTTACCAGCACCTACCAGGCGCCCGGCTCCATGGACATCGGCAACGCGCCGGTCACCAACTATGCCAACGAAAGCTACGGCACCATCAGCCTGCAGCAGGCCTTCGCCGTGTCGTCCAACGTCGTCTTTGGCCAGGTGGCCAACGAGATTGGCGCCAGCTCGCTCGTCCAGTTTGCCAACGCCTTTGGCTACGGCCAAAAGCTCGGCCAAGATCTGACCTCCGCCGCCTCCATCATGGCCGACCCGTCGCTTATGACCGAGTGGGAGACCGCTTGGGCAGGCGCCGGCCAGCCCGTCGGCATGGACCACACGCCTGGCCCGCAGACCACCGTTATGCAGAGTTGCGTGATCGCCGCCGCTATCGCCAACAGCGGCGTGGTCATGGACCCGTTCTTTGTGTCCCAGATACTCGCCCCGGACGGAACCGTGGTTAAGACCACGCAGTCCCGCTCTCTGGGCCAGGCTGTCAGCTCTGCCACGGCCGACCAGGTCAAGCAGGCCATGCTCGCCGTCGTCCAGTCCGGTACCGGCACCGATGCCCAGATTCCGGGCGTCAAGGTTGCCGGCAAGACCGGTTCGCCCGAGACCGGCGGCACCAACGTCAACTCTACGTTTGTTGGCTTTGCACCTTACGATTCACCCACGGTTGCCATCTCGGTGGCCCTGGAGGATTACGACAAACACGACGTCAAGGCGGCTAAGATTGCCGGTATCGTCCTGACCGCGGCGCTCGCCGCACAGGGGGCGTGATGCCCGTGATCAAAGCGGATACTTGGGACGCGCCACGGCCGATGAGCTAGCGGCTACGCGCCACACGGCCCCAGCGGCCACACATTTGGTACTACACACATCGTTGAGCGAATAGTTATGTTAGGAGCAGGAATGGAACAGAGGGTCCTCGGGGGAAGATACCTCCTCAAGGATAAGGTGGGAACGGGCGGTATGGCGACCGTCTACCGCGCACAGGATCAGGTCCTCGACCGCACGGTTGCCGTCAAGATCATGCTGCCGCAGTATGCCGGCGACGCCACCTTCGCCGCTCGCTTTAAGCAGGAGGCCCAGGCAGCAGCCGGTCTCTCCTCCCCCTATATCGTGGGCGTCTACGATTGGGGCAAGGACGGCGACACCTATTACATCGTCATGGAGTACCTGCGCGGCACCGACCTTAAGAGCGGCATCAAGAGCCACGGCGCCCTCGACCCCAAGAAGGTCGCCCAGATCGGCTCGCAGATCAGCTCCGCGCTTTCGGTCGCCCACAAGCACGAGATCATCCACCGCGACATCAAGCCGCAGAACATCATGGTGCTGCCCGACGGCAACATCAAGGTGATGGACTTTGGCATCGCGCGCGCCAAGAACAGCCACCTCACGCAAGACAACAACGTGCTGGGAACCGCCCACTACGTCAGTCCCGAGCAGACCCGTGGTCAGGACCTCGGCCCCACCTCGGATATCTACTCGCTGGGCGTCGTGATGTACGAGTGCGCCACCGGCCGCGTGCCCTTTGACGGTGATGACGCCATCTCGGTCGCACTCAAGCAGGTCAACGAGCTGCCTATTCCGCCGAGCCAGATCAACTCCGGTGTCGACGCCGACCTTGAGCGCATCATCCTCAAGTGCATGGAGAAGGACCCGGCAAACCGCTTCCAGACCGCCGACGAGCTGCGTCAGGTGCTCAACAGCTACCTGTCGGGCCGTGCCGTCAACATCTCGGAGCCCACGCGCATCATCGGTGCACCCGGTGAGCTGGGCGCCACCAAGACTCGCGAGCTTTCCGATCAGACGCGCGCCATGGTACGTCCCGTCTCGGGCGTGAGCGGCCAGAATACCGCTCGTAGCTCGGTTTCGGGCTCCACCGGCTCCTACGAGGTCGAAAAGCCCAAATCCAACAAGAACAAGATCATTGCCGCCGTGGTGGCAGCCGTTGCCGTCATCGGTATCGTGGTGGCCTTTGCCACAGGACTCTTTGGCGGCGAGCAGGTCACCGTGCCCGATGTGCTGGGCAAGGACCAGCAGACTGCCGTCGAGCAGATCAAGGAAGCCGGCCTCGAGGTCGGCACCATCGACCAAAGCTACAACGACGATATCGACGAGGGCAAGGTCGCCGAGCAGACGCCCAACGGCAAAACCAAGAAGGCCAAGGGCACCAAGGTGAACCTGGTAATCTCCAAGGGCCCCAAGCCCTCCGAGAAGGTTGAGGTTCCCCGGCTTGTCGGCCTGACCAAGGACCAGGCAGAAGCCGCGCTGGCAAGCGTTGGCCTGAAGGGCAACGCCTCCGAGGAGGCCAACGAGGCCGATGAGGGCCAGGTCTTTGAGCAGGGCACCGAACCCGGTAAGGAAGTCGAGAAGGGCACGACCATCTCGTACAAGGTCTCGAGCGGCCCGGATACCACGTCCGTCCCCGACCTGACCGACATGACCGAGGCCCAGGCGCGCAACGCCCTCGATATGGCAGGTTTTGGCGTCGACGTGAGCTACCAGGAGAACGACTCGGTTACCGAGGGCACCGTGATCAGCTGGAACCCCAGCGGCAAGCAGAAGCCCGGCGCCACGATTACCGTCGTCATTGCCAAGAAGTCCGGCAAGGCCTCCGTCCCGGGCAACCTATACGGCAAGAGCATTTCCGCCGCCGTTACCGCGCTCAACAACGCCGGTTTCTATAACATTGGCTTCTGTGACCAGAACGGCAATCCCGTGAGCGGTAACGAGGATGCCACCGTTACGGGCGTCTCCCCCACCGGCAAGCAGTCCACCGACAGCACGATTACGCTGACGGTTGCACTTTCTGGCTCGGGTTCGGGTTCGGGCACGGGCACGGGCGGCGATTCCGGTACGACCAACTAAGTCGCCACCCCACCGCTCATTACGGCTCTCGCCGCAAACATATTCGCTCACAGACGCCCGCTTGCTTCCCCAGCAAGCGGGCGCTTCGTTTTTGACATGGCATGAACCAGAAGAGCCCGGCACCGTGGCGGTGTTCCGGGCTCGACAATTCTCTGGTGCCCCCGGGCGGATTCGAAAACTCCCCCCGCGGGGAAATTGGTGACG
>CAJMPZ010000019.1 GCA_905215445.1 uncultured bacterium | reverse complement strand
AATCAAAACCGAGCCCAAGATGCCGCCGGCAAACCCCTCCCAGCTCTTTTTGGGGGAGATCTTGGGAACCATCTTGTGCTTGCCGATACGGCTGCCCACGATGTAGGCAAACGAATCGGAGACCCAAAGGGACGCGCAAACGCCCACTGAAAGCAGGGCGCCGGCAAAACCGGGCACGGCATCGCGCAGCAGCACGATAGCCGACAGCATAAAGCCAGTGTAGATGGGACCCATGAGCGTCACGGCCACATCAGAGATGCGGGTACGCGGCGACCAGACATACCAAATGCCCACAGCGAGCATCAAGGCAAAAAGCAGGGCATTCAGCAACATCGAATCGCCCAACGCCGACAGCGGAAAGAGTACGGCGGCAGCGATACCCATGCGCTCGTTAGCCATCTTGCCATCGAGCCTTGTCATACGGAAAAACTCATAGCAGCACAGACCGCTCATGACAGAAACAAAGATGGCCGTGGGCACGATACCCAAAACCAGGCACAGGATAAAGACAACGGCGTAGACGATACCGGCGGCGGCACGGGTAATAAAGCCCGCCAGCCACGAACCGGTGCCGCTCTTCGCTGCAGGCGCTCCCGCAGTGGCAGCCTTGCGCGCAGGCGCCGCGGAAACTGGCGTCTTGGGAGCAGATGCCTTGGGACGATCGGACACGATTAAGCCTCCTCGGTCTTGCTCAGTCCACCAAACCTACGGTCACGGCCCTGATAGGCCAAAATGGCGTCGACAAGGCCCCAACGATCAAAGTCGGGCCAATAGGTATCGGTGACGTAGAATTCGGAATAAGCCACCTGCCACAGCAGATAGTTCGAAAGGCGCAGCTCACCAGAGGTGCGAATCACAAGTTCGGGATCGGGAAGACCGGCGGTATAGAGGTGGGAAGCCACCATGTCGTCATCAATTGCGGCAGGATCGATCTTACCGGCGGCAGCGTCGGATGCGATCTGACGGACAGCGCGGGTAATCTCGGCACGCGCGCCGTAGTTGACGGCAAGCGCCAGCGTCATACCGGTGTGATCGGCGCACTCGGCAAGACCGCGCTCAAAAACGTCGCGAGTCTTCTTGGGCAGCGCGGAAATGTCACCCAAAAAGACTACGCGCACATTTTCGCGCTTCAGAAGCGGCAGCTCGTCGATAAACGTCTTGGCAAACAGGTGCATCAGAACGTTGACTTCGTGCTGCGGTCGATTCCAGTTTTCGGTCGAAAATGCATAGGCCGAAAGCACGTCGACGCCCAGGCGCACGCAGGCGGTAATGATCTCACGCAGCGAGACGATACCCGCCTTGTGGCCCTCGGTGCGTGCAAGACCGCGCGACGTGGCCCAACGACCGTTGCCGTCCATGATGCACGAGATATGGTGCGGAATGTTATTGAGGTCAAGGTCGGAAAAACCGACGCCCGCAGGGGCGTCGGCAAAGTACTCGACCAGTTTATGCTCGTCGTATTGCACCTTAGATCTCCATGACCTCGGCTTCTTTTTCCTTCAGAAGCTCCTCGACCTTGGCGACATACTCATCGGTATGCTTCTGGACCTTGGCCTGCTCGCGACGTACGTCGTCCTCGGTGAGCTCCTCATCGCGCTCGAGCTTGTTGTTGAAGTCGCGACGGATGTTACGGATAGACACCTTGGCCTGCTCGGCGTACTCGCGGCACTCCTTGACGAGCTCGCGACGGCGCTCCTCAGTGGGAGCCGGGAACGGAAGACGAACGACGGTGCCATCGGAGTTGGGGGTAATACCCAGATCGGAAGCGCCGATGGCCTTGACGATAGCATTGATGAGCGCCTTATCCCACGGCTCGATGAGCAGCATGTGAGCCTCGGGGGTTTTGACGGCGGCAACCTGCGTGACCGGCGTGGGGACACCGTAATAATCGACGGTGATGTCGGACAGAATGTTGGCGTTGGCACGACCGGTACGGACCTTGGAGAAATTATGCTTGAGGGACTCGAGCGACTTGTCCATATGGGCGGTGATGTTCTCTGCCATGCTTAATCCTCCTGATAGACGAGCGTGCCGACGGGCTCACCCGCGAGCGCGCGCTTGACGGTGTCCTCGCCATCGATGTTGAGGACCAAAATCGGCATACGGTTATCCTGGCACAGTGCCGTAGCCGTGGAATCCATAACCTGCAGACCGCGGACGAGAACCTCGTGATAGGTAATCTTGTCAAAACGGACGGCATCGGCGCACTTGACGGGATCCTTGTCGTAGATGCCGTCAACCTTGGTGGCTTTAATCAGAATCTCGGCGCCGATCTCGCACGCACGAAGAGCCGCGGCGGTGTCGGTCGTAAAGTACGGATTGCCCGAACCGGCAGCGAAGATGACGACGTTGCCCTTGGACAGATGGTTGATAGCGCGGCGACGAATATAGGGCTCGCAGATCTCGTTCATCTGGATAGCGCTCATCACGCGGCAAGGAACATCGTTGTGCTCGAAGGCATCCTGCAGGGCGAGCGCGTTCATAACGGTTGCCAGCATCCCCATGTAGTCGGCCTGAGCACGCTCCATGCCACCGGCAGCGCCTGCCATGCCGCGGAAAATATTGCCGCCGCCGACAACGACGCCGACCTCATGGCCAACGGCGAGCAGCTCCTTGACCTGCTTGGCAAGATGATCGGTAACCTTGGGGTCGATGCCATATTGGCCGTCGCCCATCAGTGCTTCGCCGGAAAGCTTAAGAAGCACGCGTTTATATCGGATGTCGGACAAAGCGATCCTCCTTTAATTAGACTCTCAATATGATATCAAAGGCTCTGATAAGAGCCATGAAAAAGCAGGCTGTGAGTAAAACCCACAGCCTGCTCATTACCAGCTACAAGAGCTTATTTACTCGCCACGGACCAGACGGTCAAAGGCAACGACGGTAATGGTATCGCCGAGCTCCTTGGAGACCTGCTCAGCGTACTTCTTGATGGTGAGGGAGCTGTCCTTGATGAACTCCTGCTCGGTGAGCACGGACTGCTTGTAGAACTTCTCCAGACGGCCAACAGCCATCTTCTCCTGGATAGCCTCGGGCTTGCCGGACTCGGCAGCCTGGGCCATGTAGATCTGCTTCTCGTGCTCGACGGTCTCGGACGGAACCTGATCGCGGGTAGCGCAGATCGGGGCGACGGCGGCAACCTGAAGGGCAACGTCGTGAGCGAAGGTCTTGAAGGACTCAGCCTGAGCGGTCTCGGCCTTCTCGAAGGCGAACTCGACGAGGACGCCGATCTTACCACCCATGTGGATGTAAGAAGCGAGCGCGCCGTTCTCGGCCTTGCGGGCAGCGAAGCGGGAGATCTTCATGTTCTCGCCCATGATGTGAATCATCTCGGTGAGCTCGGAGGAAACGGTCTCCTCGCCCATCGGCTTCTCGAGCAGAGCGTCGACGTCAGCAGGCTCGGTGGTAGCGACAACCTCAGCGACCTTAGAAGCAAAGCCGGTGAACTTGGCGTTGGAGCCAACGAAGTCGGTCTCGCAGGAGAGCTCGAGCAGAGCGCCGGTCTTGCCATCCTCGGAGACGAACGCGGCGACAGCGCCCTCGTTGGTCTCACGGCCAGCCTTCTTGGCAGCCTTGGCAAGGCCGTTCTTACGCAGAACGTCGACAGCGGCGTCCATGTCGCCGTCAGCCTCGACGAGAGCCTTCTTGCACTCCATCATCGGGGAGTCGGTCATCTCGCGGAGCTGCTTGACCATAGCGGCGGTAATCTGGGCCATTGTGGTTCCTTTCAAAGAGATGAAAAAGAATTAACTAAGACTGATTTACTCGGCCTTGGGCTCAGCGGCCATCTCGGCCTCGGAGACCTGCTCCTTACCGGAGCCAGCGAGGCAGGCGTCAGCCATGAGCTCGCACATAAGGGTGACAGCGGAGATAGCGTCATCGTTGCAGGGGATGCCGTACTCGACCTCGTCGGGATCGGAGTTGGTGTCGATCAGAGCGACGACGGGGATGTTCAGGCGCTGAGCCTCCTTGATGGCGTTCTCCTCGCGCTTAGTGTCGATGACGAAGAGAGCCTGGGGCAGACCCTTCATGTCGCGGGCGCCACCGAGGTTGGTCTGGAGCTTGGTGAGCTCCTTGCCGAGCACAGCCTGCTCCTTCTTGGGGAGCACTGCCATGCGGCCGTCCTCGACCATGGCCTCGAGCTCCTCCATGCGGTTGATGCGGGAGCGGATGGTGACGAAGTTGGTCAGCATACCGCCGAGCCAACGCTGGTTGATGTAGGGCATATTAGCGCGCTCAGCAGCGTTCTTGACGGCCTCCTGAGCCTGCTTCTTGGTGCCGACGAACAGCACGTTGCCACCCTTGGCGACGTTCTTGACGAAGGTGTAGGCCTGGTCGGCGTCGAGGATGGTCTGCTTGAGGTCGAGGATGTAGATGCCGTTGCGCTCACCGAAGATGAACGGCTTCATCTTGGGGTTCCAGCGACGGGTCTGGTGACCGAAGTGGCAGCCGGCCTCGAGCAGGGTGCGGATATTAATCTTGGTAGCCATGTTAAACCTCCTGTGGTTTGCCTCCGCGCGGGGTCATCCTCCAAAACCAACCCGGACATGTGCTACCAAAGCCCGGGCACCACGGTATGAAGTAGCCGCGCGTGCGTGATAAAAACATGTTGCCGTGAAGCAACCCGATGAATGATAGCAGGAATGCATCTTCGTGCCAACCCGCAATCAAAACCACACACCTGAGTGCGGCGCGGGACGTCCCAGCCACTATTCGCCTCGGGGATGGGCTTGAGCCACGGCACGTTTGAGCCGATCGGGCGTGAGGTGCGTGTAGATCTGCGTCGTGGACAGGCTCGCATGACCCAGCAGCTCTTGAACCGAGCGCAGGTCCGCACCGCCCTCGAGCAAGTCGGTCGCAAAGGTATGGCGCATCGCATGCGGGGCGATGTCGGCCGGAATGCCGGCGAGTGTCGCCAGAGTATGGAACCGCCGCCTGAGCATGGCGGCACTCATGTGATTACCGCGCGCCGATATAAGCAGCGGATGCGGCCCGGTAGTGGGGTCACGGCGCTTTGCCTGAGCGAGCAACTCCGGCCGCCCCTCCTCAATATAGAGACGCGTCGCCTCGAGCGCGCGACGATACAGAGGGACGATACGTTCTTTGCTCCCCTTGCCCCACAGGCGCAGCGTGCGTTCGGACCACACAATGGACTCCACATTGAGTGCTGCGAGCTCAGAGATACGGGCGCCCGAGGCATAGAGCAGCTCGAGCATCGCCGCATCGCGCAGTCCCGCGGGTGTTGAGGTATCAGGCGTCTTGAGCAGCGCCTCCACCTGTTGGGTCGTCAGCACACCGGGTAGATCGCGCGGGAGCTTGGGCGAGGAAATTGCCGAGACCACATCGCCCTCCACAACCCCCTCGGCAGCCATCCACCGATAGAGCGAGCGAATGGCAGACAGGTGTGCCGCAAGCGTTCGGGGAGCCACCTGCTCACGCGAAAGTTCGGCAAGATAGCGACGAATGGTGCGCACGTCGGCAGCGAAAGCATCTATATCCTCACGCTCGCACCAGGCAGCAAAACGCTCCAGCCTCGAGCCATAGGCCGTCACCGTGTTGGGAGAAAGTCCCTCGACACGTGAGATATAGGCGATAAACGAGTCGACGGTGTCGTACAGGTCAAAGGCTATGACCGGTCGCCTCCAAACAAATCGGGGCGAGTGGCCAGATAGGCATCAAGGGCCTCGAGCGCACGGTCCGCATAGGCCTGGTAGCGGTCGCGCTTGCTGCGGCGCTTACCATCCTCGAGTGGCGGCACCAGGCCAAAGTTGACATGCATAGGCTGATAGCCCACGGTGGCAGGATCGGTCGCATAGCCCACGAGCGCACCCAGGGCGCCCACACGCGGCAGCTCGACGCCCGCGGCCCCGATAGCCTCGGCATAGGTGTTGAGCGCCGCGAGCAGACCCGTCGCCACGGCTTCCATGTACCCCTCGGTGCCGGTGATCTGACCGGCCAGGCGCACGCCGGTGCCGGGCACGGCAAAGGTGCCATCGAGCACGTGCGGGGCGTCGACAAAGGTATTACGGTGCATGACACCGTAGCGGAAGAACTCAGCGTTCTCCAGGCCCGGCACCATATGGAAGACGCGCTTCTGCTCGCCAAAGGTCAAGTTGGTCTGGAAGCCCACCAGGTTATAGGCGGTCTTCTCCTTATTCTCGGCACGCAGCTGAATCGCCGCCCAGGGACGACGACCGGTTCGCGGATCGGTGAGGCCGACAGGCTTCATGGCGCCAAAGCGAATGGCGTCCTTGCCGGTGCGCGCAACTTCCTCGGCAGGCTGGCAGGCCTGGAACAGATCGCCGCCCTCAAAGTCCTTGAGCACCACGCGGTCGGCCGTGGTAAGCGCCTCGATAAAGGCCTCGTACTCCTCCTTATTGAGCGGAGCGTTGAGATAGTCGCCGCTCCCCTGCTCCTCGTAGCGCGACTGCGAGAACAGCACGTCCATATCGAGCGTGGAGGCATCGACGATCGGCGCCGCGGCATCGAAGAACGCAAGGGCGTCGCCACCGACGAGCTTCATGACCTCTTCGCTCAGCGCCGGCGAGCACAAGGGGCCGGCGGCAATGACCACGTGACCTTCGGGAATCTGCGTGACCTCGCCGTGAATGATCTCGATATTGGGACGGGCGGCAACCTCGGCCTCGACAAACTCGGAAAACTTGACGCGGTCGACCGCCAAGGCGCCACCGGCGGGAACAGCCGCGCGATGGGCGCAATCGAGCAGGACTGAACCCATGCGCTCAAGCTCGGCCTTCAGCAATCCAGCCGCGGAATCCGGACGGGTCGACTTAAACGAATTGGAACAGACGAGCTCTGCCAGGTGATCGGTATGGTGGGCCGGGGAGCTCACCTGGGGGCGCATCTCGCACAGCTTTACGGAAAACCCGCGATCCGCCAGCTGAATCGCGCACTCCGAACCCGCCAGACCGCCACCGATAACCGTCACCTGATCAAACAGCATCTGCAAACACCTTTCTAATTGACATGTTTTCCATTGTGACCGAAGGGTGTCTGGGCGTGAAGAGCAAACTTGGAGGGCGCATACCTTCCATCCATCATGCGCTCGATAAGGCCCTCGAGCTCAAGCGAACCCAGGAGCTTAAGTACGCCAACGGCATCGAGCGAGACGAGTGCCGCGATGTCGTCGACCTTGAGCGGAGAGGCGATGAGTGCATGCATCACGGTCTGCTGTGTTTGATCCAGGTCGGCAATGCCGGGAGCATCGGGGCGCGAGTAGCGCAGGGTGCCGTAGATGCGTGAAATAGCCATCTCGATAGATTCCTCGTCGATGATGCAGCAGGCACCGTTCGCAATGAGGTAATTCGTGCCACGCGACTCGGGCGATAGGATCGACCCCGGCACGGCAAGAAGTTCTCGCCCCAAATCCATAGCAGCCTCGGCTGTAGAAAACGTCCCGGAAGGCATACCCGCCTCGGATACAAAGAGGGCTTGCGACAAGGCCGCGATTACGCGATTGCGGCGCGGAAAGGCAAACTTGCGCGGACCCATGCCCCACGGAGAGATCGACACGACCGCGCCACCCGTATCGAGCGTGCGCGTAATAAGCCCCGCGCTCGAACGCGGGTAGACCACGTCGGCGCCCGTCCCCAGCACCACGACGTGTTTACCGCCAGCGTTGACCGCAGCCCAACCCGAGGCCTGGTCACAACCGACCGCGCCGCCCGAGACTACCGTCACGCCCGCCTCGACCGCCACCTTTGACGCAAGCTCTGCCACGGCAAGACCATACGGCGAGGCCTTGCGCGCGCCGATGATGGAGAGCGCGGGCGTCGAAAGCACCTCGGGGTTGCCGCGCACATAGAGCGTCTGGGGTACATCAGAAAGCTCCAAAACAGTCTCGGGATACAACGCGTCACCTGGATGCAGCTCGAAGGTCCCCTCGGCCATCATTGGTCCCTCCTTCCCTGGTACATCGCCGCCTCGAGCACGTGGTCCTGCGTCACCTGCTCGCTCTCGGCGACGTCGGCGATGGTACGCGCGATACGCACCAGGCGTACGATGCCGCGGCCCGTGAGATGCGTGCGCTTCGACAGGCCGAGCACACACTTCTCCGCCGCATCATCGAGCTCAAAGGTCGAAACGACGCCGTCAATGGACCGCGTCTCGTCATCCTCGGCCTCGGCATCAGCATCGTCCATACGGGACTCGCGCCAGGCACGAAAGGCGCGACCGCGCACTACGTAGTCACGCAACTCGGCCGACGACATACCCTCCGCGCCCTCGATAATCACTTGGGGGTCGGGACGGGTCACATCGATCATCATGTCGATGCGGTCGGCCAAAGGACCGCGCAACTTTGCCTGATAGCGCTCCACCATTGATGCCGAGCAGCGGCATGGCACCTCACGGTCGCCCAAAAAGCCGCAGGGACAGGGATTGCTCGCAGCCAGCAGCTGAAAGCGCGACGGAAAGGTAAAGGCCCCGTCGACGCGTACGATTCTCACATAGCCGCGTTCGATGGGCTGTCGCAGCGTCTGCAGCACACCCGTGGGAAACTCGGCAAGCTCGTCCAAAAAGAGCACGCCGCCATGAGCAAGGCTGATCTCACCCGGGTGCACCGGGCGTCCTCCGCCAATGAGGCCCGCCGTTGAAATACTGTGGTGGGGACTGCGGAAGGGCCGGTGCCCCGCCAACAAGCCATCAATGTTCTCACCCAAAACCGAATGAATGCACAGCGCCTCCTGTTGATCCTCAACGGAAAGCTCAGGCAGGATGCCGGTCATACGGCGCGCAAGCATCGTCTTGCCCGATCCCGGGGACCCGATCATGAGCAGGCCGAGTTCTCCTGCCGCCGCAAGTGCCATGCCGCGTTTGGCAACCTCCTGCCCCAGCACGTCGGCATAGTCGAGCTCGGGCTCAAAGGTCGCCTCGACGCCCTCAGAATCCAAGTAGTGCCGCGCGGCATCGCCCATTCCATGAGCAAGCTGAGACAAATGATCGATGAATCCACAATCCACGCCCGCAAGCGGCACATGCTGATCGGACCTGCCAGCGATAAAGGACAGCCCCATATCACGCGCCAATAGCTGAAACGCCACCTCGCCCTTGACAGGAAGGACCGTACCGTCCAAGCCAAGCTCACCAGCGATAAGACAACGATCGAGGTTGTCGCGGGGAATCTGACCATCGGCCGCCAATACCGCGATGGCGATGGGCAGATCAAAGCCGCTACCGGTCTTGCGAATATCGCCGGGCGCCAGATTGACCGTAATGCCCGAGCGCGGGATCTCGAACCCGGCGGAGCGCATCGCACAGCGAATACGACCGCGTGACTCCATCACCTCCATACTCGGAATGCCGAGCATCTGAATGCCCGGAACGCCGCCGGCAAGCGAGACCTCGACCGTGACGGGAATCGCCTCGACGCCGCGGATGCAGGCCGCGTGAACGGCAAACGTCTCGAACGCCATCACGACACCTGCCAATCGAACGCATTGTACTGATGCTCGATCTCGGCGATATGCCCGCCGCGGATGGTGACGCCCACGGCATCGAAGCGAATCGCCTTGAGTGGATAATGCTCCATGAGGTAGCAACTTGCGATGCGGCGGTAGCGGCGTTGCTTTTGGGCGTTCACCGCCTCCTCGGGAAACACCCGCGTGTCGCAATCGAGCGCAACCCGCCTGGTCTTGACCTCGGCCATCACCACCACATCGTCGAGCTCATCGAGCAGCACCAGATCGGCCTCGCCCTCGGTGCAACGATAACCCTGCTCCAGCAAGGTGTAGCCGCGCTCGTTAAAGTAGTCGATGGTGATCAGCTCGCCCAGCATGCCCAGCTCGCGGGGACTGAGCCCCTTGATAAACTCGGGCGTCATCGCCCCGCAGTCGAGATCGCCGTTTTCCCAACGCTCCTTGAGCTGCTGCGTCTTGCTCTTTTTGCTTGCGGCACTCATGGGGTCTCCTTTCCCGCACACTGCAGTGCCCCGATGATGAGGGCACCTTTCATGCGGGTAAGTACCGGAAGCAAACCAAAAGCTGACCAAATGCCGTCAAAAAACGGGCCGTACGCAGCAATGGTGTTGCATACGGCCCGCTACCAGCAGGTTTATAAAACTCCAGAGGTCCCTGTCTTCACAATTGACCTAGAAAAGGCGCTCAGTCTGCAGAAAGTTTCCGCAAAAGCTCACGCGGTGCAGCGGACAAAGTCCATGCTTGCGAATGGCCTCGATATGCTCGGGGCTCGCATAGCCCTTCGACTCGGCCAGATGGTACTCGGGATACTCGGCGTCGTACTCGACCATCATCTCGTCACGCGTGACCTTCGCCATGATAGACGCCGCGGCGATGCAGGCGATTTTGGCATCGCCCTTCACCACATCGCGCTCGTTAGGAACGGCGCCCAAGGGGTTGCCATCCATGAGGACGCAGTCGGGTTCAAGTCCCGTATCGGCCACGGCGCCCGCAACGGCGGTACGGATAGCACGGGCCATACCCATCTCGTCGATATCCTTCGGCGCAATATGGCAAAAACCGATCGCCGTCGCCACCTCGGCAATCTTCACCGAGAGCAGCTCGCGGCGCGCCGGCGTGAGCTTTTTGGAATCGTTGATGCCCCAGACGCGCGGCTCCATAGGAAGACAGACGGCGCATACCGTCAAAGGGCCGGCCACCGATCCGCGACCCACCTCGTCGACACCAACGACCACCCCATTGCCGCCAAGCTCATGCATAAGCTCGTACATGTCATTGACGCGCTCGCGCTCGGCAAGCTCTTTGGCATGGCGTTTGAGGGCGCGTTCGCAAGCCTTGATCACCTGCTGGCGCGGGTCCTCGCGATAATGCTCCACGAGGGCGGGAATCTCCTCAAACGTAGCGCTCGCCAGCTCTCCGGCAACCTGCGATGCCGAAACCGAGCTCGTCATGTTGGCCATACCAGGCCCTCCTTGCATGCAAATCAGATAAAAAGAAGGGCCACCCGAAGGTGACCCTTGTGTCCAAACGAGTGGACAGACGCTGCGATCTTCTTAGCGCTTCTCGGGGATGCGAGCAGCCTTGCCCACCTTGTCGCGGAGGTAGTACAGCTTGGCGCGACGGACGCGACCATGACGAACGACCTCGAGCTTGGCGATCTTGGGGCTGTGAAGCGGGAAGGTACGCTCAACACCGACACCGAAGGACATCTTGCGGACGGTGAAGGTCTCGCGGGCACCGGCGCCGGCCATACGGATGACGTCGCCCTGGAAGACCTGGATGCGCTCGCGGTCGCCTTCCTTAATGCGGTAGTGAACCTTGACGTTGTCGGCGACGCGAACCTGAGGAATGTCCTCGCGGATCTGCTGACGCTCGATTGCGCGGATGTAATCCATGTGCAATTCCTTACTCTTCTAGAGGTGCCGTACCATCTTGGCCGGCACGTAGTTGAACAAACGTATTCGAGTATACACGCGCGGGTTTCTGCTGCAAGAACAATTTTTTACGCAGACAAAAAGACAAAACCCGCACATGATAACCGCCCGCCTCACGAATGAGACGGGCGGCATGAAGGGGGCTACACTAGGCGTCTACACCCAAAACGTTAGGCGGAACGCTTGGCCTCGAGCTTGGCCTGAGCGGCAGCCAGGCGCGCGAGGGGCACGCGATAGGGTGAGCAGGACACATAGTCCACATCGGCCACGTTGAACAGGCCCTTGATGGACTTGGGGTCGCCGCCGTGCTCGCCGCACACGCCAAAGTGCATGTCGGGGTTGGTGGCGCGACCCTTCTCGACGGCCATGCGCACCAGCTCGAGCACCGCCGCGTCGATGGTCTCGAAGGGGTTGTCCTTCAAGATCTTCTTGTGCATGTACAGCGGGATGAACTTGGCCTCGGCATCGTCGCGGGAGAAGCCGAAGGTCGCCTGCGTAAGGTCGTTGGTGCCAAAGCAGAAGAAGTCGGCGTGCTGGGCGATCTCGTCGGCGACCATGCAGGCGCGCGGCAGCTCGAGCATCGTGCCCACGGGAATGTTGAGCTCGACGCCCTCTTCGGCGGAAACCTCGGCGATCACGCGCTCGATGACCTCGCGGGTCTGGACATGCTCGGCCGTGATGGAAACGAGCGGGACCATAATCTCGGGGCGCGGGTCGACGCCCTCCTTGATAAGGCGGGCGGCAGCCGTGGCGACGGCGCGGACCTGCATGAGTGGCAGATCGCTAAAGACGACGGACAGGCGCACGCCGCGTAGGCCGAGCATGGGGTTCGACTCGACCATGCCGTCGATACGACGCAGGCGGGTGCGCAGGACGGCAAGCTCTTCCTCGCTGGCGCCAGCGGCCTCCTTCTTGGTGATGGCGACCTCGAGCTCGCGAGGATTATCCAGGAACTCATGAAGCGGCGGATCGAGCAGGCGGACGACCACATCGCGACCAGACATGGTCTTGAACATCGCCAGGAAGTCCTCGGTCTGGACCTTAAGCAGGTCGGACAGGGCCTGCTGCTTCACGGCCTCATCGTCAGACAGGATAAAGCTCTGGATGATGTTCTTGCGATCGCCCAGGAACATGTGCTCGGTGCGGCACAGGCCAATAGCCTCGGCGCCAAACTCGAGGGCAAGCTCGGCATCCTCGGGATTGTCGGCGTTGACGCGCACATGGTTGGCATGACCGTCGGTCTCGTCCAGGCGAATCTCGTCGGCCCAGGACAGGATAGTGTCCAGGTCGCCGGTAAGCTCGGCGGAGACCAGGTCGACGGGACCGTCGACGACGATGCCCTGGGTGCCGTCGATGGAGATGATGTCGCCCTCGTGCAATACGCGGTCGCTGCCCTCGATGTGCACGACCTTCTCGGCGGCGTCGATATGGAAGCGTTCGACGCCGCAGACGCAGGGCGTACCCATACCGCGGGCGATAACGGCGGCATGGCTCGTCTTGCCACCGTGGCTGGTCAGGATGCCCTCGGCGGCGACCATGCCCTTCAGGTCGTCGGGGTTGGTCTCCCAGCGAACCAGAATAACCTTGTGGCCCTCGGCGGAACGCGCAACGGCATCGTCGCTCGAGAACACAACCTCGCCCACGGCGGCCCCGGGGCTGGCGTTAAGACCGCTGGCCAAGGCCTCGTACTTCCTGGAGGCGTCAAACTGCGGGTGCAGGAGCTGGTCGAGCTGCGCGGGATCGATGCGGCTCACGGCCTCCTCGCGGGTGATCAGAGCCTCCTCGACCATTTCGATGGCGATGCGCAGGGCGGCGGTAGCGGTGCGCTTGCCCACGCGGGTCTGGAGCATCCAGAGCTTTCCCTGCTCGATGGTGAACTCGATATCGCACATATCGCGATAATGATCCTCGAGCGTCAGGAACACGCGCTCGAGCTCCTCACCTGCGGACTCAAGGCCCGGGGTGGTCTTGAGGTCGGCGATGGGCTCGGTATTGCGAATACCGGCGACGACGTCCTCGCCCTGGGCGTTAACTAAGAAATCGCCATAGAACTCCTTGGTGCCGTCGGCCGGATTACGCGTAAAGGCAACGCCGGTCGCAGAGGTCTCACCCTTGTTGCCAAAGGCCATAGCCTGAACGTTGACGGCGGTACCGAGCTCGTCGGAGATGCCGTGCTGTTTGCGGTAGATGCAGGCGCGCTCGTTCATCCAGCTGCCAAAGACGGCCTGAATGGCAAGGCGCAGCTGAAGCTCAGGATCGTGCGGGAAGACGGGCTTGCCGTCGGCGACCTCGAGCTCGGGATACAGGGCGGCCTCGACGTTGTCGGAGAAGATGCCCTTGAACGTCTCGACGAGCTCCTGCAGGTCCTCGGCCGAAAGCTCGGAATCGACGCGGACGCCGGCGACCAGGCGGGCCTGGGTCAGGGCATTCTCAAACAGGTCGGCATCAACACCCATAACGACGTTGGAGAACATCTGGATAAAGCGGCGGTAGCTGTCCCAGGCAAAGCGCGGGTTCTGCGTCTGGGCGATAAGGCCCTGAACGGAGTCGTCGTTGAGACCCAAGTTGAGGACCGTGTCCATCATGCCGGGCATGGAAAACGGAGCGCCCGAGCGAACCGATACGAGCAGCGGATCATTGTCGTCACCGAGCTTCTTGCCACAGCGGGCCTCGAGGTCGGCCTCGGCGGCAACGATCTCATCGAGTGCGCCTTCGGGCCAGACGTTGCCGGCACCGGAGTACTCGACGCAAGTCTGGCAGGTAATGGTAAAGCCACCGGGAACCGGCAGGCCGATGCGGCTCATCTCGGCAAGGTTTGCGCCCTTGCCGCCAAGCACGAAGTTCATGGACTTGTCGCCCTCAGTGACACAGGTGCCCTGGGCGTCGGTTCCAAAACGGTAAACCCTCTTGCAATCGCTCACGATACTTCCCCTTCCATGCGCTCTCGCGCACGACCGTGGTAACGAATCGACCCGCCGGATGCGGGCCGTGAGGGAACTATACGGCGGGTTTTGAGCGGGCTTGAGCAGAGGGTGCGCGGTTTGGTAAACGTGCTAAAACTGGCGGTAAACGGTAGGTAAAGGTGGTTACCTTATGAAGATACCACTATAAGAAACAAGCAGGTCAGATGCGGTTAATTTGCTAAATCGCTTTACCAATATCAGGTATTTTTAGCTACCCCAATAAGCTAGCTTTGTTGAGCGCGACGGGCGGCACGGCGGGCCCTGGCTTCCTGAATCTCTTCGAGGTGAGCGATGATCTCGGAGGCACTCTCCTCGATCGCCTTGCCGTCGGTGCGCACCACAAAGCAACCCAGGCGCTTCATAAGGGCACGAGCCTCCTCGAGCTCACTGCGTACACTCTCGGGCTCGGCATAGGAGCCGGCAACGGCACGGGCGAAATCATCGCCCAAGCGGCTATCGCGAATCTCAGAAATAACGTCGACGGTCGAAATCAGGCCGAACAGGCGCATCGGGTCGACCTCGTAAATTGACTTCGGCGGCTCCATGCCGTTCGCCAGAGGGACGTTGGCCACCTTGTAGCCCTGATAGGCCAAATACATCGACAGCGGCGTTTTGGACGTGCGCGACACGCCCAGCAGCACGATATCGGCACCCGACAGATCGTCGCAGCCGCGCCCGTCATCGTGCTCAACGAAATACTCCATGGCCTCGATGCGGTGGAAATACCGATCATCGGTCTTGTGAATCACGCCCGCAACGCCCTTGGGCGGCACACCGACGAGCGACGACAGCACGGCGAGTGTCGGGCCGATCAAATCGACCGAGCGGATATGCAGCATGCCCAGGTAATCGAGGACGCGGGCGCGAAGCGCCGGATCGACAATGGTGTGGAACACGGCGATATCGCGATGGTCGGCATCGACGCGCGGCTCCACAAATGACTTGACCTGCTCCACGGAGGTCACCTTGGGCAGGCGCAAAACGTGAAAAGCCCCTTCATCAAATTGCCCGGACGCCGCAAGCACCACCTCACAAGCGGTATCACCGAGCGAGTCGGAGATAACGATAACGGTGGGACGAGCGGTGACCGGGCAATCCATGCGGGGCTCCTTTTGCGCTTACGCGCAGGCTAGCTTACTTTTTGCGGGCAAGCTCACCAATGTTGGCGATGCCGGAGAAAACGGCCTCGAAGCGGTTGAGCAGCTTAAGGCGATTATCGCGGAGCTGCTCGTCCTTGTCCATGACCATAACCTCGTCGAAGAAACGGTCGATGGGGGCACGCAGGGCGGCGAGGGCGGCAAATGCTGCCGGGTAATCCTCGGCAGCGAGAGCAGCATCGACGGCGGTCTGAGCGGCCTCGGAGGCGTCGGCAAGCGCAAGCTCAACCTCGCCCATCAGGGCGCGGTCGTACTCAGCACCCAGCTCGGGCTTGGAGATGTGCGCGGCGCGGGCATAGGCGGTCGCCAGGTTGTCGAAGGTCTCAGCGTCGTTCTTGCGGGCCTCGTCGAGGGCGGCGCAGCGGGCGAAGAAGACGGACGGGGCGATGATGTGCACCGCGGAGACGGCGGCGACGGTATCGGCCGGAATCTTCTCGTCGCGGGCCATGCTCACCAGGCGGCCGTGGAAGAAGTCGCGAACCTGCTGGGCGACCTCGGCGGCGTCGAACTCAATGCCCTGCTCACTGTAGAGCTCGAGGGCGAAGTCGATGAGCGACGTGGGGTCGATCGGCAGACGGTCGCGCAGGATGTTGATGATGCCGATAGCGGCACGACGCAGCGCGTAGGGGTCGGAGGAGCCGGTCGGGGGCTCGCCGATGGCAAAGATACCGGCGATGGTATCGAGCTTGTCGGCGCAGGCCACGATGCAGCCAGCGGTGCCCTCGGGCAGCTCGTCGCCGGCAAAGCGGGGACGATAGTGATCGCGAATGGCGTGGGCGACCTCGTCGTTCTCCCCCATCGCGGTGGCGTAGTAACCGCCCATCACGCCCTGCTGGCTCGTGAACTCGACGACGGCGTTGGACACCAGGTCGGCCTTGCACAGATGCGCGGCGCGAGCGGCATCGGCAGCCAGATGGGCGCCCAGGTGAGCCTCGCGGGCGATAGCGAGCGCGAGCTGCTCGATGCGCTCGGACTTGGCGAGCACGCTACCGAGCTTCTCCTGGAAGGCAACCTTGGCCAGACGCTCACGGAACTCGTCGAGGGAGATCTTCAGGTCCTCCTCGTAGAAGAACTTTGCGTCGTCCAGACGGGCGCGCACGACGCGCTCGTTGCCGTCGATCACGCGCTCGGCGTTCTCGGGCTTGCTGTTGGAGACGACCACGAACTCACGCGTGAGCTTGCCCTCTCCGTCATAGATCGGGAAGTAGCGCTGGTTGGTGAGCATGGACTCGCAGATGATCTCGTGCGGGACCTTGAGGAACTCCTCATCGAAGGTACCGACGAGTACCGTCGGCCACTCGCAGAGGTTGATGACCTCCTCAAAGACCTTCTTAGGCGTATCGACGTGGCAGCCGGGGCGAGCAGCCTCGACCTCGGCGATACCGGCAAGGATGGCCTCACGACGGCGCTCGGCAGAAAGCACACCGGCATCCTCGAGCACCTGCTCGTAGACGGCGGGGCTGGCAACCACATGGTCACCAGGGCCAAGTACGCGATGACCACGCGTGGTGTTGCCACTCGTCACATCGGCAAACGACACGGGCACAACATCCTCGCCCAAAAGACAGCAGATCCAACGGACCGGACGAACAAAGGTCGCATGCTCGTGACCCCAGCGCTGGGAGCGGTAGTTGGGCCACTGCAGGCCGGCGATGGTCTTCTCGCACAGAGCGGTCAGAATCGGCGTAGCCGGTGCGGAGGGAATGTTCTTCTCGGCGAACACATACTCGCGACCGTCGGTGTCCTCGCGACGGACCAGATCCTCGGCAGCCACACCGCACTTGCGGGCGAAGCCCTGGGCGGCCTTGGTAGCGTTGCCGTCGGCATCAAAGGCAATGTTTGCCGCAGGGCCGCGCTTGACCTCGTGAACCTCATCGGTCGCGGTGGCGACGTTGGCCACGAGCGCAGCCAGACGACGCGGGCTCGAGATCACGCGGACCTCGCCATGGGCCAGACCGGCCTCGTCGAGGCCCTTGGCAATCATGGTGCCAAGCTGCTTGACGGCATTGTTCAGCGGTGCGGAGGGCATTTCCTCCGTACCGATCTCAAACAGGAAATCCTTAGCGTCTGCCATGGCTTACGCCACCTCGCCTTCCTGGTCGGCATTCTCGTTGACTCCGGCGACCTCGGCCATGTAGGCCTCGCAGCACGCCTTAGCGACGGCGCGGACGCGCAGGATGTAGTTAGCACGCTCGACCGCGGACAGCGCGCCGCGGGCATCGAGCAGATTGAAAGCGTGGCTGCACTTCATGACACAGTCGTATGCGGGCAGCGGCAGTTTGCGCTCCAGGCAGGAATGGCACTCGGCCTCGTAGTCGTCAAACTTCTGACGCATCATCTCGACGTTGGCGACCTCAAAGTTATAGGCACTGAACTCGCGCTCGTTCTCGAGGAACACGTCGCCATAGGTCATGGGCGTTCCGTCGGGCAGGTAGCTCCACACCAGGTCGTAGACCGAGTTGACGCCCTGGGCGTACATGGCGATACGCTCCAGGCCATAGGTGATCTCGACGGGCACGGGGTCGACCTCGATACCGCCCACCTGCTGGAAGTACGTAAACTGCGTGACCTCCATGCCGTTGAGCCAGACCTCCCAGCCAAGGCCCCAGGCGCCCAGCGTCGGGCTCTCCCAGTCGTCCTCGACAAAGCGGACGTCATGGTCGTTGGGGTCCAGGCCAATGGCGGCCAGCGAACCCAGGTAGAGCTCCTGGGCGTTAACCGGCGAGGGCTTGATGAGCACCTGGAACTGATAGTAGTGCTGCATGCGGTTGGGGTTCTCGCCGTAGCGGCCGTCGGCGGGACGGCGGCAGGGCTGCGCATAGCAGGTGCGCCACTCGGCGGGACCGAGCGAGCGCAGCGTGGTCGCGGTATGGAAGGTACCGGCACCGACCTCGGAGTCATAGGGCTGCATAATGACGCAGCCCTGCTCGCCCCAGTACTGCTGGAGGCGCAGGATGATGTCTTGGAAGGAAAGCGATGAAGCGTTCATGCCTCTAATATCCCCTCGTCGAAACGATTACACGGTTAGGTACTGTACTATAGCGGTTTTTAGTCGATAGCGCCGATGCGGTTGAGCGGCCAGTAGCGAACGAGTGCCACGGCCATTAAATCGGAGCGGTCGACCGGCCCAAAATAGCGGGAGTCGGCTGAGTTCTCTCGGTTGTCGCCCATCACCCACACACAGCCATCGGGGACGGTGTAGGGATAGCTCACCTGGGCGCCGGGCGCTTGGACCGAAAGCGGCCAGCTCATGCCCGCCGTATAGTCCTCGTCGAGCGCTTGGCCGTCAACGACCACCTTGCCGTCCTGCAGGTCGACCGTCTGGCCGGCCGTGGCAATAACGCGCTTGACAAGAACATCATGCTCGGAGGTGCCATCGGGGTTGTGAAACACCACGATATCGCCCTGCTTGACGGGCTGACCGAGCTCGAGGCTCACCTTTTGCGCCAGGATCTGGTCGCCAATCTCGATTGTGTCCTCCATGGAACCGGTGGGCACTACAAAGGGCTCGACCACAAACGAGCGAATCAAGAAGGTGGCGACCAGTGCGATCGCGATGACCGCGATCCACTCAAAAGCGCCCCTCAACGCGGAATGTTGCGTAGGAACCATACTCACTCCTCGCTCTGCGAATACGAAGCGTCAAGGATCACCTGCGCGTAAGCGCGCTCCTCGGGCGCGAGCCGCGCCGTCTCGATCAAGTCCGGACGCCAGCGGCAGGTGCGCTCGATGGCGTTCTTGCGACGCCAGGCATCGACCTTGGCGTGATCGCCGCTCACGAGCACCGGAGGCACGCCCTCGCCGTTGAACTCGGCGGGGCGGGTGTACTGCGCGTACTCGAGCAGGCCTCCGTCCTCGGCGGTCGAGAACGACTCGTCCACGTTGCTCATCTCGTCACCAAGGGCGCCGGGGATCAGGCGTACGACGGCATCGGCAACGACCATAGCGGGAAGCTCGCCGCCCGTGAGCACGTAATCGCCGATCGACAGGCGCTCGTCGGCATACGCATAGGCACGCTCGTCGACACCTTCGTAACGGCTGCACACAAACAGCAGGCGCTCGCTTTTGAGCAGGCGCTCGGCCACATGCTGCGTAAAAGGCTCGCCGCACGGGGTGAAGAACACCACCGTCGGCTTGGGGCCCTCCGCGCTAATGGCCTCGATGGCCTCGGCGATAGGCTCAACCTTCATGAGCATGCCCTGCCCGCCGCCGTACGGCTCGTCATCGACGGTACGATGGCGGTCGTGCGTCCAGTCGCGCAGGTTATACGCCTTAAAATCAAAAAGGCCGGCCTTGCGGGCGCGGCCCAAAATCGATGTGGACATGACGGGCTCAAACATCTCGGGAAAGACCGAAAGGGTCTCAATCAGCATGTTGTCCTCCCTACTTGTCCATATCGATCAGGCCGTCCATAACGTGGACGGAAATTGTTCCTGTGTCGGGAAGATCGAGCACAACCTGCTCGATCACGGGAATCAGTACCTCGCCGTACCGATCGCCCTCGACAACCCAAACATCGTTAGCGGGCGTCGACATGATCTCGACGATCGTACCGAGTGAACCGAAGCGCTCGTCGACCACCTCGCGACCCATCAGGTCGGAATAGGCGGCGTCGAGTGAATCGAGCTCAAAATCGTCACGATTTGCCAACACATAGCATCCCGTGATGCCCTCGGCGGCCGTCAAGTCGTCAATGCCCTCAAACGAGACCAGATCGCCATCGCCCGTATCGGTGACGGACACGACCGTGCAAAAGCGGTCGCGCTTGAGCGCCGGCGGCGTCAGGGCGACGCGCATACCCGGCTCTAATACAGAAGGAAGCCCCCGCAGCGGCTGCGCGAGGACCTCCCCCTTCCTTCCGTGCGGCTTGACCACACGGGCGATGTTTTTGTACTGGGACCTCAAGGTCCTAGCCCAGAACCTCTACCTCGACAGCAGTGTCGAGGCGAGCGGCCAGTGCACGGGCGAGCGTGCGAATGGCCTTGATGGTACGGCCACGACGGCCGATGACCTTAGCGACGTCATCCTCGGCGACAGAAACCTCAATCGTGGAGGCGTCGTCACCATCGATGACCTCAAGGCTCACGGAATCCGGGTCGTCGACGATCTGAACAACGAGATATTCGACGAGATCGGCGATGCGATCTGAGAGCATTGCCTCACCCTCGAGCTGTGCAGCGTCAACCTCAGGCACGATTTACTCCTCGGCGCCCTCAGCGGCCTCAGCGGCAGCCTTAGCGGCCTCGGCCTCTTTGGCGAGCTGCTTCTTGGACTTCTTGACGACGGTCTCGGTCTTCTCGCCCTCGTTGGCGGCCTTGACCAGAGCGGCGACGGCGTCGGTGAGCTGAGCGCCCTTGGACTGCCAGTCGGCGATCTTCTCGAGGTCGAGGTTGATGGTCTTGGGGGCGGTCATCGGGTTGTAGCGGCCAACCTCCTCGATGATACGACCGTCACGCGGGGCGCGGGAATCGGCGACGACGACACGGTAGTACGGACGCTTCTTAGCGCCGTGACGAGCAAGGCGAATCTTGACTGCCAAAGGAAACTCCTCCAACCAAGCAGCTTTAGGCTGCAACTACAAACAAACAGTTGAACATAATACGCCATCGACGCGGGCAGGTGAAGTCCGTGAGACCAACTTCTTCGGTGTAGTCGAGGGCAAATCCATATCTTAGACAAGAATTCGGGATTTGCAAGCACATACACGCACCCCACATGAGCTGCGCGGTATACTCATGACATGGAAAGACGCGAACATACATACGGTTATGAGGATGCCATGGGCGTCACGCCACCTCCCTGGACGGGTTCGGCGGTGGGCCTCATGGACCTCGATGCGTTTTTTGCGAGCGTGGAGATGCTCGATCATCCCGAATGGCGCGGAAAGCCGCTCATCGTGGGCGGAGACGCCGATTCGCGTGGCGTCGTGTCCACGTGTTCGTATGAGGCACGTCGCTTTGGCGTGCGCTCTGCCATGGCCTCGGCCGAGGCGCGGCGCTTGTGCCCGCAAGCCATTTGGACGCACGGGCACTTTGATCGCTACCGCGAGGTGAGCGCGCAGGTCATGGCGATTCTTGCCGAGGAGACGCCGCGCGTTGAGCGCGTATCCATCGACGAAGCCTTTATCGATATCACACCGGGTCGCTTTGCGCCCGAGGACCCACTGCTGGTTGCACGGCGTATAAGCGACCGTGTGGCAGCGCTGGGAGTGACGTGCTCCATTGGCGTGGGCTGCAACAAGACGGTCGCAAAGATCGCAAGCGAGCGGGATAAGCCGTTTGGGCTGACCATCGTGCGCCCCGGAACCGAGCAGCGCTTTTTGGCCGCGCTGCCGGTATCTGCCATGAGCGGCATCGGGCGCTCGGCCGAGGAGCGACTGCGCCGTATGCGCATCTACACGCTCGGCGAGCTGTCACGCGCGCCGGAATCCACCTTGGCCTCTATTTTTGGCGTCAACGGCGAACGTATGCGTCAGCGTGCGCTGGGACTTGAAATCTCCGAAGTCACGAGTCTCGATGAAGAGCGCAAGATCAAGTCGGTCAGCAATGAACGCACCTTTGCGAAAGATTTGACTGAGCGCGGGGACATCGAAGCGGCGATTGCGCTGCTGGGTGAGTCGGTTGGACGCCGCCTGCGCCGTCAGGGACTGACGGGCGGCACGGTAACGCTCAAGCTTAAGTATTCGTATGGCAGCGGGCGTACGGCACAGCGCCGGCTGCCTCATCCGACCGACGATGAGAACATCTTCGTGGCGGTTGCACTCGAACTGCTCGACAACATCTGGCAGGAAGGCATGCATGTTCGCTTAGCGGGCATCGGCATGAGCGACTTCGACCACCAAGGCGGCATCCAGACCGACCTGTTCTGCGAAGTCGACGACCGCGGAGCCCAATCAAGCGACCGTCGCGACCTCTCGGTCGCTATCGACGCCGTCCGAGACAAGTTCGGCGACACCGCCCTATCTTTCGGCCGCCAATCCCGCTTCAACGATTAACCGCCTTTAGGCAAAAAGAAAGCCGGGCAGGTGCGGAAAACCGCAACTGCCCGGCGAAATGCGCGAAGCTAGCTAAAAAGCCCCGTATCAAATGAGCTACTAGAGGAGATTGAGGGGGAGCTGGGGGGCGTCACCCCAGAGCTTTTCTAGGCGGTAAAAGTCGCGGGCTTCGGGAGTGAAGACATGGACGACAACCGAGCCGTAGTCCATGAGCATCCAGGTCTTCTGCTCGCGGCCCTCGATGGAGAACGGATGCTCGACGCAAGCCTCGGCAACCTTCTCCTCGATCTCGTCGACAATCGAATCGACCTGGCGGTTGTTGGTACCGGTGGCAAGCACAAAGTAGTCGCACACGTCGGAAAGCTCGGTCAGGTCGAGCACCTGCACGTCCTCGCCCTTCTTGTCGTAGGCGGCCTGCGCGGCGGCGCGGGCGACATCCTCGGCGGCGACACCGCTCGCGGACAGCGAGGCGGCGGTGCGGTCGGACGTGGCAACGAAACTCTTGTGCTCCACACCTTCAAGAATCTGCTCGTCAGTCATAGTCTCGTCGGCCATGGAATACCTCTTTCTAGACACACCCGAGCTAGCACAGCTGGGCGTAATGGTTGTAAATCGTAATAGCCGTGGGATAAAGATAGCGCCCGGACTGGATCACATAGACCAGACCCTGCGCAAAACAGGAGAAGAACAAATCATCGAGCGTCGACTCCCCCACCATCTTGCGCAGCGCATGGGCATAGTCGCCGTGACGGTTGGGCTCGATGGCATCTGCCACAAAGACCACCATATCGAGCGGCGTCATGTCGCAGGCACCCACGGTGTGACGGTCGACAGCCTGGAAAACGGCCGGTGACAGCTCGGGAAAAAGCTGCGGAAGCTCATAGGCGGCAACAGGGCCATGCAAAAGCGGCGTCGCGGCGGAAGGAGAGCCGGCAACCTTGATGCCATAGTGAAGCGCGCGGGCCACGAGCTCGTCATCGGAAAGAACCTTGTCCCAGTCGTGAATTAAGCCGGCGGCAGCCGCATCAAAGCGGTCAACGCCGTAGACCTCGGCCAGATGAAGTGCGGTCTCGGCAACACCCAGCGAATGCACATAGCGCTTGCGCTTATCTTTCATGCGAACATCGAGCAGCTCTTGAATGCGCTTGAGCAGCGCGCGCTCATCGCCCTCAAACTGATCCTCTACCGACAACGTAGCCCCCATCACTCAAAATCTTCTTGGCCCAAATCGGCATATAGCCTGCGCTTGCGAATGTAGCCGAGCACGGACTCGCTCGTAAGATAGCGCACGCTCATGCCGCGGGCAACTCGCTTACGAATGTTCGTCGAGCTGATCGCCAGCGCCGGAATCTGAATATAGCGCACGTCGAACGGCAGCCCCGACTCTTTGATTCGGGCACGCGCCGTATCGATATCAAAGCCCGGTCGCGTCGCCGCAATAAAGGTAGCAAGCTCAGCGATTCGTTCGGCATCATGCCAGGTCACAATATCGATAATCGCATCGGCGCCCGTAATAAAGTAGAGCTTTACCTGCGGCGGGTAAAAATCGCGAAGGGCATGAAGCGTATCGGCCGTATAGGTTACACCCGGACGGTCAATCTCGAACCGACTCGCCAAAAAGGCCGGGTTCGCGGCGGTGGCGAGGACCGTCATGGCATAACGGTCCTCGGCAGGCGTAACCGGCTTGTCAAGCTTAAAGGCGGGAGAGCCCGCCGGCATAAAGAGTACAGCGTCCAAGTCGAGCGACTCGCGCGCCTGCTCGGCAGTCACCAGGTGCCCGTAATGAATCGGGTCGAATGTGCCGCCCATAATGCCAAGCCGAAACTCCTTGCCCTCTTTTATGGGAAGCTCGGGCAAACCGATTCCACCGCGCAGCGACATGGCTTACTCGCCCTCCGAGGTCTCGGCATCGTCCGCGGCATCCGCCGCATCGATAGCCTCGACGCCCTCATCCGCAGCATCGGCCACGTCAATGGCCTCAACGGCAACGTCCTCGCCAGCGTCCTCGAGCTCCTCGTACTCCGAGAAGTCCTCAGCGCCCTCAAAGTCAAAGGCGCGCTGGCAAATGCGGACCTCGTCGCCCGCACGGCAACCGGCCTTCTCGAGCGCGTCGTCAACACCCATACGCGCAAACTTATGCTGCAGGTAGATGACGGCTTCCTCGTTTTCCCAGTCGGTCTGGATGACCATGCGCTCGATGGCACGACCGACCACGCGGAAGGCACCGGGCTCTTCCTGGACAATGCGGAACCGCTTCTCGCGCTGCAGACGGCGGCGCTCCCACTCCTCGTCGCGCAAATCGACCGGCTCATCAGAGACCGCCAGCTCGGCGCGAAGCTTAGCCACCTGCTCGCCTACGGCAAGCATCAGCGTATTGAGACCGGCACCCGTCACGGCGGACACGGCAAAGAACATATGGCCGTCGTCGAGTGCCGCACGCTTGAGGTCGGCAATCTTGTCGGCCGTGCCCGGCGCATCGCACTTGTTGGCGACGACGATCTGCGGACGCTCCGAAAGCTCGGCGCCATACTGCTCGAGCTCACGGTTGATGATACGGTAATCCTCAACCGGGTCGCGATCCTCAAACCCGCCCGTCATGTCAACGACATGCATGATGAGCGCCGTGCGCTCAATGTGGCGCAGGAACTGATGGCCCAGGCCCTTGCCCTCGCTTGCGCCCTCGATCAAACCAGGAACGTCGGCAACGACGTAAGAATACTCACCGGCACGCACCATGCCGAGGTTCGGCACGAGCGTTGTAAACGGATAGTCGGCGATCTTGGGACGGGCGGCACTCATGCGCGCGATAAGCGAGGACTTGCCCACCGAGGGGAAGCCCACGAGTGCGGCATCGGCCATAAGCTTCATCTCAAGCTCAATCCAGTGCTCCTCGGCCGGTTCGCCCAGCTGAGCGAACGCGGGCGCGCGGCGCACCGACGTCACAAAGTGCGTGTTGCCCAGGCCACCGGCACCGCCGGGCGCCACGACAACGCGCTCGCCATCGTGCACCAGGTCAGCAATCTCGAACATCGGGGTCTGCGTCTCGGGGTCGAGCTCGCGCACCACGGTGCCCATGGGAACCTTCAGGATCAGGTCCTCGCCGCTCTTGCCGTTACGACGGGCACCCTGCCCGTGCGTGCCGCGTTCGGCGCGGAAGTGATGCTTAAAGCGGTAATCGATCAACGAAGACAGCTGAGCATCGGCCTGGATGACGACATTGCCGCCACGACCGCCGTCGCCGCCATCGGGGCCGCCCTTGGGGACAAATGCCTCGCGCCTAAACGACATGCATCCGGCTCCGCCGTCGCCGCCGCACACGTTAATGCGGCTGATATCGGTGAACTGTGACAACAGAATAGCCTCCTACAAAAAGAGGGAGACCCTTGAATCCTAAAACTCAAGTGCCTCCCACATATGTGCTCTATGAAGGGTGAATTACGCGTTCGCGAGCGGGCGTACGCTGACCCTGTGCTTGATACCCTTGTGGAACTCAACGGTACCGTCGACCAGCGCGAACAGCGTGTCGTCCTTGCCACGGCCAACGTTTTCACCCGGGTGGATGTGAGTGCCGTGCTGACGGACGAGAATCGTGCCCGTGGTTACCGTCTGGCCGGCATAGCGCTTCGTGCCAAGGCGCTGACCGCGGGAGTCACGGCCATTACGGGAGGAACCGAGTCCTTTTTTGTGTGCCATTGTGTATACCTACTCTTTCGTTACGAGTGTAATCTACTCGGCGACGGGAGCCTCGGCAACAGCCTCGGCCTCTGCCTTGACAGCCTTCTTGGCGCGGGACGTAGCCTGGACCTTCACGATCTTCAGCTTGGTGAGCTGCTGACGGTGACCCTTCAGACGACGATAGCGCTTACGCTTGTGGAACTTGAAGACCAGCTGCTTCTCGCCCTTGAACTGCTCAACGATCTGAGCGGTAACCTTGGCCTTGGCCAGCTTGTCGGGATCGGTGACGATCTTCTTACCATCGTTGAGGAAGATGACCGGCAGGGTGACCTTGTCGCCCTCATTGCCCTCGATCTTCTCGACGGTGATGACATCGTCGGTGGCGACCTTGTACTGCTTGCCGCCCGTGTTAACGATTGCGTACATGTTTACTTGCCCTTCATGCATCAGTTAGTGCAACAGTCGAATATAGTAGCAGGCGAAAATACCCCCGTCAACGAGTATGTGGAGCAAATCCACAAGTTCGCACAGGTATGGGGCTGACGAGTCGGCCCTCGTCGTCCTCGCATGCTTGATTCTGACGCTCGACATCGTAGGAGCAGATGGTCACGAGGTCTTGCATACCGGTGGAAACAATAGGTGCATCCACGCCCGGGGTCAAGCCCTGCAACAAAACATCAGCTGCAGAAAGCAAAATTTCCGGACGCATGGAGCCCTCGTTATCGGCATGGGTGTCGAGCATGAGCACCAAATGGTCCGGGCGCTCCCCCGCCGTGAGCTCATAGCCCACGAGCGTGTGATCCAAATCCAAGCGCTTGCTCTTTTTGCCGCGCGCGTAGTCGATGCCATGGTCCGCGCGCAGCGTGTCGATCGCACGACGCACCTCGTCGGCGCTTACGGGCGCCTCAGGATCCAAGTGCAGGTCGATGCGATACGACAGACGCGTGAGTTGCGCCGTCAACGCCGGCGTGCGCACGTCGATATACGCCGCCTCGATGGGCGCCAGATCGGCCGGAGACGCCGCAGCCAGGCGCCCAAACGCCTCGTCGAGCGCCACGAACTCGGTCATAAACAGGTCATACCACTCGCAGATCGACGACGTACCCACCGGTAGCGCCGAAGAGAAGCCCACTCGCATGTGCGGAGAGAAGCCCTGCGTGACGGCATAGGGAAGTCCCGCACGGCGCACGATGCGCTCAATGGTATGGATTACTTCGAGATGGCCCAGGTACTTAAGGCGATCGCGCTTGCCATAGCGAACACGAAGTCTAAAGAGCGTGGGGTTGTCGGTCAGGCGCTCACTCATGCGCGATCACCCATCAATACATTCTTGGCGTGGAGCGTGGGGCAGATTCCGCAGCCGGTGCACGACGTGCGAGTGCAGTCGGGAGTCGTGACACCCTCGAGCGAGCGACGGTACTCGCGCTCGAGGAAGCCGCGCGTGCAGCCGGGGCTCACGTGCTCCCACGGCAGGCGCCAGTCCAACTCGTAGGGCAGGTGCACGAGCTCATTGAGGTCGATGCCGTTTTTGGCAGCAGCCTCCTTCCAGTTATCGAGCGAGAAATGCTCTACCCAGGCGTCAAAGCGAGAGCCCGCGCGCCAAGCATCGATGATGACGGGCGTCATGTCACGCCCGGCGCGGGACAGTGCGGCCTCGATGAGCGAGGTCTCGGCATCGTGGTAATGCACGCGGACGGCACGGTTGCGAACGCTCGTGATAAGCAGCTTCTGGCGACGCTTGACGTCGTCGTAGTCGAGCTGCGGGCACCACTGGAACGGCGTGGCAGCCTTGGGGATAAAGACCGAAACCGAGATGGACACCGAGATCGAGCCGCGACGAGCCTTGGGCACCACGGGACGACCGAGCTCCAGCACGTGATCGGCCAGATTGGCGATGGCCACGATGTCCTCGTCGCGCTCGCCGGGAAGGCCCATCATAAAGTAGAGCTTCATGCGGTTCCAGCCGGCCTCGAAGGCCGCCTTGGCCGCACGGTCCAGGTCCTCCTCGGTCACGTTCTTGTTAATGATGTCGCGCATGCGCTGGCTGCCGGCCTCGGGTGCGAACGTCAGGCCGCCCTTCTTTTCGCCGGCGACCGACTCGGCCATATCCACGCCAAACGAATCCAGGCGCTGCGACGGAATAGACACGCGAATACCCGTATCCTCCAGGCGACGGTTGAGCCTGCCGAGCACGTCGCGAATGCAGGAGTGGTCGGTCGTGGAGAGCGAGGTCAGCGACACCTCGTCATAGCCGGTCTTTTCCAGACCCTGAATCACCGACGAGACGATCTGGTCGGCCGAACGCTCGCGCACCGGGCGATACGTCATGCCGGCCTGGCAAAAACGACAGCCGCGAGCGCAGCCGCGCAGAATCTCGATAGACAGGCGGTCGTGAACCAGCTGCGCATAGGGCACGCACGACTGCGACAGCGGATTCGTGGCGCCGAAATCCTCGACGACGCGCTTGTAGACCACGGCCGGAGCATCCTTGCCCTCGCGCGGCACGGTGTAGCCATGCGGCGAGCAGGGCTCGTCGTGACGAATCTCATAGAGCGACGGCACGTAGTTGCCGGCAATGGATGCAAGCTGCTCAACAATCTGCGCGCGCGGGACTCCTTCGTCGCGCAGGCGCCGATGCAGCTGGCAGGTCTCGAGCAGCGATTCCTCGCCCTCGCCGATGAGGATGGCATCGAAAAAGGCCGCGTACGGCTCGGGGTTGTACACCGAGGGACCGCCGGCGATGATGATGGGGTCATCTTCGCCTCGGTCGGCCGCTAACAGCGGAATGCCAGCGAGGTCGAGAGCCTCGAGGAAGTTCGTCACCGCCATCTCGTGCGGCACATGCAGACCGACGATATCAAACGAAGCGACGGGGGCAGCACCTTCGAGCGACAGCAGCGGAATACCCGCCTCGCGCATGGCGTCACCCATATCGGGCCACGGCACATAGCCACGTTCGCAGGAGATGCCCTCGGCCTGGTTAAGGATATTGTAGAGGATGGCGATGCCCTGGTTGGGCAGACCAACCTCGTACACATCCGGGTAGATCAGGCAGCAACGGTAGTCGGCATCGGCCTTTGAAAGCGTGCCCCACTCGTGATCGATATAGCGACTCGGCTTTTCGACCTTGGCGAGCAGCGGCTCAATTAAATGAAAACAGTCTTGATACGGAACGCGCAACGGAAAACCCCTAAGCAGCGAGATCGGATGTGTCTTGATAGGACGCCATAGGACGGGTAGCGCCCGCGACCGTGGTCACCAGATCGCGAACGCGGGAGAACGTGGCAGTGACCACCGCGTTGGCACGGCTGTAGTCGACATCGCGCTCGTAGAGCGAAACGAGCGCACGGCCCATGCCATAGGTGCCCGCAGCAGCAGTGAGCGCCTTGACGGCAAACCCAATATGCGGCGTCTGCTTGACGAGCGCGCGGGTGACCGCGCGGATCACAAGACCGCCGGCAAGCACGCCAGCGACCTCGTAGCCGCGCTCAGGCTTAATGCCGCGTCCAAAGACGGCAGCGAGCTCAAAGAGCATGCCCACCTGCGCCAGCGCCATAACGGGATAATCGGCGCCCGGCAAAAACACCAGCGCACCGGTCGCCATATTGGTGAGCGCGCACGAGGTGATGATACGATTGGCCGCCGCGATGCGCATGAAGGCAAAGTTCGCCGCAAAAGCCGTTTCCTTTTCGGTGCGATCGAGAATCCAGCGGGCAAGCGTCTCGAGCAGATACGTCTTATCGTTTGCCGCTACCACGCCGAGCACAGGCGTGGACTCCTCGATAAACGGCACCTCCACAGCAGACTCGGCAAGCACGCACACGGGGGCGCCGGCGATCACGAGCTCCTGCACGGCACTCTCCAAGCGGTCGGAGCCGCACGAGAGCACCAGCACCACATCGGTATCGGTCTTTGGAGCAATTCGCTCCACCCCCAGACGCTCGACGCGCACAATGCCCGAGGTCGTCTGCGGTACAAAGGCGTCACGCACCGTCTCGGCCAGAAAGCGCGAGGCGGACGAATCCAAATAGACCGAGACGCGCACCGGCGTATCGGAATCCTTCTTAACGGACGCGCCCATCTTAAAAGCGCGGGTCAGCTTATCTACGGGAATTTTCATAGCAAACCCCTCCAGCGGTTACGCGGCGCCCGAACGATGCCGCCATATGGATTGTACGATACCCACCGTCAGCAGCTGAATCATCATCGAAGACGAACCGAAGCTAATAAACGGTAGCGGAATACCGGTAATCGGCATCATGCCGATGCACATGCCGATGTTTTCGAAGGTCTGGAACGCCCACATGCCAACGATGCCCACACACGATAGGCGCAAGAACAGCGACTCACACTTAAAGGCGACGCGAATCGTCGAAAAGATCAGCAGCACGTAGAGGCACAGGAGCAAAAAGGAACCGCAAAAGCCAAAGGTCTCGGACAGGAAGGCGAAGACGAAGTCGGTGTGGAACTCAGGCAGAAAGCCGCCGGCCGACTGCGTCGCATGGCCCAAACCCTTACCAAAGAAGCCACCCGAGCCAACGGCGATAAGCGACTGCTGCAGGTTGTAGGCATCGTCCGAATCGGCATTATCGGGGTCGATAAAGACCGTCAGGCGGTTCATCTGATACTGCTTGATGAGCACATCGTGGCCGAGCAACGAATCAAAGACCGAATCGAGCGCCAGGACGAGGGCCACCAGGCCCACGAGCAGGGCCAGGGTCGACAGCACCCATTCGCGGCGTGCACCGCTCATGCAGATGACGATGGCGCCCGAGACCAGCACGACCAGGCCCGAGCCCAGGTCGCCCATGGCGACGACGGCCAAAAACGGAATGGACAGCATGCCGCAGAGCTTGACGTAGTCGCGAACGGTATCGATGCGGCCGTTATACTGCGAGCCAAGCGTGGCGATAAAGAAGATGGTGATGAGCTTGGCAAGCTCAACCGGCTGGAATGTCAAGCCGATACCGGGAATCTTGATCCAGCCCGTCATGCCCAGACCGCCCGTATAGGACAGGCCCGGAATCTTGGGCGAGAAGATCACGATCAGGTCGATGACGAGCAGCGCTGTCGAGAAGTTAGAGATGCCGCGCAGATCGGTACGCCAGACCAGCACCGCCAACACCGCCCCGATACCAATTCCCAACAGATGGCGTGAGAACGAAGCATCGGCCTTAAACTGCGAAGCCGACCAGATAATGATGGCACCGTAGGCGACAAGCGCCACTGTAGCCACGAGCACACCGATATGCACCTTTTGGCGAAACGTACCGCGCGAGGCCGAAAGTTGCTTGTTGACGCGGTCCAGGCTGCTGCGAGAGCCGGTCTTGGTTGAACGGAACAGATCCGCCGAAGAAAAATCCATCGCAACCTCCTATCGAACCGAAGAATCGCCCGAGGCCGAAGAGGTATCGGGCTCGTCATAAATCGCGCCGAGCACGTCGCGCACGACATGCATCGCGGTATCTGAGCCACCGCCGCCCTGCTCCAGGACAGTAGCGATGACATACTTGGGATCATCGGCCGGCGCATAGGCGCAGAACCACGCGTATTCGTCCTCGCCGCTTTTCTCGCCCGTGCCCGACTTGCCGTATACCTGCGGCGTCAGGGTGCCAAAGTGAGCCGCCAGGGACGTCGATGCCGTGTAAATCACGTCGTGCATGCCGTTGCGAACAAGAGCCAAATCCGAATCGCTGTTGATCTTGGACTCCAAGCGCTTCTTCTTGCCTTTGCCGTTGTACTTATAGGCATCGCCGTCGCCATCGCGCGACACGGCAGACAAAAACACGTGAGGCACGTACTGCTTACCGCCGTTGGCAAGGCCCATGTAGGCGCATGCCATCTGCAGAGGCGTCACCAAAATGTCGCCCTGGCCGATGGCAATGTTGGTCATATCGCCGGCATTCCACTTGCGGTCCTCGGCAGAGGCGTCGGTAAAGTACGACTCTTTCCACTCGGCATCGGGAATACGGCCCGCGCCCTCACTCGGCAAATCGATACCGCAGGTCTTGCCTAGGCCCCAGCGACGAAAGACCTCCTGCAGGCCCTCGGAATGTTGCTCGTCATAAAAGAACGCCTTGCCCATATCGTAGAAGACGGGGTCGCACGAGTTGGCAATACCCGACTGCAGCGTCATGGTGCCGTGTCCAGACGTCAGCCAGCAGCGCTTGCCCCAAGCCTTGCCCAAGCCCGTCCAATAGCCCGTGCAGTTGGTTGTCTGCGTTGAAGTGTAGGTTCCAAACTCAAGACCGGCCAGTGCCGAGAGCGGCTTGATGGTCGAGGCCGACATGTACTGTCCGCTAATGGCGCGGTTGAGCAGCGGGTGCGAACCCTTGTCATCATTGAGCTCGGTCCACACGTCATTTGAGACGCCGCCGATAAAGACGGACGGATCGAACTTGGGCTCGCTCGCCATGCCCAGGATCTCGCCGTTGTTGGGATCGAGACACACCACAGCGCCGTTGCCGGCATTGCTGTAGCCAGTGGTCTTGGCAAGCTCGATGGCGCTCGCCAGCGCCGTCTCACAGGCCTGTTGGATCTTGAGGTCGAGCGTGAGCTTAATGTCGGATCCGGCCTTGGCGGGCACGGCGCCGGCCTGACCGGTCACATTGCCCGAGGCATCGACCTTGACGGTCTGCTCGCCACGAATACCCTGCAGCAGGTTTTCGTAGTAGCTCTCAACACCCGCCTGGCCCACGATATCGCCCGACTGGTACGTAATCCGGCCAGCAGAAGCATCATCGTCGCCAGAGGTTTTCTTATTCTGGGCCTCAAGCTGCTCGGAGGTAATGGTGCCGGTATAGCCCAAAATGTGACAGGCCGTCTCGCCGTACGGGTACTGGCGCTCGGTACGCTCGGCAATCTTGACGCCCGGGAACTCGCCGGCGTGCTCCTTGATATAGGCAACCGTGGAGCGACGGACGTCCGTCGCGATGGTATGCAGGCTCTGGGCGCCCTCGGAATTGTCCTGAATATTGCGCAGAACCGCCACGTAGGGCATACCGAGCACGTTGGCAAGATGGCGAACCAGAACCTCATCCTCGGCAAGGTCGCGGTAGGCCACGACAGCAAGTGAGGGACGGTTCTGGACAAGTGCCACGCCATTGCGGTCGAGGATGCGGCCGCGCACAGCGGGTGTGGTAACGGTGCGCGTCTGATTACTATTAGCCTGCTTTTCGTAATAGTCCGACGAGACCATCTGCATGCCCCACAGCTTGACGGCAAGCGCCGCGAACATCGCGCCCACACCCGTGGTGAGGATGGAGAAGCGGCCCTTAAAGGCGGTCGCCGCGGTATTGCCCTCGCCCTCGGTGGCGCGCGGGGCCGTTCCATGCTGCGTATCGTAGGTAAAACGGGAATCGCCGCGACGCATGATGACCAGCGCGACCACGATGGCCACAACCAGCACGATACCGGCGATAATAACCGTCATCTGGGAAGACATCTACGGACCTCCCCTATTTGAGCTTACGGGTCTTGGGCTTAAAGCGCATGCCCGTCTGGCGTCCGCCACGTGCGGAGAATCCATAACCGGACTGCGGCACGACGCCGGACATCAAAAACGGAATGGCAACCAGACCCGTCAGGATCGAAGACGGCAGCGCATGGCCGAAGATCGCCACGACAAAGCTCGTCTCCATACCCATAAACAGCAAGATGATGCTGTAGATCACATTAATAACGAGCGCGAAGGCACCCACAGTGATGCCGCGCGCACTCGGGGTACCGCCCGTCTGACCGGCGGCGCTATGCACCAGGGCAAAAGAACCCACGGTCAGCAGGAGCGACATAACGCCCACCGGCACGGCAGCGGAAAGGTCATAGAACAAGCCGCTGCAAAAACCGCATACGACGGCACGGGTCGGGTCGCCCGAGAACACGCTTAGGCACACCAGGATAATCATAAAGTTGACGCGACCGCCCGCAATGGAGATCTGCGGTGCCAGGCCTGCCTGCAGCAGCACGCACACGATGGCGGCGATTACAAACGTGCGGGAGCTCATCCCCTGCTCGTGTAGATCCATGGACATGCCCCCTATTCGCTCGAGCCGGAATCGGTCGTCTCGGACGTGTCGGAACCGTCATCCGGGCTCTCGTCCTTCGTCTTGGTCGCAGCATCGCGCGACGTTCCCTGCGGCGTGCTGTTGGCCGTGTTCACGTCCTCATCCGAGGCCGACTGTTCGTCGGTCAGCGAGGTAATGACCAGCACTTCCTCGTTATTCTCGGCCGTCGTCTGGGCGCGCACCACAATGGTGTAGTACACGTCGTTAGCCGATTTCTCAACCGACGAGACGGTGCCGAGCGGTAGACCCTTGGGGAACACACCGCCAATACCCGAGGTCACGATGATGTCGCCAACCTTAACGTCGGAATCGACGCTCACATACTCAAGACGCAGCGTACCGTCAGCCTGACCCTGCAG
>CAJMPZ010000018.1 GCA_905215445.1 uncultured bacterium | reverse complement strand
ATAGCCGACCAAATGGAAGTTTTGCGGTAGAAGATGCCCGGGCGGTCGACGGGGCGATACGCGGCGCCCGCCATATGCTCGTCGATGATCCCAAACAGCTCACGGCGCTCGCTGGGCGTGGACCAATACAGGTAAAAGTCACCCTTTACCACATCGGCATGTTCAGCATCGGCCTTGGCGACCAGCTTTTGGAGCGAATCCTCAAACATAAAGTCATCGGACTCAAGGATGCCCACGTACTCGCCGCGCGCCATCTCCAGGCCGCGGTTCATCGAGTCGCCGTAGCCGCTGTTGGCCTTGTCGATCATCTTTACACGGGGGTCGCGCTCCATGTACTCGCGGATGATATCTGGCGAGCTATCGATGGAGCCGTCGTTGATACAGATGATCTCGATGTCCCTGAGCGTCTGCGCCACGGCGGAATCGAGGCACTCGCGCAGGTAGCGCTCGACATTGCAGATGGGAACAAGCAGCGAAACTTTAGGGGTATCAGAGTTCTGCAAGAGAACCTCCTGTTGAATAGCGTGTAACAGGGTTATTTTAGCAGCCGAGTTGCGGCGGGCGGCAGCGCTTGGAATTAGATAAAGCGCTCCAGGCAGGCTTTGAGACCGCGAGTCGAAAGATAGAACAGCGTGGCATCTGCCATCGAAACACCCGAGGTCGCCGCAACGAGCTTGTGGGCAACACGGCGAACGGCGCCCTTAGCAGGCATATCCGCCCACTCCGTTCCCAAAAACGTCGTGAGGTCCATGTTGACGCGAGCGGCTACACGGAGGTAGTCGTTAGCGTCCAAGCGTGCCAAATCAAACACAATAAGGTCCAAAAACCAAGTTATCAGCCCGCCGGGACACAGGTCCAAAAGACCGTAGGCCGCCCAGTCCTCCAAGACCTCCTCGAGCATCCTCATGTGGGCGTCAAGCTTTTTGGCGCGAGCCTCGACACTGTTGAACTCGTGCGTCGCCGATTCGCTCTCCATCACGTAGTGGTAGAACTTATCCGGCATGACGACGGTCTTGCGGGCAAGCGCATAAGCCGCAAATTGGAAGACGACATCCTCGCCCAAAGCCAAACCGGGGGCGAAGCGAATGCCTTCGCGATTGAGCAGCTCGCGCGAAAAAGCCGCACGACAGGCATACGGCTGCGCATTCGCATGGAACAGCAACTGGGGATCACGGGCGCCGAAGGTACCGGCTTTGGGGCTCATGAGTTGCTGGACGCGTTTGGGGGCAGCATCGGCTGGTTCACAGACGCCGCCAAAAACGGCGGCCTCGGCATCTACAGACTCCATGGCATGCAGTACGCGCTCGACCGTCTGGGCATCGATGTAATCGTCGACGTCCACAAAAAAGACGGTCTCACCCTCGGCGGCATCGATACCGGCATTTCGAGCACACGAGACGCCCGCGTTTTCCTGGTCAATCACCAGTACGCGATCGTCGGCCTGCGCGACCTGGTGCAACACGTTCAACGAATCATCAGTTGAACCGTCGTTGACGCAGACAACCTGAATCGAGCGCTCGGACTGAGCCAACAGCGAATCGAGGCATCGCTGAATGGAGCGCGCAGAGTTGTAAACGGGGACGATAATGGTAGCTTTAGGACACGAGGTCTCTCCCATGCCGACCTACCCCCTCAGCGATTCGATGAGAAAGGCGGCGACCACGCCTGGGCCTCCAACCGAGGCGTAATACTTAGCACGCCCCAAGGCACCATCCGTCGCAAAACTCGGATGCTCGTCAACCCAGCCCTCAGGATCTTTGAGGATGGCAGCAAGATTCGCGCGCTTCCACGGCTTGAGGTCGTCAAGCGAAAACTCCCCCGCGTCCAAGGCCGCCTGAAATTCCTTTGCCATCTGCACCAGGAACTCCTTATAGAACTTAGGCGCCAAGCGCACGTAGTTCCACATGTACGAATCGTACTTAATGAGCTGATTGAACTTGAGCATGCGCGCGACGTCATCACTTGCGTGGTCGCGGGCATAATCCTCTCGAATCCAGCGCTCAATCTCGGCATACTCGGTATTGACGCAAAAGACCTTAGCCGAAGAATTGACCGAGGAATTCTCGTTGTCCTGGCGATACGACAACACGGCATCATGCAGGTAAACAGCCTTGTCGGCACATGCGATCGCCTTAAAGGCGAATGACGTGTCCTGAAAGGATGCCCCCGGAGTCGGCAGGAACGTAATGCCGTTGCGCTCAAGAAAATCGCGACGGTACACGGCCGACCAAATCGACGGCTTTTGCTTAAAGAACTGCGTCGTATCGCTCGGGTGCACCGGCTTGCCGCAATCCTGAGGTCTAAACATCTCGTGCAGCGAGCGGCGCTCCTCGGGCTTAGACCAGTAGAAATCAAAGTTCGCCTTCGCGAAGTCGGCATTATTGCTATCGGCGGCCGAGACAAGCTTTTCGAGTGCGTCGGACGCCATAAAGTCATCGGACTCCAAGATGCCCACGTACTTGCCGCGCGCCATCTCCAGACCGCGGTTCATCGAGTCGCCGTAGCCGCTGTTGGCCTTGTCGATCATCTTGACGCGCCTATCGCGCTCCATATACTCGCGAATAATCGCCGGCGAGTTGTCGGTCGACCCGTCGTTAATGCAGATGATCTCAATATCCTTGAGCGTCTGCGCCAGGGCGGAATCGAGGCACTCGCGCAGGTAGCGCTGAACATTGTAAATGGGAATAAGCAGCGACAGAACAGGGCTGCCAGAGGAATTAGTAGACAAATGTGCTCCTTAGGAAATACCTGTCGTTTCATGGTATCAAAGGGTTAGCGCGCCAGCGTGCGTTTATATAATCTATGGAGCCTCTTGCGGGCAAAGTAGCCGCACGTCATGCGGCGGGCCCGTGGCAGGTTCCTGCGTTTTATTCAAAGCTTGCCGTCAAAGTGCGCCGAGCCTTTACAATAGGACAGTCCCAAGGACGTATTCGATAGCTTCCGTGCAGCGCATGCGCGCCGCGCGTGAAAGGATATATTGCCCCATGCCTTCAACCCTCCCCGCCCCCATCGATAAGCTCGCCATCGTCGTCGTTACGTACAAGCGCCAGGAACTCCTGGCCAACTTGTTCGACTCTATGACCGAGCTCACGGCAACGCCCTGGCGCATCGTGATTATCGATAACGAGAATTCGCGCGAGACCGAGGCCATGTGCACCGCATTCAACGAGCGCCTGGCCAACCTGTGGGGCATCGACACCGAGCAGCCCGACGCGCAGGGCGGCACCGACCGTGTCATCTACGCCCCGCAGCTCGAAAACGGCGGCGGTGCGGGCGGCTTCTCCGCCGGCACTAAATGCGCATACGACCTGGGCGCCCAGTGGTTCTGGGTCATGGACGACGACGTGCTCGTCATCCCCGAAGGCATCGAGCGTCTTGCCAAGTGGACCGACCGCTACGATGTTATCCAGGGTTCGCGCTTGGACTTTGACGGCGGCGCCTTCTTTTGGCAGTACCAGCTCATCCTTTCGCTCGGCATTCCCAACCCCATCGCCAAGTGGGATCTGGGTCCCGAGGGCTACCGTTCCATGAACCAGCTGTGCTTTGAGGGCGGCATGTTCTCGCGACGCGTGGTCGACAAGATTGGCCTGCCCGATGCGCGCTTCTTTATCTACGGCGACGATGCCTGCTACGGTTACGTAGCCAGCCAGCACTTCCCCGCCGCCGTGGTCGCCGACGTGGTGCTCAAGCGCGCCCGCGCCGTCTCTAACTGGGACATCGCCGGTAAGCGCCAGCTCAACTCCACGAGCGACACCAACCGCTACTACATCATGCGCAACCGAGGCTTCCTCGCTCGCTATATGCAGATCTACGGTGACTACCACCCCATGCTGTTCCGTCTGGGCAATGCCGCGACCTTCTGCAAGGAGTTCATTCGTCTGGCAGCAGTCGACAAATGCTTTAAGACCGGCATTCCGGCGCTGCGCCGCGGCATGAAGGACGCCCGCAAGATCGTTAAGGATCCCAACTGGAAGCCCATGCCGCCCCTGAAGGACGCCGAGTAGTAAAGGGCTTTCGCCCGCCGCTACAGTCGTTGACACACCACGGACACACGCTGACCGTCAAAGCCAAAGCCCCAACGCATGCGCCCGACGGCGGGGCGCGGCACGCGGATATCATCGATGCCGTCGCGCTCTATGTCGAGCAGCGCCTGAACCGCCAACAGTTCCAGGCCCAGGGCATCGACGCCAGGGTCGTACAACATGTTGACCGTAATGAGCGGTCGCTCATCGAGCATGCCGAGCGTGTCGGCCACGTCAAACACCCGACCGGTGGGAATCACCTGGATATCCCAGCGATCCGAGACGCCACTTCGCTTGGAGCTGGGATTGCAATAGCCGGGCAGTCCAAAGCAGAGCCCCTGAAGCGCCAGATGATAGGCTGTCGGCATATCTGATTGGCCCACATCGATGCCCAGATCGCTGATAGCACAGCTCAAAGCTTGCTTTACAGTGTCCTCGTCTCCTCGACACAGCCCGTCATGGAACGAGTCGATAACTCCAACGTCCTCAACGGCGCACTCAAACCATTCCAGAATTACAAGACGGAGCGCCTGACGCACTTCGTTATTAGGCAGACGCAGGGAACGAAGGCACGCGCCGTTTTCCGAATGCCCCGTCATGTCCGTCGTAAGAAATCCAGACAGATACAGCGCTGTCCAGATATCTTCGGGCTTGGCGGCATCGGCCTCCTCGGCATGCACATGCACTGGCACCTCAATAAACCCATGCGCCTCAAGTAAATCGAACAATGCGGACAGGCGCATGAGATTCCAGTCGCCGACGCATGCGCTCAGACGGTCGGCGTAACCATACAGATCTGCCCGAACGGGCGCGACGCAACCGCGATGTGCGTAGTCCACCACGCGCTCCGGGCTCGAGCAATAAAAACCACCAAGCAGATAGCCCTCGAGCCACTCACGCGCGTCATCCAGACAGCCGTTGCGACCGATGCAATCCAACAGCACTTGGACTTCGTCGTCCGAAAAACCGAACCATCGATCACACCAACTCGACAACGCTGTCGCCGACCGATAGGAAACCCCACGTTGGGACAACGCAAACTCGGCATGACCGGGGCGTTCGCACATCAGACACGTCAATCGCAACGAGTCGCCGGCATCGGCAATGGTGTCGAACAACATTCGGCTGAGCGACTCTAGGGAATCCACGCTACCGTCGTCCTTAGCGTCCAAACGCTTTGGACATACCGCGTCGTAGTCGTCTATCAGAAGAACAACCTGCTCATCGAAAGCTGCCTGGAGCAGTTTAATAAGCACGCCAAGCGCCGCATCGATCTCCTTATCGCTGGCCACCCCACGCGCCGCCCTCTCGATAAGACGAACCTCACGTCTTGACAGATCAGGCGCGGCAAGCAGCGGCAGTAATCGGGCGCACTCGCGCACGACAGCCCCGCGAATTGCTGCCGCAGCACCAGCGCCATGCCTCGAAGCGGCAGCTGTAAAGTCGAGCATGATGACCGGATAACTCGCGTACTCATCACGATAGCGACCGCCGCCCGCCTGCCAAATCTGGGTACCAGCGAACAGGCTTCGATCCGGCAGCCGGCGATCAGGTCGTTCCAAATAGCACTTGAGCATCGATAAATTCATGCTCTTGCCAAAACCCTTGGGCCGACAGCAAAGCGCAACAGGTGCTTCACTGTCCAATATATCGGCAATAAACATAGTCTTATCGACGAGTAAACACCGATTGATTGCATCGGAAAAGTCGTGTGCATCAACCGGTAGAGCTGCGCTATCCGCATGATTGAGCAACCGTGCACCAAACGCATGAGTAAAACCACAATTCACCTGTTCAGACACCGTAAACTCTCCTTCTAACGCAGCACGATGCCCATTGTAGCGAGCGGGTAGAGCGCAACAATATCGACATGCAAACGTTTCGGGCAGCGGTAGCAACAGCCCCCCGAGGGGGCATAACAAATCGTTGCACAACAAAAAAAAGGGGGGCCGATGCCGCCGCACCGGACCCCGTCCCAAACTCTTATAGAAAACGATCTGGAAGATTACTCCTCCAAGCCGTCCTCCCCAGAAGCCTTCTTCTGCTGATCGAGCTTATGCTTACCACTTACGATAGACGTAGCGCCCAGTGTGGCCAAGCTTGCACTGGCAAGGCTCGCCATCACAATCAGATCGCCCGTCTTGGGCATGTTGCCGCCCGAGGACTTGGTAGTTGTAGTCGTCGTGGTCGTGGTGGTCACCGTTTTGGAGTCATTTTGCTCTTGGACCTGGTTGTCAGCACCGCTCTTGTCGTCGTCTTCGGACTGTTTCTTTTCGCCCTCGGCCTTGCTCTTGTCCTTCTCCTCAGATTCAGACTTCTTATCCTCGTCCTTCTTCTGTTCGGACTTGTCGCTCTTCTCCTCAGAGCTAGAACCCTTATCGGATTCGGTCTTCTCGGAAGCCTTGTCCTTGGAGTCGCCCTTTGCGGCTTCGATCTTTTCCGTGGAAACCTGATCAGAGTTGCCCTTGTTCTGGGTCGAGCCGTTATTGACGCCAGCCATCAGCGAAGAGCCCAGCGTAGAACCAAGCTGCTCGGAGAAAGAAGGCTTCTTGTCCGGCGAAGCAACGGGAACGTCCGGCGCCTTATTCGAGTCATCCTTGGAAGCATCGGAACCAGGGTTTGCGTCAGAGCCGGAGCCGTTGTTAGAGCCGGTGCCAACGGACGAATCGATCGAGCCGGTGGATGGGTTAGAGGTGCCAGCGCCGGTCGAACCAGAAGCGTCGCTGTCCGTATTGCCGGCAGAGCTTGAAGACGAATCGCCCGCAGCAGAGCCGTTTGAATCGGAGCCGTTCGAGGTGGAGCCGTTGTTGGTAGTGCCATCAGCAGAGCCATCACCGTCAGCACCGGTCGAGGGCGCATCCATCCTGTCATCGTTGGCATCGTCGCTCGAGTCGTCATTCGAATCAGGCGTCGGCGAGGGCGCCGGCGTAGGCTCGGGCTGCACGGGCGTCGCAGCGGCAGCGGCCTCGTCCTCGGCGATATAAACCAAGCAGTCCTTCAGCTCGTTGCGGTAGCGGTTCTTCCAGCCCTCATGATACTGGGGCTGGCTCGAATACTTGGTCGCCACGTTATTGACCACACTGTTGGAAAGCGCCGTCACAAACTCGCGATCAGTCATACTGTTAGAAAGGTTTGCCCAACGGAAGAAGTCCCTGCAACCACCGGTGCCGCACATGTTGGCGATGCTCCACACCATGCCCTTAACGCAATCGGCACGGCCCGAAATATCAATGCCCAGGCCGCTCTTGAGCCACGCCTCGGTCACCGCATAGTACGAGTTGTACGCATACGCATCCTGCAGAGCCGAGAACTCAACAGGGTCGGTGTTATAAGCACCTTGGAAGGCATCCTGCGCGATATGGCCCAGCTCGGTGAGCTGGCCGTTCTCGTACATGGCATTGCTCGCGTTGGAAATCTCGCTGCCTCGATCAATCGCATCCTTGAGCATGCTGTATTTTTCGGGGTTGTAGTTGTAGGCCTGCTTCATAAACGGAATGAGCGACCATCGGCGGTCGAACTGGTAATAACCCAGCGCGTTATAGCCGTCGCCATACGAAAAGCCCTGGTTATAGTTGCCGTGGCTCTCGTACTTGGTAAAGTACTTCATCTCGGGGGTCACGTTAACAAACGAAACGCCCTGGACCGACCTCAGCACGCCCGAGAAGGACTGCTGGGTATAGAGACCCTTATCGATATCGGTCGCATCCGAGGCAACGCCCGGCGTGGGCTCCTCGGCAGCGGCGGGTGCCGGCGCGGAAACGGCGCCGAACGAAAGCGCCAGCGTCAGGCCCGCGACAATAGCAGAATGCTTGGGCTGCATAAGATCCTCCCTGCATTGGTGTAGTTAAAGTGCAGTTTGCAAAGATAGAATTAAGTATTGCAGCTCACCCGTTGTTGCACAACAACCCCTCGGTAAACGGCAACAACCCTCCGCGAAATCTTAAGGAATTGCGCTAAACCTACAGCTTGATGTTGAAGTTGACTTCGGGGATGGCGGCCAGGTCGGCCAACGTCACGCCGTCGACGTACTTTTCGATCACGTCGTCCAGGCCGCGCCAGAACTTGACGGTTGAGCACAAATCGCTGCGGGTGCAGCTGTTGTCGATGCCGTCGCACGCCACGGGCGCCGTGCTGCCCTCGACAGCGCGCAGGATGTCGCCAGCACGCACCTCGGCGGGGTCCTTGGCCATCATGTAGCCACCGCCTTTGCCGCGCACGCTCTTAAGCAGGCCCGCCTTCATGAGCGGACGAACCAGCTGCTCCAAATACTTTTGCGAGATATGTTCACGGTCGGCAACCTCGCGCAAAGCAATCTTGCCCTCGGCGTCACCCAGCGCCGCGATATAGATCATTAACCGGAGGGCATAGCGGCCCTTAGAAGAAATGAGCATACCTACCCTCCCATCGCATCTGGAACAACATAACCAGGTTTGTTTGTCCCAAATCTTAAGTAAGTGGGACAAACACAACAGGTTATTTTGTCCCAGAATTTGAAAAGTCGAGTGGATTAGTCGGGTTTTCCCTTGACTAACGCCGAACCCATAGTAACTTTATTCCGAGAAGATTCCTAGGGTTTAGCACACCTATGAGTACACCATATACAGAGAGGGACAGCATGAGCGCAAATCCGCTGCTTTCCATCGAAGGTCTGACCGCCTCCGTGGACGAGAAGACCATCCTCCACAACGTCAACCTCAACGTCGCCGCCGGCGAGACCCACGTGCTGATGGGCCCCAACGGCGCCGGCAAGTCCACCCTCGGCCACCTGGTCATGGGCGACCCCGTCTACACGGTCAACGACGGACGTATCGTCTTTGACGGCCAGGACATCACCGAGCTCACCACCGACAAGCGTTCGCGCGCCGGCCTGTTTCTGAGCTTCCAGGCCCCGGTCGAGATCCCGGGCGTGCCGCTGTCGAGCTTTTTGCGCGCCAGCATCGCCGGCCGCCCCGGCCTGGAGATGAAGGGCAAGGAGTTCCGACGTCGCGTCAAGGAGCTCGCGGCCGAGCTTAACATGGATACCTCCTACCTCAACCGTGAGCTGGGCGTGGGCTTCTCGGGCGGCGAGAAAAAGAAGGTCGAGATGCTCCAGCTTCTGCTGCTGCAGCCCAAGCTCGCCATCCTAGACGAGACCGACTCCGGCCTGGACGTCGACGCGCTTTCCACCGTCAGCCACGGCATGGACGCCTACCGCAAGAGCTGCGACGGCTCCATGCTCATCATCACGCACAACACGCGCATCCTGGAGCACTTGGATGTCGACCGCGTCCACGTTATGGTCAAGGGTCACATCGTGCGCGAGGACGACGCCTCGCTCATCCCCTGGATCGACAAGAACGGCTTTGAGACCTTTGAGCGCGAGGCCGCCGAGCAGCGCGCCCAGGCCGAGGCCGCCGCTGCCGAGCAGCAGGCGTAAAGGGGCGACGTAATGACCAAGAACCGCACCGAGGTCGCGGACATCGACCGCAGCCTCTACGACTTCACCTATGGCGAGGAGGGATTCGAGCGCCTCGACGCCGGCATCACGCCCGACATCGTGCGCGAGATCAGCGCCAAGAAGGACGAACCGCAGTGGATGCTCGACCTGCGCCTCAAGTCCCTCGAGATCTTCAACCGCTTCCCCGATCCGACGTGGGGCCCCTCCATCGAGGGCCTGGACATGGACAACATCGTCACCTACGTCAAGCCCAACACCGACCAAAAGCACGACTGGGAGTCGGTGCCCGACGACATCAAGAACACCTTTGAGCGCCTGGGCATCCCCGAGGCCGAGCGCAGCTACCTGGCGGGCGTCGGCGCGCAGTACGACTCCGAGCTGGTCTACCACAACATGCAGGACACCGCGTCCAAGATGGGTATCGTCTATTCCGGCATCGAGGAGGCCCTGCACGATCCACAGTGGGAACCGCTCATCCACGAGAAGTTTATGACGCTCATCCCGCCCACCGACCACAAGTTTGCGGCCTTGCACGGCGCCGTATGGTCGGGCGGCTCGTTTGTCTACGTGCCCAAGGGCACCAAGTTGGACTTCCCGCTGCAGAGCTACTTCCGCCTTAACGCCAAGGGCGCCGGCCAGTTTGAGCACACGCTCATCATCGTCGAGGACGATGCCGACCTGCACTTCATTGAGGGTTGCTCAGCGCCCAAGTACAACGTGGCCAACCTCCACGCCGGCGCCGTCGAGCTCTTTGTGGGCAAGCGTGCACATCTGCGCTACTCGACCATCGAGAACTGGTCCAAGAATATGTACAACCTCAACACCAAGCGTGCGCGCGTGGACGAGGACGGCGATATCGAGTGGATCAGCGGTTCCTTCGGCAGCCACGTGGGCTACCTCTACCCCATGAGCGTGCTCAACGGCCGCCGCGCCCGCTCGAGCTTTACCGGCATCACCTTTGCCGGCGCCGGCCAGAACCTGGATACCGGCTGCAAGGTCGTGCTCAACGCGCCCGATACCTCGGCAACCGTCGAGACCAAAGGTATCTCCAAGAGCGGCGGCATTCAGACCTTCCGCAGCTCTATCGTGGCCACGCCCAAGGCAGAGGGTTCCAAGGCAACCGTGAGCTGCCAGTCGCTCATGCTCGATGACCAGAGCCGCTCCGACACCATCCCCGCCATGGACATCCGCGCCAAGAACGTCGACATCGGCCACGAGGCCACCATCGGCCGCATCGGCGACGACAAGGTGTTCTACCTGATGAGCCGCGGCATCTCGGAGGAAGAGGCCCGCACCATGATCGTCAACGGCTTTGCCAACCCGGTCTCCAAGGAGCTGCCGCTGGAGTACGCCGTCGAGATGAACAACCTGATCAAGCTCGAGATGGAAGGAGCGATCGGATAATGAAACAGGAAACCAACGCCGCTGCTACCACGCTCGAGCAGGTCAACGCGATGCCCGCAGCAACCTGGGGCTGGTTGAAAATGAATCAGACCAAGCTCGAGCTCTCTGACGAGCTTGCCGCCGCTCCCGCGGAGGCCGTTGAGGTCGAAGGCTTGGGCGAGCAGTTTTCCGGCGCTGCCGACGCGTTTGGCACCGCCATGAACGCCATGGCCGAGCGCTTCCCCGAGCGCCGCGCCTCCGCCCCCGGTGATGCCGCCGACCGCGCCCGCATCACGCCCGAGACCGAGCTCGACGTGCCCGCCACCTCCGTCTACCAGGCCGGCGCCATCAAGCTCGAGGAGGAGCTCTCCCCTGCTGAAGCCTTCGAAACCGGCATGGGCGAGGCTGCCTACGCCTACTTGGCCGAGCACGCTACCAAGCGCATCGTCATCGATGTGCCCGCATACCAGCACGCCACGGTTACCGTGCGTGTGAGCGGTGTCGATGCCGCCGCGGCCATCGCCGCCATCGACATCGTCGCTCGCCCGCAGGCAACGCTCGACCTGCATATTGCCCTAGACTCTCCTGTTACCGGCGAGGGTGTCGTGGGCTCCGTGCTACGCGTGTGCGCCCACGAGTACGCCACCGTCAACGTGACCTGCGCGCAGACACTCGACGACAGCTGGATCGCACTCGACGACACCGGCCTGTTCCTGGACGAGGGCGCGCGCGTCAACGTGCAGCACACCGTCCTGGGTGCCGGCGCCAGCGCCACCGGCCTTGCCGGCGACCTGCTGGGCGACACCGCCAAGGTGACCATCGATACCGATTACCTGGGCGCCCGCGAGCAGGTGCGCGACTTTAACTACGAGCTGCGCCACCGCGGTCGCAAGACCGAGTGCGAGATCGACGCCAACGGCGTGCTGACCGGCACGTCCAAGAAGGTCTACCGTGGCACCATCGACCTCGTGCACGGCTGCAAGGGTGCAACCGGCACCGAACGCGAGACGGTGCTTTTGGCCAACAAGGGCGTCGACAACAAGACCGTTCCCGTCATTCTCTGTGACGAGGACGACGTCGCCGGCAACCACGGCGCCACCATCGGTCACGTCCGCGACGAGCAGCTGTTCTACCTCGCCTGCCGTGGCCTTGACCAAAACGCCGCCGAGGACCTGTTCATCCGCGCCAAGCTGGAGGACGCCGCGCTTTCCGCCACCGACGAGCGCACCCGCGCCGCCGTCGTCCGCCTAGGCAACAACCTGATCGACAACTTTGAAGAGGAGCTCGCATGATCGACACCGAGCACGTTAAATGCGACACCTGTACCGCCCCCGAGCCCATGGAGCTCGACGCCAGCGACGAGGCTTCGCGCGGCTGGCCCACCGTGGACATCGAGACCAACCCCTACAAGGGCCAGTTCCCGCTGTTCCAGCAGCACCCCGAGATCGCTTTCCTCGATAGCGCCGCCACCGCGCAGCGCCCTGCCCGTGTGCTCGACGCCGAACGCGACTTCTACCAGCGCATGAACGCCAACCCCCTGCGCGGCCTGTACTCGCTGTCCGTCGAGGCCACCGACGCCATCGCGAAGGTCCGCCAGCAGATCGCTGACCTCATCGGCGCCTCACAGGCCAACGAGGTCGTCTTCACCCGCAACACGAGCGAGTCGCTCAACCTGGTCGCTAAGAGCTTTGCGCCCACAGTGCTCGAACCGGGCGACGAGGTCGTCATCACCATTATGGAGCACCACTCCAACCTGATTCCGTGGCAGCAGGTCTGCCGCGAAACCGGCGCCAAGCTCGTCTACCTCTACCCCACCAAGACCGGCCAGCTCACCACCGAGGAGGTTCTTGCCAAGGTGGGTCCCAAGACCAAGATCCTAGCCGTGGGACAGGTCTCCAACGTGCTGGGCGTCGAGAACCCGGTCAAGAACCTCGGCAAACTCGTGCACAAGTACGGCGGCTACCTGGTCGTCGACGGCGCGCAGTCGCTGCCGCACATGCCGGTCGATGTGGCCGACCTGGGCGCCGACTTCTTTGCCTTTAGTGCGCACAAGGCCATGGGCCCCATGGGCATCGGCGTGCTGTGGGGCAAGATGGACCTGCTCAACGCCATGCCGCCCATGCTTACCGGCGGTGAGATGATCGACTCGGTTACTGAGCAGGACGCCGTCTGGGCTCCCGTCCCCGAGAAGTTCGAGGCCGGCACGCAGGACGCCGCCGGCATCTTCGCCACAGGCGCCGCCCTCGACTACCTCGTCAACACGGTGGGCTACGAAAACATCCAGGCACGCGAGCAGGCACTCGTCCACTACCTGATGGGCGAGCTCATGCAGCTCGACTTTGTCCAGATCATCGGCTCAATCTATTGGGATAACCACCACGGTGTCGTGAGCTTTAATGTCAAGGGCATCCACCCGCACGATGTCGCGAGCATCATGGACATGGACGGCGTCTGCATCCGCGCCGGTCACCACTGCGCGCAGCCGCTGCTCACCTGGCTGGGCGTCGAGAACCTTGCCTGCTGCCGCGCCAGCGTGGCCTTCTACAACGACAAGGCCGACATCGACAAGTTCATCGCCGGCCTGCATCACGTTTGGAGCACATTCAATGGGTAATCTGTACACCTCCACCACATTTATGGAGCACAACTCGCACCCCGACTATAAGTACGAGATGGATGCTCCCACGCACGAGCACGACGGCATCAACCCCAGCTGCGGAGACGAGCTCACCTTGCAGCTGCGTGTCGAGAACGGCGTGATCGAGGAGGCCTCCTTTACCGGCCACGGCTGCGCCATCAGTCAGGCCAGCGCCGACATCATGGCCGACCTCATCACCGGCGAGACGGTCGAGGAAGCGCGTCGCTTGGCAGGGCTCTTCCTCGCCATGATCCGCGGCGAACAGCTCTCCGAGGAGGACCTGGAAGATCTGGACGAGGCCGCCCAGCTCCAGGACATCTCGCACATGCCCGCCCGCGTCAAATGCGCCGAGCTCGCCTGGCGCACCCTCGACGGCATGCTCACGGGACAAAATAATCAGTAGTATTTGTCCCAAATCTTAAGAATTTTGTTGGCCGAATCGCTTGACAAGAGTGGTTCGGCCATTTTCTATTCCGAGCCCTCAGCCTGAGCATTCACCCGAACATAAGCGCGCACGATACGAGAGACGGTACTCTTGCTGATTCCCGTATATCGTTCGATCTCGCGCACCGTATAGCCGACATCGTGCAGGGCGAAAATGATTCCATCTCGCCGCGAGGGTGCTACGGTCTTGAGTTTGTTGAGCGGCACACCCTGGCGCTTCGCCATCTTGTCGGCAAACGCACGCCGCTCCCACTCTGTCTCATCCATATCGTGAATCACCGGATCGGAACCATCGGGCATTGACAGAGAATAATCCAGAAACCCCCTGACAGACTCAAAGAGCTCAAGCACGCAAGAAGGATCAGAAAATCCCCTCGCGACATCAGCCGCGTCACCGTCGTAAGCGCGCAAATGCTCCGCAAAGCTGCTCCAGGGATAACGCTCGATTAGGCCAACGCCCGCCTCCTGTGGATCGGCGTGTACGGAGCGAATAGCCTCCATCACCTGCCAGTCGGTATCGAGCGAGCGCCGGTCAAAACGGTTCTGGAACAGATGACCCGTGCGCCCCGTGCGTTTATTGAACCGCCGCGCGTACGTCAAAAGCAGCCGGTGCATCGCCGCGCTCATCGCGTCCTCGTAATCTGCCAGCACCAGATGCACGTGATTGCCCATAAGACACCAAGCGATAACCGTGACGCCTGCCTCCCGGCAGCAGTCGCGCATCAACTCCAAAAACTCCCACCGGTCTTCATCGCCCTCAAAGATGAGCTGCTTGCCCGTACCGCGGGCACAGACATGGTAAAAGCCGGTAACCGTTCTCCAAACGCGCTGCATGGCGCTCCCTTCGCCGGGATCTGCTTGCCATCCAATACAGCACGATTGAAGCGTGCCATCAAAACATCCACGCAAAACAATAGACTCGCGCGGCCAAAGGCAGTAAATAGGCGGCGAACGGCACCGTTGCAACAGGTCAGCCCCTGCAACGCTTACAAGAGCTGACCAAAAGCTTGCCCAAGACGAACCCCCTCTACGGAAGTTCGCGACCACAGAACATAGAGTTAAACCGTTTCAATTTAAACTTCCGGACTTCTCGCTACGAAAACTGAGCCGTTCGCCGAATATTCCGTGCATTTCGCGGTATTATAGGGGCTGCATGTCATGTCCCTTTCGAAGGGTCGCCCGGCAATCGCCAGCCACGACCCCCAGACGGGACGCCAACACGATAGAGAGGAGAGGCATGCAGTACTCACAGGAAGTGGAGAACATGTGCCCCGTTGCCAAGGGTGCATACCACGGCCCCGCACCCATCCCCGAGGAGGGCAAGTGGGTCCAGGCTAAGGAGATTTCCGACATCTCCGGTCTTACGCACGGTGTGGGTTGGTGCGCACCTCAGCAGGGCGCCTGCAAGCTCACGCTGAACGTCAAGGACGGCATCATCGAGGAGGCCCTCGTTGAGACCATCGGCTGCTCGGGCATGACCCACTCTGCCGCCATGGCTTCCGAGATCCTTCCCGGTAAGACCATCCTCGAGGCCCTCAACACCGACCTCGTCTGCGACGCCATCAACGTTGCTATGCGCGAGATCTTCCTGCAGATCGTTTACGGCCGCAGCCAGACCGCGTTCTCCGAGGGCGGCCTGCCCGTGGGCGCCTCCCTCGACGACCTCGGCAAGGGCCTTCGCTCTCAGGTCGGCACCATGTTCGGCACCAAGGCCAAGGGCGCTCGTTACCTCGAGCTCGCTCAGGGCTACGTCACCCGCATGGCTCTCAACGACAAGAACGAGATCATCGCATTCGAGTTCCTGAACCTCGGCAAGTTCACCGACGCCGTCAAGGCCGGCAAGACCCCCGAGGAGGCCATCGCTGGCGCTATGGGCCACTATGGTCAGTGGGAGAACGCTGCCAAGTACATCGACCCGCGCACCGACGAGGAGACTCACTCCGTCGCCAGCGTGTTCCCGGTTCACGAGTAGAAAGGGAGGGAAATAACTATGACTGTTACGTTCGAAGGTTACGAGCGCCGCGCTGACAAGATCAACAAGTGCCTCGCCGACAACGGCATCGCCTCCCTCGAGGAAGCTCTGCAGATCTGCACCGACAAGGGCTTCAACCCGCGTGAGATCGTCAACAACACCCAGTCCATCGCCTTCCAGAACGCCGAGTGGGCCTACACCCTCGGTTGCGCTCTCGCTGTCAAGCGTGGCGCCAAGACCGCTTCTGAGGCTGCCGCCATCATCGGCGAGGGCATCCAGGCCTTCACCGTTCCCGGCTCCGTCGCCGAGGACCGCAAGGTCGGTCTGGGCCACGGCAACCTGGGCGCTATGCTGCTCTCCGACGACACCGAGTGCTTCGCCTTCCTGGCTGGCCACGAGTCCTTCGCTGCCGCTGAGGGCGCTATCGGCCTGGCTCTGAACGCCAACAAGGCTCGCAAGAAGCCGCTGCGCGTTATCCTCAACGGTCTGGGCAAGGACGCCGCTCAGATCATCGCCCGCATCAACGGCTTCACCTACGTGAAGACCCAGTTCGACTACTACACGGGCGAGCTCAAGGTCGTCGAGACCATCCCCTACTCCGATGGTCCCCGCGCTGCCGTTAACTGCTACGGCTCCGACGACGTCCGCGAGGGCGTTGCCATCATGTGGCACGAGAACGTCGACATCTCGATCACCGGTAACTCCACCAACCCCACGCGCTTCCAGCACCCCGTCGCTGGCACCTACAAGAAGGAGCGCCTCGAGGCTGGCAAGAAGTACTTCTCCGTCGCTTCTGGTGGCGGCACTGGCCGTACCCTGCACCCGGACAACATGGGCGCCGGCCCTGCCTCTTACGGCATGACCGACACCATGGGCCGCATGCACTCCGACGCCCAGTTCGCCGGTTCTTCCTCCGTGCCTGCGCACGTCGACATGATGGGTCTCATCGGCATGGGCAATAACCCCATGGTCGGTGCCACCGTCGCCTGCGCTGTCGCCGTCGAGGAGGCCCTCAAGGCCTAGTCGCGCCCGCGCGATGCTCACATAGTTGAGCTTTGGAGCCGCTACCTTTCGGGGTAGCGGCTCTTTTTGTTTACGCTGTCGCAGGGCAGCTAATGCCGATATATCAGTTGGGGCGAAATACGAGATGTGATGAGACGGAGCGTCAGAACGTCCATGACGCCCACCTGCCATATTTGCCCTTTACCGATTTGCCGAGTCTTTGCGGCCCCATTGCCGATCACCCATGCGACAATGCGCCGGACGAGAAAGGAATCCGATGGAATCGACTGATGTACTGGTAATTGGATCTGGCATTGCGGGCCTTTGCGCCGCCATCGAAGCGGCACGCACGGGCGCAACCGTCGCTGTGGCAAGCGCCGGCAAGACTATGAGTGGATCGAGCTTCTTCCCCGGAACCTGGGGCCTGGGGCTTATCGGACCCGTTAACGAAGACGACGAACAAGACCTCATCGATACCATCCAGACCGTTGGTGGCGGCGTCGCCGACCCCGAGCTTGTCCAGACGTTTGTCCACGGCATTCCCCAGGCAATTGAATGGCTCGAGCAAGACCTGGGCGTTGAGCTCCAGCGTCCGCAAAGCGCCGAGAGCGCCCAGCAAAAGCAGTTTATCCCCTGCTTTGACCACAAGACGCGCATGTGGCGCGGCCTCACCCGCAAACCCCTTGAGGACGCTCTGACAGCCCGGATCGAGTCGCTCGGCATTCGCCTGCTCCCCCGCCATGAGCTTATCGACCTTGTTGAGGACACGAACGGCAGAATAACCGGAACCGTGCTCTACGACCTCACCGAAAATCGAATCGTGCCCTTTGCCGCCAAGGCCACGATCATCGCAGCCGGTGGCACAAGCGGCCTGTTCGAGCGCAGCCTTACGTCGGCTGATGTGCTCAGCTCCTCGCAGGCCATCGCGCTGGCGCACGGCGCAACACTTACTAATATAGAGTTCATGCAGATGATGCCCGGCTTCATCGAGCCCAAGCGCAACCTGGTCTTCAACGAGAAAACCTGGCGCTACGTACATGTAGACCAGCCGGTAGATATTGCCGACGACAAGCTGGACGACCTGCTCGAGCAGCGCTCTGGATATGGTCCCTTCACGTCACGCTTGGCCTCCCGCGCTATCGATCTCGTCATCGATCAGACAAGTGTCGAAGGCCTGGCACTCCACTACGACTTCCCTCGCGAGGATGTCCCAGAGTTTGTGCAGACCTTTGCCACCTGGCTGCAAGACGAGCACGGCATCGCCCCGACTGACGAGATGCGCGTTGCGATGTATGCCCACGCCGCTAACGGCGGCATCAAGATCGACATGACCGCGTACACGGGCATTGAGGGCCTCTTCGCCTGCGGTGAGGCAACAGGCGGCATGCACGGCGCCGACCGCATCGGCGGCTTGTCAAGCGCCAACGGCATCGTGTTTGGGCGCATCGCGGGCGCATCGGCAGCCCAAGCAGCGCTGGACGCTCCCGAGGCGGCCGCTCCGATGGATATCGCCCTCCCTCAGTATGGCATTGCCACAACAGATGCCGAACGCCTGACACACAGCCTTAAGCACACGATGAGTACCTATTGCATGATCAACAGGACCGAAGCAGGTCTATCCAAGGCCCTGCAACAGCTTGAAAGCCTGAAAGACGAGGCAACGGCGCTGAGCAAGCCGCATGCCAAAGACAGCGAGATCGCAGCCCTCGCCCGCCTGCAATCGCAGAATCAGCTGGCAACGGAGATGGTCAAAGCCATGCGTAAGCGAACCGAAAGTCTCGGATCGCACTATCGAGCAGACTAAATCGATTCTCACTTTGAGTTTGATCACAACTTCTCAACATGCATCGAGCCCCGTGAGCATAATTCTCATAAGGAGAGCACGTTTATGGGGCTTTAGCCGTGTTTCCCTAAGGGAATCACGGTACAGTTTCCTCAGCTCCGCGCCCTTTCGGGTTCGACCCCATGTAAGGTCAACAAAAAAGCGACCAGCCGAAGCCAGTCGCTTTACGATGCTTTGGTGGGCCGTCAGGGGGTCAGCCTGCTTCGCAGGCGGCCGCTGCGGCGCCAAGGCGCCTTGCGCACTGCGCTGACAAACGCTTACGCGTTTCCTCAGCTCCGCGCCCTTTCGGGTTCGACCCCATGCGAGGTCAACAAAAAAGCGACCAGCCTAAGCTAGTCGCTTTAACATGCCTTGGGTGGGCCGTCAGGGGGTCGAACCCTGGACCTTGGGATTAAGAGTCCCCTGCTCTACCAACTGAGCTAACGACCCAAAGCTAAAGTCCGTTGTCCGGACTTTAGAGGAGATATCGTGTGGTGGGCCGTCAGGGGGTCGAACCCTGGACCTTGGGATTAAGAGTCCCCTGCTCTACCAACTGAGCTAACGACCCGATATCAACACGAAGCAAGAACTGGGGTGGGTAAAGGGACTCGAACCCTCGACCTACGGGACCACAACCCGTCGCTCTAGCCAACTGAGCTACACCCACCGTGTCCTGTGCGCTTCGCGCTCGACTATTATTGCAAGGAACGCCATGCGATGCAAGCCCCAATTTTCAAGAATTTTGAAAAGAGTTTTTCGAGTGCGTTTCGAGCAATTCCCACCCTTTTCATAGGAGTAAACTTGCCCCACCCAGATGTTCGAAAGGACAAGCATGAAAGAACTCTCCAATCGCACGGCAAAGTTTACCGATTCGGTCATCCGCCGCATGACACGCATCTCCAATAAGTACGGCGCCGTCAACCTCTCGCAGGGCTTCCCCGACTTCGATCCCCCGGCGCAGCTGCTCGATAGCCTCAGCACCATCGCCACCGACCCCAAGCCGCTTTACCACCAGTACTCCATCACCTGGGGCTCCCAGGCCATGCGTGAGGCGCTTGCCGCCAAGCAGGAGCACTTTATGGGCATATCGATCAACCCCAACGAGAGCATCGTGGTCACCTGCGGCTCCACCGAGGCCATGATGGCCTCCATGATGACGGTCACAAACCCCGGCGACAAGGTCGTCATCTTCTCGCCGTTCTACGAGAACTACGGCGCCGACACGATCCTCTCGGGTGCCGAGCCCATCTACGTGCCGCTCAACCCACCCACATTCGACTTTGACCGCGAGACGCTCGAGGCAGCCTTCCGCGACAACGACCCCAAGGCCATCGTCCTGTGCAACCCTTCCAACCCTTGCGGCAAGGTCTTTACGCGCGAGGAGCTCACCTTTATCGCCGACCTCTGCAAAAAGTACGACGCCTACTGCATCACCGACGAGGTCTACGAGCACATCGTCTACGCGCCCCACGAGCACGTCTATATGGCCACGCTGCCCGGCATGTTCGAGCGCACCATCAGCTGCAGCTCGCTGTCCAAGACCTACTCCATCACCGGCTGGCGTCTGGGCTACACTATCGCCCCTGCCGAAATCACCGAGCGCATCAAAAAGGTCCACGACTTCCTCACCGTGGGTGCCGCCGCTCCCCTGCAGGAAGCTGTCGTCACCGCCCTCAACTTCGACGACAGCTATTACGATGAGGTCCTTGACCTCTATACCGCCAAGCGCGACCTGTTCTGCCAGGGACTCGACAGCATCGGTCTTGAGCATAACGTGCCGCAAGGCGCCTACTACGTCATGATGGACATCTCTGAGTTTGGCTATGACAGCGACCTCGAATTCTGTGAGGATCTCGCGTCTAAAGTGGGTGTGGGCGCCGTGCCCGGCTCGAGCTTCTTCCGCGAGCCCGTCAACCATCTGATTCGTTTCCACTTTGCCAAGCGAGACGAGACGCTCAACGCGGCGCTGGAGAACCTCAAGTCTCTGCGTGATAAAATCGAGCCGCGCGGGTAAGGACGACCCAGTAACTAAAGGCACTAAAGAAACCTCGCGAACCCGTTGGGTCACGAGGTTTCTTTTTATAGCGACCTCATTTATTTTTTAGAGCGCTATACTTTAAAGAAGGAGCAACTCGTCCCAGAAAGAGGAACATTATGGCAGAGCAGCAGCTTATCGGAGCGCTCGAGGCCGGCGGCACCAAGATGGTCTGCGCCACGGGCTATGCAGACGGTACGGTCCTGGAGCGTGAGCAGATCGCGACCACGACCCCGCAGGAGACCGTTGAGGCCGTCAACGCATGGTTTGCCGACAAGGGCATCGCCGCGCTGGGCATCGGCGCCTTTGGCCCCACCGCAGTCAACCCTGCCTCGCCCCAATACGGCAAGATCCTGGAGACGCCCAAAACGGCATGGCGCTACTTTGACCTGCTGGGCACTATCCAAAACGAGCTCAATATCCCCTGCGGCTACGACACCGACGTCAACGTCGCCTGCCTGGGCGAGGTCACCTTTGGTTGCGCCAAGGGCCTCACCGATGTGGTCTACCTGACCATCGGCACCGGCGTGGGCGCCGGTGTGCTCTCGGGCGGTAAGCTCGTGCACGGCATGATGCACCCCGAGGCCGGTCACATCCTGGTCACGCGCGACCCGCGCGACACCATTGGCGAGCACAGCGCCTGCCCCTTCCACGACAACTGCCTCGAGGGCCTCATCGCCGGCCCCAGCGTCAAAAAGCGCTGGGACGGCAAGAGCGCCGGAGACATGGCCGACGACCCGGAGGCCATGGACCTGCTCGCCGGCTACCTGGCGCAGGCGCTCATGACCTACACGCTGTGCTATGCCCCGCAGAAGATCGTCATCGGCGGCGGCGTGGCCGACCACACCCCCATCGTGCCGCTTGCGCGCAAGAAGTGCGCCGAGATGCTCAACGGCTACATCGTCACGCCCGAGGTCAACGACATCGATACCTACATCGTCAACAACAGCCTCGAGGGCAAGCAGGGCATTATGGGCTGCCTGGCCCTGGGCGCACAGGCGCTTCAGTAACAGGCGTACCCACAGGGCGTGGTGTGCTCGGCAAATCCGACCTATGGAACGACGCCACCACGCCTCATATAAGCCCTCAAATAAAAAAGGCCGCCTAGGACCAAACAATACGTCCTAGGCGGCTTTTTTGGCGTGCATCAGCAACCGTAAGAGATATCGGAGCACAACGCCCGTTGCCGCTCCACAGCAGTCGATCATCACATCGGTGATCATGCCGGCGCGTCCCGGCACAAAGAGCTGAATCGTCTCGTCGATCGAAGGAATCAGCAGCAGGAACACCGCCGTGGGCAGCAGCACGTCAAAGGTGCGCCGGCCCTCAAAATCAAAGGCGTGCGTTGCCAGGATGCCGAGCACCATATACTCGGAAAAATGCGCGCACTTGCGAACAACAAAGTTGGTCACCCATTCATATGGAAGTCCCACGCCGTGCAAGAAACAGCGAATAGCTTCCATAACCGTTAGGCTCAGCGAGCCCGACCCCGAGCCGGGAACCAGCGAATTGCCCCAGATCAAGAGCGCCATCAGGCAGGTCACGACCGCCCAGTTTCGATTGATCTTAACCATGCAGAAGTTATGCCTCCGCGCGGAGCGGCGCAAAGCTGGCGGTACCGCCCTCGATAACGCTCAGATAGGCACGGCCCGTACGCTTGGCGGTAGAGGACTGCAGGCGCTCGATCTCTTCCTCGAGGATCTGATTGACGCGCTCGTGACGACGATTTTCCATAATGCCGGCGGCAATAGCCTCGGCTCGCTCGATGCTCTCGCGCGAGATACGGGCGGTATCCTCGGGGAACACAGCGCTGTGACGGCCGACATAGGCGGGGGCAGCAGGCTGAGGGGCAGCGACGGGAGCGGGCGCTACAACAGGAGCAGGCTCGTCAATCTCATCCAGAATCGCGGTGGCGGCGGCCCACATGTCCTCGTGGCCCGAGTAATCGGCCATGGGGACATCAACCTCGAGCGAGGCGTCCGGAAGGTCGCCGGTGTCGATGCGATCTTGGGCATCAATCGATGCGGTGATGGCTGCAGGCTCATCGAGGTCATCGAGATCGATGTCCGCGGCACCGGAGATGATAGGCATGCTGGCGAGGTTTGCATTGTACGGCGCAGCCTCGGCCGCCTGCTGCTGGGCAGGAGCGCCCCACAGCGAGCTTTCGGCGGCACGGCGGGCGGCAACGGCCTCCTCGTCCGCAGCCATGGCTTCATCAACGTACGAATTGTCGGCAGAAGCGTTCGCGTCCGCCGAGGTAGCGTTGTAGGCGTTATTGGCTGCCGCGTTGGCAACGAGTGCCACGAAAGCCGCCGTGCTGCCCGCAGGGGCGGCCTGGGAGCCAGACACGGCGCGTGCCGCGGCGGCGATGTCGTCGCGATTGAAGGAGCCGGTCTGCCCGCCATTGGTGAGCTCGTCGATGGCGACTTGATAGACGTCGCGCGAGTGTGCAGGGTCGCAGCTCACCGGCGAATCGTCGTCGAGCATACTGTCGATCATGGACCAAGCCTCGTCCTCGTCCATAGCATCTGCGGCTCGAGCGATGGTAGGGACACCATCATCGGCATGACGGCGCTGGAACGCACCAGTCAGGCCGGAAAGGAATGCCGAGGTAGACTGCTCCGACTGAGCCTGAGAAGCAGAAGCCGCAGCGTAAGGAGTAGCATCCTGCTGCTGAGCTGGAATCGAGGCGGTCTTGAACTCGCTTTGATGCTGATTGAGATTGGCGGCACCGCCCATGGCATCGGGCTGGAACAGACGCTCTTCACGCTGCGCACGATACTCGGAGATACCCAGCGAGGCGGCATAGATACCCACGCCCGCCACCGCGCCCACGGCGAAGGGAACCGCACCCGCCACGACCGTCTCGTTCACCGATGAAAACGGCAGCGTCGCGGCATACATAACCACGGGAGCGGCAAGGCCGATCCCGCACGAAAGTCCGGCAAGGACTGCTCGTTGTGTTGCATCAGAAGAAGCCATGAGCTCTCCCCATCTTCCAGCACCCAAATCGCATCATTCAGTTGGCTGCGCGAGAGAAGATGAAGCGGGGCTATGCCCCAAAGCAACGGTATATGGTTCGTTTCATCTGCGTTTTCCGTCGCGAAGCTTAAAAGCTATTATGCGAAACCGCCCCGTCGATTGCAAGCGACGATGTCGGATTGAAACGGGAAACCTGCTGCTCGTCGGTCTTGTGGTTAAAATAAGCGCGGAGCGGCGATATGGAAAAGGGCCGAGGCTCAAAGCCCCGACCCTTTATCGCATTGATGGCTATCGCTGCGTGTGGATGACAACCTAGAACGTCTGCTCGTAGTCGCTGTGTTTTTTGGCCGAACGCACCAAGAATTCCTGGTTGGTGTTGGTGCCCTTAAGACCCTTGATAAACGATGCGGCTGCGCGCTCGGTGTTGTTCATGCCGGCAAGAATGCGACGCAGACCAAAAACAAACGGACGCATCTGCTCGTCGACCAACAGGTCCTCGTTACGCGTACCGGAGGCAACGGGGTCGATAGCCGGGAAGATGCGGCGGTCGGCCAGGTCGCGGTCGAGCTTAAGCTCCATGTTGCCGGTGCCCTTGAACTCCTCAAAGATGACCTCGTCCATCTTGGAACCGGTGTCGATGAGGGCAGAGGCCAGGATGGTGAGCGAGCCGCCGTTCTCGATATTACGGGCTGCGCCCAGGAAGCGCTTGGGAGGATACAGTGCCGCCGAATCGACGCCGCCCGAAAGGATGCGGCCTGAGGCGGGCGCCGCCAAGTTGTAGGCGCGGGCAAGACGCGTGATGGAGTCGAGCACCACCACAACATCGCCGCCCAGCTCCACGATGCGCTTGGCGCGCTCGATGACGAGCTCTGCCACGCGAGTGTGGTTGTCGGCGGGCATATCGAAGGTCGACGCCACAACCTCGCCCTTGATGGAACGCTGCATATCGGTGACCTCTTCGGGGCGCTCGTCGACGAGCAGGCAGATGAGGTGCACCTCGGGGTTGTTAATCGAGATAGACTGGCAAATCTTCTTGAGGATCGTGGTCTTGCCGGCCTTGGGCGGGGACACGATCAAGCCACGCTGACCCTTGCCGATCGGCGACACGATGTCGATGGCGCGACCGGTAATGGAGTCCTTGCCGTGCTCCATGCGCAGCGGCTCGTTGGGATAGACCGGGGTGAGGTCACCAAACTTGGGGCGGTTGCGAATCTGCTCGGGGTCCAGACCGTTGACGGTCGTGATTTTGGCGAGGCCGGCGCGCTTGTCGCCGCCACGCGAGGGGCGCAGCGAGCCCTCGATGACGTCGCCCGTGCGCAGGCGCGCGGAGCGGATGAGGTAGGCGGGCACGAAGGCGTCGTCGTTGGACTTCATGTAGCCATGGGCATGGATGATGCCGGAGCTGTCCGGGCGAATCTGCAGGATGCCCTTGATGTCGCGGAAGCCCTCGGCCTTCGCGGCGGTGACGTAGATCTCCTCGACGAGCTCGGCTTTCTTCTTGCCGGTGGTCTCGATCTCGAACTCCTTGGCCTTCTCGCGAAGTTCGGCGACCTTCATGGCAGCGAGCTCCTCACGCGAAAGCGTGGGCTCGGTGGGGGCGGCGTTACGCTCCTTGTTGCGCTGTTTGCGATCGCGCTGGCGGTTGCGACGGTCGTTGTTGCGCTCGTCCTTGCGCTCGTTGCGCTCCTCGTTGCGCTTGTGCTGGCGACGGTTGGGGCGAGCGTTGTCATCGGCCTCAGCGGGCGCGGCGCCATCGGTTGCGGCGGCGTCGGCATTGGCCGCAGCGGCGTCATTGGCCTCGGCGCCGGAATCGACCTGCGCTTCGACATCAGCCTGCTGCTCGGACGCCTTGGCCTTAGCGGACTTCTTACGACCGCGCTTGGGCTTCTCGGACGCAGGCTGTTCGACGTCCTGGGGCTCGGCGGCATCAGTCGATGCATCGGCGGTCGTCTCGGCGGAATCCTCGGACGAACCCTTCTTGGCAGCCTTGGCCTTGGACGTGCGCTTAGCAGCAGTACGATGGCTGCGACCAGGACGGACGTCGGCGGGCTCGACATCGGCGGGAGCGGCCTCGGAAGTCGTAGCATCCTGGACGAGTGCGTCGGCAGCGGTTGCAGACTCGGCGGTCGCCGCAGCATCCCGAGCGGCTGCGGCTGCGGCTGCGGCCTTCTCTGCCTCGACGAAGGCCTTGGGCTTGCGACCGCGACGGTGCGGGCGCAAAGCCGGATCAACAACGGGAACTTCGCTGGCCTCGACAGGCGCAGCGGGCTCAGCAGGCGATGCGCCCTCCCCTGCCGCGGAACGAACCGAAGCCTCGGTGAGCTCGGGGGTTACCTGTTCAGCAACCTGCTCGGCCTTAGCAGCCGTGCGACGGCGTGTGCGCGGTGCCGGCTTCTCGGTCGGCTGGTCGGCGGCAGGCGTCTCGGGCACAGACGGAGCTGCGAGCTCGGTCAGAGCCGCGGCCTCGCGCTCGGCAGCACGACGGCGGGCGCGCACCACCTGAGCCTCGCTAATCTGCGCCAACGCACGTGCCTGTGCGACCTCATCGGAAATCGGCGCCGAGGAGTCAGCTGCAACGGTGCGCTTGGCGCGCGTCGTGCGCGTGGTACGGCGCTTGGGCTTGGTGACCTCCTCGCCGTCAGCGGCAGGCCTGGTCGTGCGGCGCGTACGCTTGGGCTTTGCCGGAGCAGCCTCCTCACCAGTTGCAGGCACGGCCTTCTCAGCCGCTGCAGGCGTAGGCGTCGAAGCAGCCTTAGGCGTCTCAGGAGCCGAGGCTTGCGCGGGCGCCGCGACCTGGTCCGACGCAACCGGTGCAGCGGGAGCGGCCTGCGTCGTCGTTATTTCGTTTTCTTGCTGTTGATCAGACACAGTGTTTGCTCAACTTTCTTTTCAAGCCCTGTGATCGCATGCTCCCTGCATAAACCTTCAGGGCGGCTAAACAGTCTAGTTCCGTTCAAAACGACGGACATCATTGATCTGTATCGAGATGATTGCGTCATATACGCAGCGTTAGTGTAACACAACCGCAACCACCTGCAACTTAGTCATTGGACGTTCTTAAACGCCCAGTCATCAGGGACACTCCTCCTCAAAAGCGCCTTGAAATGTCGCGCCAGAGGAGTGAAGCCGTGGCACCCGGAATAGCCGCGCCACAAATCGCGCCCATCTACTACGTTTGCACCCGAGCCCCTGACCATACCCTTGTTTTTTCAAAAACAACGAGTCTGCTACCTGCGGTTTTAATATCGTACTTTTCGGCATGGTTCGGGATATGCGTCCAAACGTAGGAGATGAGCCCAATTCGTGGCGGACGGTATCCCGCCACCCCTCCGCGAGACAAAAATGATCCATTTTCCTCCGTCCCCAAGGGACAATTTTCAAAACTACGCCGGATTACGGGGCCAGAATGCTGCAAGCCAACCATGCCCTGCATTTTCTAGAAACAATAAGCCATCTACCTGCGGGTTTAATTTTGCCATTGGCACCATGGTCGCCAGTTGGCGATTCAGCCCCGTAAACCGGTATAGTTGCGATTTGGTAGCATTTCCCAGCAAACCAAATAGTCTCACCAAACGCAAAAAGCCCGACCTCCATATGGGAGATCGGACTTTCAAGGCTCAGTTAAACCAAACCTGCGCGGTCAAATGACCCGTAGCTTACATCTGCTCGGGAGCGGAGACACCAACGAGGGTGAGCACCAGGGCGAGCGTCACGCGGACGGCGTCGCAAGCGGCCAGACGGGCACGCGAAAGCTCGGGGTCGACGGGACGGCCCTCGCTCGGCAGCACCTGGCAGGCAGCATAGAAGCTGTGGAAGTCACCAGCGAGTTCCTCGGCAAAGTGCGTCAGACGGAACGGGGCGCGGTCGCGAGCGCAGCTGGCGATCAGGTCGGTGAGCTCGTTGAGCTTACGCGAAAGGGCGAGCTCGGTCGGGTCGGTCAACAGCGAGTAATCGACGTTCTCACCGATGGCCTTGGCGGCAACGGCCTTCATGCCCATCTCGTCGGCCTGCTCAGGCGTTACGTCAGCGGCACGGCGCAGGATGGAGCAGACGCGAGCGTGAGCGTACTGCACGTAGTACACCGGGTTGGAGTTGTCGCGCTTCTTAACGGCCTCGATGTCGAAGTCGACCATCTGGTTGGAGCTCTTGGAGATGAGCGTGTAGCGAGCGGCATCGGAACCGACCTCGTCGACGAGCTCCTGCAGGGTCACCATGGTGCCCTTGCGCTTGGACATACGGACGGGCTTGCCGTTGCGCAGCAGGTTGACGAGCTGGCCCAGCAGAACCTCAAACTTTCCGGGATAGCCAAGAGCGTCGCAGACGCAGCGGACGCGCTCGATGTAGCCGTGGTGGTCGGCGCCCCAGATGTCGATGACGTGGTCGACGCGCTGGAACTTATCCCAGTGATAGGCAACGTCGGAGGCGAAGTAGGTGTACTCGCCGTCGGACTTGATCAGGACGCGGTCCTTGTCATCGCCCAGGTCGGTGGAGCGGAACCACAGGGCGCCGTCCTTGGTGTAGAGGTAGCCCATCTTGTCGAGCTTCTCAAAAGCGCGGTCGACGGCGGAGGTGCCGGCGGTCTCGCCCTCGGTGTCCTTCACGTACAGCGAGCGCTCGGAGTACCAACGATCGAAGTCGCAGTTGACGGCGTGGCAGAGGTCGCGCATGTTATCGACCATCTTTACATAGCCGCGCTCGCGGAAGCTCTCCATGCGCTCCTGAGGATCGGCGTTGACCCACTTATCGCCGTCGGTGCGCCAGAACTCGGCGGCCTCGTCGATGATGTAGTCGCCGCCGTAAGAGTCCTTGCCCAAGGTCTCGGCAAAGTTGTCCTGATACGGATGGGTCTCGGGGTGCTCGTCGTTCTCGTCGGCAACAAAGGCGTCACGGTCGGCGATCAGCAGCTTGTGAGCCTCCTCGATATCAACGCCCTGCTTGGCGATGATGTCGGCAAGCTGCATATAGCGCGTGCTGATGGAGTTGCCGAAGGTGTTCATCTGAGAGCCGTGGTCATTGATGTAGAACTCACGCTGGATGTCGTAACCGGCGTGGTCCATAACGCGGCAGAGCGAATCGCCCAGCGCGGCCCAGCGGCCGTGGCCGATGTGCATGGGGCCGACGGGGTTGGCGGAAACGAACTCGACCTGGGTCTTCAGACCACCACCGACGTTGGACTTAGCGAAGTCCATGCCCTTCTCGCGAGCCTCGCCAAAGATGGCATTCTTGACGGCAACGGAGAGGTAGAAGTTGATGAAACCGGGGCCTGCGATCTCAACCTTCTCGATCGCGGGATCCTCGGGCATATGGGCAACGATGGCCTCGGCGATCTTGCGCGGGGCGCAGTGGGCCAGCTTGGCGGACTTCAGGGCCATGGTAGAGGTCCACTCGCCATGAGAAGTGTCAGCCGGTCGCTCGATAGCGCAATCGTCAAGTTCAAATGCGGAAAGGTCGCCGGCCTCCTGGGCCGCAGCAAGCGCAGCGCGTACCAGCTCTTCAATCTTCTCGGGCATAGATCCTCCTTGTGTTAAAGCCCCCGAGCTCTTGGTCGCTCGTAGGGCAAAAGCCAGAGTTTGTAGCACTCTATCACAAGCGACGGGCACTGTCGCAGGGTAAAGCCAATCGAAATTGCATATGCACAAAATTGACTACAGCTTGTATGGACTCACTCAAAGATGCCGGTCTGCCTGCAGATTATGCACGCGTTGAAAATGCATAAAGGTGTGAACGAGCCGTGTCTTTTATCGAATACTCTTACCTATCGGAGTTGTGTGCTTTTCCTGCATAAAGCGAGGATTTGCGCACGTCAGCGTGTTATTCTAGACATACGTAAATTCGTATAAGTTGGAGGTAGCATGTTCTCAATCGGTCAACACGTCATTCATCCGGGTCAGGGAGTCTGCACCGTCGTCGGTTTTAGGGACGACACGCCGCAGCCCATGTTGTTGCTCGAGGCCAAGCAGGGGCATGCGCAGACGATCCTTATGTACCCCGTGGCGCAGGCCGACCGTCTGCATGCCGCCATCTCTCAGCAAGATGCCGAGCATCTGCTGAGCCACTATGACGAGCTGGAGTGCGACACCTTTACCGAGCGCAACAGCTCGCTTGAAGAGACACACTTTAAGCAGCAGCTCAAGCTGGGCGCGCCCGAGACAGTCCGCGTGGCAAAGACCATGATGCACCGCATTCGCCAGGCCGAGGAAGCCGATAAAAAGCCCAGCTCCTACTACATGCGCGTACTCAAGGAGGCCAAGCGCCGCTCCATCGAGGAGTTCGCCGTGGCCTTGGGCGTCACCGAGGAGGACGCCGAAGCTCGCCTAGCCCGAGCCGCCCTCAACTAACCCATCCGCGCCAAAAACCACCACAAAGGGAACAGGCACCTTTGTGGTGGTTTTCTTGTTCTAGTAGTATTCATTCTTATCGATACCCACGAGCACAAGGAGTCTCTTATGGCAGAGCCGCTTACCGCCGGAATCACCCGCGACCGCGCGTTCGAACTGCTCAACGAACACAACAAGGACCCGTTCCACATCACCCATGGCGAGACGGTCGAGGGCACTATGCGCTACTTTGCGCGCGAGTTCGACCCCGAGAACGAGGAGTTTTGGGGCATCGTCGGTCTGCTGCACGACCTGGATTGGGAGGAGCATGAGGACGACCCCATGAACCACACCATCTATGCTGCCGAGATTCTTGAGGGCGAAGGTGCGTCTCCCGAGCTCATTCGCGCCATCCAGACGCACACGTCGGACTTCAACACCTCGCTGCCCAAACCCGAGCTGCAGATGGAAAAGATCCTGTTTGCCTGCGATGAGCTCACCGGCCTGATCGGCGCTGCAGTCATCATGCGCCCGAGCAAGAGCGTTATGGACTTTACGACCAAGTCGCTCAAGAAGAAGTTCAAGGACAAGCGCTTTGCCGCCGGCTGCTCGCGCGACGTGATTTCGCAGGGCGCCGAGATGTTGGGCTGGGAGCTCCCCGAGCTCTTTGACCGCACCATAGCGGCCATGCAGTCCTTCGCCCCCGACCGCGATACCTTCCAGGCCTAACCGCCCACGCCACCTAAAACCGCCACAAAGGGGACAGGCACCTTTGTGGCGGTTTTCGTTTACGAGGGGTTTAGGGGCGGACCTGGCCGGTGCCTCGGAGCTTGTATTTGTAGGTGGTGAGGGCCTCGGCGGCAAAGGGGCCGCGGGCGTGGAGCTTTTGGGTCGAGATGCCAATCTCGGCGCCCAGGCCAAACTCGCCGCCGTCGGTAAAGCGCGTGCTGGCGTTGGCATACACGGCCGAGGCATCGACCTCGTCCAGGAAGCGCTCGCAAGCATCCGTGTCCTCTGCAACGATGGCCTCGGAGTGCATCGTGCCGTAGCGGTTGATGTGCGCGATGGCCTCGTCCTCGTTCGCCACGACCTTCACGCTCATCTCGAGCGCCAGATACTCGCGACCCCAGTCCTCCTCAGTCGCGGCAACGTAGTCATCGCCCTCGGCAAGCCCGGCGTCGGCGCATGCGGCGCACGTGGCCTCGTCGCCGTGAATGAGCACGCCGTGGTCGTGCAGCACGGCAACGACCGCAGGCAAAAACACATTGGCCACAGCATGGTCGACCAGCAGCGACTCGGCGGCATTGCACACGCCTACACGCTGGGTCTTGGCATTAACGATAATGTTGAGCGCCTTATCAAAGTCGGCGGACTCATGCACGTAGATATGACAGTTGCCCGTGCCCGTCTCGATCACCGGCACAAGCGACTCGCGCACGCAGCGCTGGATCAGGCCTGCACCGCCGCGCGGAATGAGTACGTCGACAATACCGCGGAGCTTCATGAGCTCGCCAGTGGCCTCGCGGTCGGTGGACTCGATCATCGAGATAGCCTCGCGCGGGAAGCCCTTGGTCTCGAGCGCATCGGCCAGCAGCTCAGAAATCATGGCACACGAGTGATAGGCCAGCGAGCCGCCGCGCAGAATGCAGGCGTTGCCGGTGCGGATGCAGATGCCCGCGGCGTCGGCCGTCACGTTGGGGCGCGCCTCGTACACCATGGCGACCAGGCCCAACGGCACGCTCACGCGGGTGAGGTCCACGCCGCTTGCGAGCACGCGGTGGTCGAGCACGCGGCCGACAGGATCGGGCAGCTCGGCGAGCTTCTCCAGGCCGGCGGCCATACCCTCGACGCGCTCGGGCGTCAGCAGCAGACGGTCGAGGAGCCCCGCCGAGGTCCCCGCATCGCGCGCGGCGGACATATCGAGCTCGTTGGCGGCGACGATGGAGTCGACACCGTTGCGCAGTGCTGCGGCCATGGCGCGCACGGCCTCCTGGCGCTGCTCGTCGCTCGCCGTGGCAAGCGAGGCCGACGCTGCCTTAGCGGCAACGGCAAGATCGTGGACATACGTGGCTATATCGACCGACATGGGCGGCCCTTTCTCCTAGAAGTTTGCAACCATGGTAGCCGATTTGCGCATGGCCTCGCCCGCGGCGGTAGAATTGGTCAACCCGAAACACCGCAACGAACGGAAGACTCACATGGCCCTCATCACTTCGTACCACGTCCCCGGCCTGTATGTCGAGGACCACAGCATCGACGTCCCCCTCGACTGGCGCGGCCTGGAGCCGATGCTCCTGGCCGTCGGCAGCACCATGCGCCGCGGCGCTATACCGACACCCATCGCCGGCGCGCCCGAGAGCATCAAGCTCTTCTACCGTGTGGTTTGCGCACCCGACCGCATCAACGACGACCTGCCGCTCCTTCTCTTTTTGCAGGGTGGCCCCGGTGGCGAGAGCCCGCGTCCGCTGTCGCCCACAAGCGATGGCTGGATCGAAGAGGCCGTCAAGCATTTCCGCGTCGTGCTGCCCGACCAGCGCGGTACCGGGCGCAGCAGCTGTGTAGACGGGCGCACGATTGCCGCACTGGGCGAGCGCGCCGAGGCGGCAGGCTCCGATGCGGCCCGCTCGCAGGCGGACTTCCTCAAGCGTCACCTCGTCAGCTCCATCGTGCGCGATTTTGAGTACCTGCGCCTGGTGGGCTTTGGCGGCAAGCCCTGGGTCACACTCGGGCAGAGCTACGGCGGCTTTTTGACGTTGAGCTATCTGTCGCTCTTCCCCGAGGGCGTGGCGGCAAGCTTTACCTGCGGCGGCATTCCGCACGTGCCGGCGAGCGCCAGCGAGGTCTACGCGCACACCTTCCCGCGCATGGCCGCCAAGACGCAGCAGTATTACGACCGTTACCCCGCCGATGTCGAGCGCGTGGCAGCCCTGGCCGATGCGCTCGAGGCTCAGAAGCCCGTACTGCCCGACGGCTCGCCAATGACGGTCGAGCGCCTACAGCTCATGGGCAGCGACTTTGGCATGAAGCCGAGCTTTGAGCGCATGCATTGGATTATCGATCATGCTTTTGTTGACGGCGACGGCACGCTGGCCTGCGGCGCCTCGGTATCCGACAGCTTTTTGATGCGCGCCTTCGAGCGCACCAACACGCGCACGAATCCGCTGTACTGGACGCTTCAGGAGTTCATCTACGCCGACGGCGACACCATGCCCATTCGCTGGGCCGCGGCAGAAGAGAAGGCCCATCGTGCCGAGTTCGACACGCTCACGCGACCGCTCATGTTTACCGGCGAGGCCATGTTCCCGTGGATGTTCGAGCAGATGCCCGAGCTCAAGCCCTTCAAGCCCGCCATGGACCTGCTGATGGAAGACACCAGCTGGGACAAGATCTACGACCCGCAGCGCCTGGCGTGCAACGAGGTGCCCCTGCAGGCCGCGGTGTACTTCGATGACATGTACGTGGACTCGGGCATGCAGCTCGATACGCTCAGCCGCGTGGGCAACTCGCATGCCTGGGTGACCAACGAGTTCGAGCACGACGGCTTGCACGGCAGCGTGGTGTTCAAGCACCTCTTCGACGAAGCCCTCAACCGCGGAGACCTGCGCCAGATCTTCTAGCAAAGGAGTGTCCCAAAGTGCCGGCACATAAGGAACGTCCCCAAGTGCCGGAAAAGGAGAGGCAGCACTGCTGGCAAAACGAGCCGCAGCGCTGCCTCTCTTTATGCAAACACTATCAAGTTGTCCCTATGGATCGCGGGCTTCTCGGCCAGGTCTGCGAGCAGGCGGTTGCTGGCAATCTGGTCCTGGCGGCGGCCGGCGGCAAGCTCCAGCACGTCCGAATCGGCCTCGGCGATACCACGGGCGACAACCATGCCGCTCGGGTCGCACACGTCGAGCACATCGCCCTCGGCAAACTGGCCATCGACCTCGCGAATACCCACCGCGAGCAGCGACGAACCGCGGCTGACCAGCGCCTTCGCGGCGCCGTCATCGACCGTCACCGAGCCGTGCGCCTTGTCGCCCAGTGCAATCCACAGCTTGCGCGGCGCAATGTCCAGGCGCTCCGCCGGCGGATCGAACAGCGTACCCACGCTCTCGCCGCGGGCCAGACGCACGAGCGCATCGGGCTCCTCGCCCGAGCAAATCACGCTCTGAATGCCCGCCGTCATGAGAATGCGGCTCGCGCGGATCTTGGTGATCATGCCGCCCGTGCCCACCGATGTGGAAGAATCGCCCGCCGAGGCGATGATCTTGGCGTCGATCTTATGCACGACCGGGACGAACTCGGCCGTGGGATCCTCGTGCGGATTGGCGGTGTAGAGGCCATCGATGTCCGAGAGCGTCACGCACAGATCGGCAGAAACCAGGCAGCTCACAAGCGCCGCCAGCGTGTCGTTGTCGCCAAACTTGATCTCATCGACGGTGACGGTATCGTTCTCGTTGACGACCGGCACCACGCCAAGCTCCACAAGGCGAAGCAGGGCGTCGCGCGCGTGCAGGTAGGACGTGCGGCGCGCCGTGTCGTGACGCGTGAGCAGCACGAGCGAGGTGAGCAGGTCGCGCGCATGGAACTCCTCGTCGTAGGCCGACGAGATGATGCACTGACCGGCCGAGGCGCAGGCCTGCAGGCTCGGCAGGTCGCCGACCGGCTTACGGTCGAAGCCCAGCACGGGATAGCCGCAGGCAATGGCACCCGAGCTCACCACGACCAGGCGCCAGCCAAGCTCGCGCAGCGCTGCGGCCTGGTCGGCAAGCCCGCCGATAAAGGCGCGGTTGACCTTGCCGTCGGCGCCCACCACCGTGGACGAACCGATCTTTACCACCATCGTTTTATAAGAAGTCGTCATACGTCAAACCAATCAACTGTTCAGCGAACGGCCGAGCCGGCGGCCAGGGAAGCGTGACTCGCCCCTACCGCCCAAGGAATTAGTGAGCCCAGGGGAAGGCCGAAGCCGCAGCCATGTTCTTGCGCACGAGCTCGTCGCGCACCTGAGCCAGGCCCTGCTCCATGCCCACCACATAGGCCTGCGGGTACAGGAAGCGCTTGAAAGCTGCGTCCAGATGGTCAAGTGCCCAGGCGCAACGCTCGCGCGCGTCCTGGATGCTCTCACGCGGAGCCACCGCACTGCCATCGCGCACGATCGGCACCAGCAGCTCGCGATACTCAAGTTCGGACACGTCGGTCACCAGAGCGGCATCATTCACGGCCACGAGGGTATTGCCGCGCGCGGCGCCCTCCCCCGCCAGATGGTCCTCGTCGTAGATCATGTCGCAGACCGGGCCGCCAAAGCCGTCGTAATAACGGCGCACGCGTTGCACACCCGGGATCGTGCGCTTGTAGGGCTGCTCGGAGAGCTTGACCACCGGCGTCCACGGGTCCGTCTCACTCGCACGGCGGGCGGCGAGCTTGTACACGCCGCCCAGCGCCGGCTGGTCGTAGCAGGTCGCGAGCTTGGTGCCCACGCCAAAGCTATCGATAGGCGCGCCCTGGTCGAGCAGCGACTGAATCGTGTACTCATCCAAATCGTTAGAAACCGAGATCCCCACATAGGACAGGCCCTCGGCATCAAAACGGCCGCGCACATACTTGGAGAGCTTGGCGAGGTCGCCGGAGTCGATGCGAATGGCCGACAGGCGCTCGCCCACCGCTTCCATCTCCTTGGCAACCGTAATGGCATGCTCGCAACCCTCGCGTACGTCGTAGGTGTCGATGAGCAGCGTGCAATTCTTGGGGCTCGACTTGGCAAAGGCGCGGAAGGCCTCGAGCTCGGAGTCGAAGCTCATGACCCAGCTGTGCGCATGCGTGCCAAAGACGGGAATACCGTAGCGGCGGCCGGCGAGCACATTGGACGTAGAGGAGCAGCCGGCAACGTAGCTCGCGCGCGCGACGGCCAGCCCGCCATCGGGACCCTGGGCGCGGCGCAGGCCAAACTCGGCAACGGGACGGCCGTCCGCCGCCAGCACCACGCGCGCCGTCTTGGTGGCGACAAGCGTCTGGAAGCCGACGATGTTGAGCAGCGCCGTTTCGAGCAGCTGGCACTCCAGCGCGGGACCGGTGACGCGAACCATGGGTTCGCGCGGAAAGACGAGCTCGCCCTCGGGGACGGCGTCGATGTTTACATGTGCACGAAAATCGCGCAGGTAGTCGAGGAATGCAGGCTTGAACATCGCACCGCCGGCCGGGGCCTGGAGTGAGGCGAGGTAGTCGATATCCTCGGGCGTAAAGCGCAGGTTCTCGACCAGCTCGGGCAGCTCGGCGGTGCCGCACATGACGGCATAGGCGCTGCCAAAGGGATGGTCGCGGTAAAACGCGGTAAAACAACCCTGCTCATTGGCCTTGCCGCTCTCCCACAGGCCCTGGGCCATAGTGAGCTCGTACAGATCGGTGAGCATTGCAATGTCGGTGGGATGCGAGATGTCGGTCAAAGCCATGGGGCGACCTTTCGGATGCGTTGTGCAGAGGTTGAGGGTTGGAAAAGGGCAGAGTGTTCGGGCATGGCACCCAGCGCGAATGGGCTAGAGCAGGCCCATGCTGGTCAGGATCGTGTAGCCCATAAAGATGACAAACGCGATGAGGGCAAGGACAATGATGATTTTTTGAGCCGGCGCCATGCCAGGGATCTCGTTCTCGCCCGTAGGCTCCTTGGAGGTAACCATGCGCTGGGCAAAGGTCATCTCGTCACGGCTCGGCTTGGGCTCGACGGACTTGGAACGAGCGACCTTTTTAGGCTGAGGTTTAGGTGCGGTGGGCGCGGGCTTCGCGGCGGCGGGCTTGGGCGCGGGGGCGACGTTCGCGGCGGCCTCCTCGGCCTTCTCGCGCTCGGCACGCAGGGCGGCCAGCTCCTCACGCTCGCGGCGTGCCTCTTCCTGGGCCTCGCGACGAGCTTTCTCGGCGCGGAGCTCTTCCAACTCGGCGCGTTCCTCGGCAGACAGTGGTTGGGACTCAAGCTTGGCCATGGTACAGCCCTTTCTTTTAAAAAAAGCCGCCGACACAATGTCAGCGGCTTATCAAATCCAAGGGTGGAGACGAAGGGAGTCGAACCCTCGGCCTCTGCCATGCGACGGCAGCGCTCTCCCAACTGAGCTACGTCCCCAGGACAAGTCGATATTTTACCTACGGCTCGCCAACTGTCAACGCCCAATACCCAGTCTTTTTGGGACGGGGCTTTTTTGACTACTTTCGGATGCCGGTTCGGCCCCACACCGGGAGTAGTCTTTTTGGGACGGGGCTGTTTTAGCTACCCCTGCCGCTGTTCGGCCAAACCGTTCGCGTTGCCTGTCGGGGTAGCTAAAATGGGCTCAAACTTCTAAGGAGTCAGTCAGTCAATTTGGTTTTTGGGGAGGA
>CAJMPZ010000017.1 GCA_905215445.1 uncultured bacterium | reverse complement strand
TCGAAAACTCCCCCCGCGGGGAAATTGGTGACGCGGGTGTCGACGGTCCGAATCCGGCCTTTAGACCAGAAGAGCCCGGCACCGTGGTGGTACCGGGCTCGGCAAATCTCTGGTGCCCCCGGGCGGATTCGAAAACTCCCCCCGCGGGGAAATTGGTGACGCGGGTGTCGACGGTCCGAATCCTGCCCTTAGACCAGAAGAGCCCGGCACCATAGCGGTACCGGGCTCGATATTCCTCTGGTGCCCCCGGGCGGATTCGAACCGTCGACACCCGCTTTAGGAGATATGATTTAATGCTACCCCCTACCATTCATCAAGCATCATTGAACATCATATAACCGCAGATAAACATGGCAGTTTGTGTCTTTTGCCTCCGGTAGCTGCGCCTACGCTTTTACAAACATATTACTAACAGCTTTAGCTAAACTGCACTCAATGAATTGTTGAAAACTATTCAAAGAAACGGAGTGCAAAGATGGCAGAACAGCCACTCATTAGCGGAAGAGGCACGTGTTGGAAAGACAAGAGGTCACCTAACACCTACCGCTATTATTTCTCACTTGGGATCAAGGACCCTAAGACGGGGCGCTACAAACGATCCCCAACTTATACGGTTCGTTGCAAGACTAAAACAGAAGCTAGGGCTGCAATGCAGGCCAAGCTGGCTGAAATCAACTCCTCTGGCACGATCACTAAAACTAAAAAGCCCACTTTGCTTGCGTCCTACTGCTGGGCCTTTCATGAAAATAGGGACACCGAACTTGCGCCAACGAGCTATGAAAGAGAAGCGTACGATTGCAGGCATATCGAAGACCTATTCGGTGCGTTTCAGACAATTGAGGGGCTAACTCCCGATCTAATCGAAGAAGCATATGCCGAAGCTCGTCGTACGGGAAAATACAAACCATCAGAGCTTGTACGAATCAATTCGAAACTGCGTCAGATTCTGTCGAATGCAGTCGCAAAGAGAATAATTGACCGAAACCCCTGCGCTACCGTTCATGTTCACAGACCACGCAACAAAAGAGAATCACTGACAATCGACCAAGTAGCTACCCTATGCACCCATCTTCAACACATTGAGCTCACCGCCGAAGCTGTTGGTACGCTAGTACTAGTGTATACGGGTATGCGGAAAGGCGAGATGCTGGGCCTCGAATGGCGCGATTGGGACCCTGCCAATAAAACCTTGAAAATTGACAGGCAGTACACCAACGACCATGAACTGAGGGCACCCAAGTCACAAGAAAGCCAACGCAAAATCCCCGTTGGAGAGACCTTGGCCGAACGTCTTCAATCATGGTCAGCCATACAAAAAGAGCTCCTGGCCTCTCTGGGGCTATCCCAGACTGGCAGCACTCCCATCATTAGCGATATTGCTGTCGAGCAAGGGATCCCTACTGTCTGTCACATGAAAAACTACATCTTCAACCATTGGTTTCGCGATTTCGCAGTTAGCTGCAATCTTGGAATCTATGAGCCGAACAATTCGACTGGCGGAAAACTATATAAGGGCATCTGCCCGCATCAGCTCAGGCATTGTGTAAGCACTTTTATGCTGGCGAACGGATCGGACGTTAGAAGCGTGCAAGGTATTCTTGGCCACGCGGACCCCAATATCACGCTCAAAACGTATACAAGCCTCGTGCAACAATCAGAAATTAAAGCAGTTAAAGGCTACGAAGCCTTCATCAACGCCTATATACAGAGAAGCGAGAAATAGCATGTTTTTCATTCATCGTTTATTTCATAATATTAAGGTACTATAATACCGTTTCCGCAGGTAGATGCTTTATTTGATTGACATCTAATGAGTTTTAATACATGCTAAAGCTGTCAGATGGCTACGCATGTAGTCATAGAAACCGGCCCCCCAAGTGCTTATGAACCTGGTACGTCTTACAAGCACAGGGAGGGCCCTCATTGAAAGGATAGCTCATCATGGCTACTCCAAAGATTAGCACTCAGGCGTCCACACCGACTTTCCCCACTGGTGCCGCTCAGTGCGATCGGTTGCTCCGCGTTAACGATATCCGCGAACTCACTGGCTGGAGCGAAAACACCGCACGCAAGTTTATGCGAGAGTCCGGCAAGCTCATCCAGATCCATCGCTCTAATTACATGTTTGAAAGCTCGTTCTACGAGCTTTTCAAGCAGCTTGAAGGTCGTACCGCCCACCTTGATTAGGTGGTAAACATGAGCGAGCTTCCGTCGATTTCCGACATATTTAGCGATGATGCTACTGAGCAACGAGAGATTACGGGAAAAATGGATAAGGCTATTTTTATTTCAGTGCCCGAGTGGGCGTGCTGCGTCACCACCGTTGCCGCCGAGCGTCTCATCCTCGGCCTTGTATGGAAGTTTGGAAAACCTTCCAAAAACAAACGGCCCATGGGCTTCTGCGCTAAAAGCAAATGGATTGAGGATCACTACCGCCTGAGTAAGAACACGATATCCCGGGCCTATACCTCTCTGAAGGATAAGGGGTATATTCAAAAAGTTGGTGATGGCAGCTGGATGCTTAATTACGCCGCAATCTACCGCGCCGCGATTGAAAACGCTTGGGAGCCTCCGAAACTTTAAGCCCACAAACCGACTATCGAGGTCGTGAGAGTCGGTCACCGTCAGGATGCCCACAAGAACATGCCGCGGATGTAAAATGAAGTAGGGTCGAACCGAAACAGTTCCCGGACAATTGGCGTCCGGCCAGACACTTCGATTCGACCCTTTCTCATGCCTGTATCTAAAATACTCCCACAATCATTCTCGACATCTTTAACGCCCTCACCTCCTGCCACCAACACGTCGTAGACGCTATTTACAACGAATCGATATGGCCGCCCGTTCTTTAAGGCACGTGTTACCATGAAAACGCGCGGTATTTCTCCAACCGAAAACCTGCGTGAACGCATGACTTGAGACGCCTTTTAGAACTCACCGATCGCAGGGCGAACACAAATCAACAGCGGCCGTGCATTGTTCCCAGCCATATGGCATGGCGGAGCCATGCCCGTTGTTGATTGGAGTGCCGCACCATGGCAAACGAGAAGAAAATCAGGGAGATCTACGGCGTGAAGCCCGTCCTCGATGAGGCCGCCGAGCGGATCGAGGCGACGTGGCGGGAGAAGCTGCTGCACGAGACGGGCGACCTCAGGACCGAGAACGCGTTGCTCAGGGCCCAGCTCGACGAATTCAACCGCAAGCTCGTCGAGGCGAGAGACCGGAACGAAAGACTTGAGGCCGACTGCAATGAGCGGGTCGCCTTTATCGAGGAGAAGTTCGAGCTCGATACCGCGAGCCTCGAGCTCGAGAACAACGAGCTCCACGCCGCGAGCGTCAGATACCTCGCCGATGCCAGGGAGCTCGACAGGCAGGTCGTCCAGCTCCATGCCGAGGCCGTGGCCATGGTCGATGAGATCGAGCACCTGCGCGGCGAGCGTGACGCCGCGCTGAAAGCCCAAGCCGAGTTGAACGACGCACTCCTGGCCCAGCGCGACCTGATGGCCGAGGTCGCCGCCCTCAAGGACCGCCTCGCTGCAACCGAACAGCGGGCGGCCGTGGCCGAGGCCAAGGTCGAGGTCATGACCCAGATGAGGGGCGAGTAGGCCGCATAGCATCTAATTTTCTAGAAACCCTCTAGAGCATTTCTAGGGGGTTTCTAGAACTGAGAACCGGGCGCAGCACTTTCGATCGGCACGATGTCTCGATAGACCAGGCGATGCCTGTCGTCGCGCCATTCGTCGCCGTGGTAATGCCCGAAGAGCCAGATACGATAGTCGAGCCGCCCTTCGAGCTCGCCTAGGAAAGTTTGCAGCCGGTCGCCACGATACCCGCGTCCATGCTCGCGGCACAGCACCTCAGCAAGGGCAGCAGGGGCCTCGTGAGTCACAACGCAATCGACCCTCCAGCCCACGCGATCGAGCGAGGCGCGGCAGTGCCCCATCTCCTCCTCGCTCGGTATCTCCTCGGGCCACCAGTTCCTCCCCTCCCTGCGATACTGCCTGTCGTTGCTCGCGGCACCTCCCATGGCAAGGACCGTGAGCCCGTCGATGTCGAACACCTCCCCGCGCATCAGGTGCAGCACGTGCGGTCGCGCCTCATGGACGAGCCCGCCGTTCCACTCCCGCACCGGCAGTTCTGCCAGCATCCGGTGGTTCTCGTGGTTGCCGTCTACGAAACACGTGGTCCACGGCTTCGATTCGAACCAGTCGAGCCAGTATTTCTCGGCGTTGGATCCATCCCAGACAAAGCCGAAGTCGCCGGCCACGATCACCGCGTCATCGCGCGTCAGGGTCCGGCCCAGCGGCCAAGACCTGAAGGCGAACCTGCTGGCCCCGTACTCGGCCCTGCCGTGCACGTCTCCTGTCACATAGACAGCCATCAGTACGCACCCCACGGCAGGAGTTTGTCCCCGAGCCTCACGATCCGGTCGTACAGCGCGGTATGACGTTCGTCCGGGTTGCCGTCTCGGTGAAAATGGCCGTAATACCAGCGCTTGTAGTCCAGGCGATTCTCGAGCTCGTCAAGGAATTCGGTCAGCCGGTCCACATCAGGGCGCTCCCAGCCTGGGTCCGGGTAGAGCGTCGGCGAGAGCATGCGCGTCGAGCAGGTATGGGTGATGACGCAGTCGACCTTCCAGCCGACTTCGTCGAGCTTTGTCCACGCGGTATCGAAATCGCGCTCGTCCGGGAGCTCCTGAGGCCACCAGCTGGAATAGGGCACGCGGTATTCCCTGTCCACGCTCGTGGCACCGCCCATGGTGAAGACCGTCGAGCCGTCGAGCTCGAAGACCCCCCCGCGCATGAGGCGGCGGATAGACGAAGTATCCGACAGGCGCTGCGTCAGCCCGCCGTGCCACGGTTCCATGGGGCGTTCCTCCCAGTGGTCGAAGCGCTCGTGGTTGCCGTCGACGAACAGTACCGTGTAGGGGCGCGACTCCAGCCAGGCGATGTCGGCGCATTCCTCGGCAGAGAAATCCCACGGAAAGCCAAAGTCGCCGGCGACAATGAGGTAGTCATCGCCGGTAAGGCTATCCCCAAGCTCCCAGTCGCGGAGCTTTTGCATGTCGAGCCCACTGTGGATGTCGCCCGTCACATAGACCGTCATCGAATCACCTCTTCCCTCTTGTACGCCGCCAGCTCGCGCTCGACCTGCCTGTCGCCGGTCTCGTTGACCCACCAGGGCCATTTCACCCGGCCGCACGGCTCGTCGACTCCGGCGAACCACTCCCTCAGCTCGTCGAGGCTCACTGGGGAGTGCCCGTTGGCATCGCAACCGACGTCGTAGCGCAGAAGGCCCTGCTTGCGGTTGAACTCGTTGTACGCGCCGCCGCTGCTGTGGATGTGCCCGTGGAGGTGCCACGATCCATGGTTCATGCCCTGCCAGTCGGCCATGGGGTAATGGCTCAGGACGATCTTCTGCCCGTCAATCTTGAGCACGCAGATCGGTGGCTCCACGGTGAACGCGCCCGCGACCGCCGGCTGGGTCCAGTCCTTGTCGTGGTTTCCCGGGACGAGGTGGATGCGCCTGCAGGCGATCCGCTTGCGCAGGGCATAGGCGTCCTGGGCGGTCATCTTGAATGAGAAATCCCCCAGGATGTAGAGCTCGTCGTCCACGGCGACCCTGCCGTTGATGCCGTCGACGATGGCGTCGTTCATCTGCCAAATCGTCTCCCACGGGCGGCCGGTGAACTTCAGCACGTTCTCATGCCCGAAGTGGGTGTCGCTGGTAAACCAGATCATATTTATGTCTCCTTCTGTCGCTAAAAAACGTTCTCCTTCGAGGTCAGGAGACGTTTTATGAGCGACATGAGGTGCATATCCCTCATGTTTCAATCTCCAATCTGCCGGATTTGCCCAACTAAAAGTTTACGCCCACGCGCGAACAGGATTTGATTTTTGAAATATGGACGAATTCCTCGTCAGGAGGGTAAAATGATGCCGACGGCAGCCCAAGTTGTGGTGAGCTGGGCAGAGCCGTTGCTTAGTAGAGTTAGGTCATCGTCTTAGCGACGGTGGCCTTTCTTTTTGGGCTTCGAACCCTGCTTGAGTGCCTTGGAAAGGCCGACAAGGGCCGTGAGGAGCGAGACCATAGCGGTCAGGAGCTTCACGAGCTCGGTGAAATCGGTCATGGGCATCACCTCCCATCAAATGGAGGGCTCTGCCCGGCACGAGGGCTGCCGACAGCAAGGACGATTCTATCAGAGCGGCTGACCCCCGCCGATCAATTCATACTCCTCATCCTCACCGAATTGCGAGTATGGCAGAATCGGCACTGGATGGCAGCGCGCTAGGGCACCGACGATAGGCTTTCCAAAACTAGCGAGGCGTGTCTCCGCGAGCGTAATCGCCTCGGTCGACCGCGCGATCGACCTGCGGCGAGATGTCAACGTTACCACCATGGGCTCGACCTGCGGCGCGAACGCGATCATCGCCGGCATCGGGAACGGCGCCGGCATAGCGGTTGCGAATCTCCCTTGCGTAACCGCGACGCGCAAGAAGCTCATCGCGAACCGCCGGATCTTCGAGCAGGTCCTCATCGCACTTCGGTGCGATGAATTTGGGGAATGAATTGTAGGCGACGCCCTTACTCGCTTTCGCTTGTTCGACCCACGCCGAGTACGCCTTCTTAAGACGTTGAATGTAAATCTCACAGCGCTTCTCGTACGACAACGCTCGCTCGGCTTCCAACATGTTCTTTTCGAACGCCGCTTCAAGTTGTTTGACCGCGAAACGTCCGTCGAGTCGAGTCAGATTGAAAGTGCACTTCGGATTGCCGGCCTCCTTGATATCGAGATCTGTCGCATAGACTCGATTGTTCTTGATGAAAATGTCTACGCCCCATGAGGCAAGTAGTTTTTTGAACTGCTCCATATTCTTTGGGTGACCTTCATTGATTGCAAGATGGATCAGCTCGCGCAGATTGTTTTTATAACTGTACTCACCGCGACCGATAATCTCCTTTTCTGTGTCGCGCGGCTGGCGATCACGAATCTTCGAATTTTTCTTTCCCTTTTCAAGTTGAGTAAGATTCCAAGCCTCGTCCATTTCACGGACCCACGCAGCGCGTTCGTACTTTCCGCGTCGCCCACCCGTCTCGCAACGTTTGCCGGTTAACAAATCGGTACGGTTAATCGCCATGTGCACTGCGTAGCGTTTTCCCGCCTTATCACTTTCCTCATGCAACGCGACAATCACTTGTTGATGCGGATAGTGCTTCGCAAGCCATTGCTCCGCGTAGGCCATACACGCATCTGGGGTCATCTTGCCTCCGTTGCAGCTGCACTCCTCGGGCAGAAACGCGAGAATCTGATGAAGCATCGTTATGTTCTTCGCGCCGGCACGCGCGGGCCTGTCGTGATGAAACATCTTCCGCGTCATAGCCATCTCGGAAAACCAGTACTTTCCGTTCGCGAGGTTCCAGCCGCCGCGGGCCAAAGCACGCTTTCCGTTGATGTACTTGCGCACGTTCTTCGCGTAGCGTTCGGATGAAATACCTTTCTGCTTAATAACGGTCATTGAGATCACCGCCGTCGGTGAAATAGCGCCGCTCGAGCTCTCTTATGAAGAGAGTGACTTTGCGGGCGTTCTGGTAAACCTTTTCAAGCGTACGAAAAACAGCTTTCTCGTTGTACACGGGAAGCCCTTGGGCGTTCACAAAATACATCAGCTGATTGAGGTTCGTTCCCTCGCGATACAGCTCGTGATAGATTTTCGCGACTTGGCTTTTATCGAAATCGATCTTCTCGATTTTACCGGCAAGCATCACGCGGCGGGCATACGCACTGACGGTCGCACCGAGTATATCCGCCCGTTTGCGGATCGCCTCGTGCTCGCCATCGGTGACCTTAACGTAAATGACCTTCGAGCGCTTTTCGTCCGAATCACCTGAAACGGGTTGCAGCTTTTTGCTGCGGCCACCGTCATCATTTTTGGAAACTAGATTATCGAGTGATTCACTCCGATGGATCAAGTTATAACGAATGAGTTCGGCTTTCGTCATGCCTGCCTTTTCCGCCAAAGCGGAAAACGTTTCATATTCTTCAGAAGTGAGTGTCGCCTTAACGGTGTGTGGACGCTTGCAACTCATATGCCCCCCAGGAAAGCAGAGCGAATCGGTGAGGCCACCGATTCAAAAACCGATATGAGATTGCTTTCCTTTTTAGGAGCGACTGACGTCGCGCCGTTTTTTGAAGCGACGCCGTCGCTTCCCTTAGAAATGAAGGCGAACTTCATTTCTAACTTTATCGCCGTGAGAGGTGATAAACAAGATGTGTTGGCAGATAAAGGGGGCGAGTATGGCCCCATTTATCTAGCCCAACACCAATCTTGCAATCTCCGGAACGGTGATTGGGCGGAGCGTAGCGTAGACACGAAACGAGAGGCCTCGTTTCGAGCGAAAGGCTTCGCGGTGTCGTAGTGTCAGCGGAGACCGTGAGCGGAAGCGAATTTTTAACGCGAAGGATGCTGAGTGTTAGAAATTCGCTGTAGCGAGAGCGAAGCGGTACTGCGAATGCGAGGGATGCCGAGTCTTTGCATTACCGCGCAGCGGACTCCGGGCGAGGGCTGGAGCAAGTTGATGGAAGACCTTACCGATTTGCGGAAGGTTTTGCCCGAAGCATCTGGCACCGCCGGATTCTTTTGGAACAGCCTCTCGTTTGATTGCTTTCCTATCGTTTGCTCCCAGACTGGGCGTCTAAAAAAGGCGGCCGAAACCGGCCGCCCGCAAATAAATATTAATTTACCGAATGTAAGAGGAGAGGAACATATGTCCATTATTCCCAGTGACCGGCAACATCGACGACCCAATGCTGCCCCGTAGCCTTCTGTTCATAATGTCCCTGGTCCTCAGAGGTAGTATACGAATCATTGATATATGCTCCATGGTCTTGACCTTGTTCCCACATTGCGTCACTATGAGCTGACCAAGCGGCTATAGAATCGAAAGATGCACCGCATGCACTACAAATGTAACGTTCATGGCGCGTATAAACCACATTCGGCACCCAGACCTGGCTGTAATCTGTCTCCCAGTGGCCCTGCTCGGCAACCCACTTCTTCTGGCTGCCGCCGTTGGAAGAGGAATTGTTACTGCCGGAACTCTGCGAATTGCCGGAATTCTGCTTGGACTGGGAGGAATCGCCCTTGTTGTCCGACTTCGAGGAATCGGAAGGCTTGTTATCCTCCTTCTTGGAGTCATCGGACTTCTGGTCCTTATCGTCGGATTCTTTCTTCTCCTCGGTCTTGGTTCCAGAGGTTTGCGTCGCCTTTTCTTCGCTTGGCTTCTTTTTGTCTTTATTCTTTACCGCTGTGGCGGCCCTTTCCGTAGAGCCGCTTCCTTGCTTTGCAACGCTGGCACATCCAAGTTGAGGTGCCGAAAGGCACACCAGAAGCGCAACGATAATAGCCCTTGTTCTCACACCGATCTCCCTGCCCATGAAACCGGGCGTTGGACACCAGCCGATATCCAACGCCCGGCTCGCTTTTACATCTGCTCGCGGCGCTTCTTCCGGTCGAGGAAGACGCCGGCCGCCACGAGGACGGTACCGCCGATGACGAACGTCTCGCCGATGAGTCCCGCGCGGTCACCGGTCTGGGCGAGGCTGCCGGGCTGAGCGGTATCCGTGCCGGCGAGGTGCTTCGGGGTGTATGCCGCCTGCTGCTTTGCGGCCTGCTGCTTTGCGACCTCCTCTGCCTCCTGACGGGCGATCTCGGCGGAAAGCTCCTGCTCCGCCGCGATGCGGTCGGACTTCGCCTGCTCGTAGGCGGCGAGCGCCGCATCATAGCCGGGCTGGAGCTCGTCCACCGCGGCCTGCTTCTCGTCCAGGATGGCCTTGGCGGGCGCGACCTTGGCACGTGCCTCGACTGCTGCGGCGAAAAGCGCGTTGAGGGCGTCATCCGCGTTCGCGTCATGGCCGGAAGCGATCGCCGCGTCGGCGTCGATGGAGTTCAGCTTCGACAGCTTGGCGTCTGCCTGCGCCTTCGCCTGTTCGGCGGCGGAGACCAGGGACTCGGCGGCGGCGGCGTCAGCCTTCGCGGCATCGAGTTCGACCTTGGTGTCATTGACGGCCTTTACTGCATCCTGCTCGCGCTGCTGTGCCTCTGCGAGCTTCGCGGCAAGATCGGTGAGGATGTCGAGGTTCGACTGTGCGTCATCGAGATCGGTCTGGGAGCCGGTAAGCCTGTCGGCGGCAACGCCGGTGTCGGTCTTTGCGGCATCGACGGCACGCTGGGCATCCGCGAGGGCGCGTGCGGTGGCGTCCGCCTTTTGCTCGGCGGCGGCGAGGACGGTCGCCTTCTCGACCTGATCGGCTGACGCCGCGTCATGGACGCTCTTTGCTGTATCGAGCGCCTTCTTGGCGTCGGCGACGTCCTGGAAGAACTTCGCGAGATCGGCGTTCGCATCCATGACGTCCTGCTGCTTGGCCTCGGTGTTCGCCTTGGCGGAATTCAGCTTAGTCTGTGCGGCCGTTACGACCGCATTGGCGGCATCAAAGGCGACCTGCTTCTGCTGGACGGTCGACTTTGCCGTATCGACTGCCGCGTTGGCGGCATCGAGGTCCGATTTCGCCGCATCAAGCTCGGTCTGGGCATTCGTGACGCCCTGTTGCTTGGCGGCGACATCAGCATTGGCGGCATCGACGGCACGCTGGGCATCCGCGACGCCCTGCTTCGCGGCATCGACGTCTGCCTGTGCGGAATCCGCTGCGACCTGCTTCTGCTGAACGGTTGCGGCGGCGCCGGCGGCTGCCTGCTTCTTGGATGCGAGATTGGTCTTGGCTGCGTCGAGTGCGCTCTTGGCGTTCTTGAGGCCGTTGATATAGGAGGTCAGCTTCTGCTCGTACTCGTCGACGGACATGGGATTCATGTTCCAACCGGAGCCGGACCAGCCGGAGATCTCTGCGGTGTAGCACTGCGTCTGAAGCCCGGACATGGTGCCCTTGGTGCAGGTTGCCATTCCCATAACGGCGAGTTCGGGATTGATGATGTTCATGTAATGACCGACGGTGCCGCTGCTGCCGTTCTCCCAGCGGCAGTTGTTTGCAATCCAATGGTTGATTGCGACGCCGTTCTTTGCATAGAAATCATAGGCATCCTTGCCGACAAGACCGGTGACTCCATAAAGGGTCTCCGTTGCCTTGTCGAAAAAGCCCTTCTCCTGCTCGATCCACTGCCCACTCGGATCGATTCCGTAATTCCATGCCAGGTTTTCGGCAAAATCATATTGACGGGCATGATCGAGCACAGTGTCACTGTAGTTGGCATCCGCAATGGCACCGGCGATGAGCTTGTAGGTGACCTGGAGCTCGGACAGGCCGACCGACTTGCGGTAGTCGTTGACGGACTTCATCCACCTGATCGCATTGAGCATGTTATCAAGGGACGTGGCGTCCTTGGAGTTGCCGACTTCGGTCTTTCCGGCATATTTGGCGTTCAGGATGATGTTGACTGCGTCATCGGCACCCATGGCACGGAAGAAGCCGATGGCCCCCTGCTTGAGTTGCGCGCCGGCTGAATCGAGTTTCGCCTGAGCCTCGTCGACTTTCTGCTGCGCGGCGGTCACGGCGGCGTCTGCGGTATCCTTTGCGGCCTTGGCGTTCGCGAGCTCTACGTCGGCGGCTGCCTTGGCGGACTCGGCGTCCTTGACAGCCTGCTTCGCGGCATCCAGCTTGGCGACGGCGTCGGCATTCGCCTGCTTGGCGGCATCGAGGTCGGCGTTCGCGGCATCGAGTGCGGACTGGGCGGCGTTCACGCCGGATTCGGCATCGGTCGCGGCCTGCTGCTTCGCGGAGAGGGACGCCTGGGCATCATTCAGTTCGGTCTGTGCCGTTGCTGCAGCGGACTGCGCCTGCTCGAGCTCGGACTCGCACTGGGACTGTGCCGCTTGTGCGGCAGCGAGGGCTGCCTCCGCGTCCGCGACCTTCTGTTTTGCCGCATCGTACTCCGGGCCGCTCGCACCGGCCTCCGCTGCGGCGAGGTCGGCTTTCGCCTTCTCGTAGGCGGCGCTGGCGGCTGCGGCCTTCGCATCCGCCGCGTCCTTGTTCTGCAGGGCTGCAGTGAGGACGGCATCGGCGGAATCCTTTGCAGACTGGGCCGCAACCAGCTTGGACTGGGCATCGGCAAGCGTCGTGTTGGCGTTGTTAAGTTCGGCCTGTGCCCTGTCCACGGCAGCCTGGGCGTCACGCACGGCCTGCTCGGCGGCACTGATTGCCTCCGGGGTGGCGCTTACGGCATCTGCCTTGGCTTTATCGAGGGCATCCTTGGCATTCTGGGCCGCCTTGATGGCGGACTGGTACGCTTCGTCCTTCTCGGATGCATCCGCCTTGGCGTCTGCGAGACCCGCCTTCGCCTGCTCGAGGTCCTTGCCGGCGGCATCGGCGGCGTCCTTGCCCTCCGCGACCTGACGGGCGTACTCGTCCATTGCTGCTCGGTCGGCTGCCGTACCGGCGTTGACTGCAGAATCGTAGGATGCCTTGGCCTGGTCGCGGGCGGAAGCCGCCTCGTTGTAGGGGCCGGCGACCTCATCGTAGGATGCCTTGGCGGCGTCCTCCTTCGCCTTCGCCTCGTCGACTGCCTTCTGCAGGTCCGCGATGGTCTGTGCGGCGGATTTCGCGCCGGCACCGGATGCCGCGCCGGCGTGGGCGGCGATCGGCGACATCACGGCGGGGTGCTGCGTGCCCCCGTCACCGGTCTGGGCGAATGCCGTGAACGGTGAGATGAGGCTCGATCCGGTCATGGCGGCCATGGTCGCCGCAGTGACGGTCAGACGCGCGATCCCCTTCGGAGTGTGAATCTTTTTGCTTGGCAGTGCGGCGAAGTGATCGCCACCGGCAGCGAAGTGCTTTCCCTGAGTCATTGTGCGGTTCCGTTCCTTTTCCGTGCCCTATCCGACTGGGCATCAGAGTGCTTTCCAATAGAGATAATTATGCGCCTTAACTGGGATTGTTGTATATAGTCCGTTGGCATAAATACAACAATCCATGACTCTTTTTGTCATGGATATCTCGCCGCTACAACAATCCTTTGGTCTACGGTGCAAAGAACTCAGATCAGAGTCTGGTTACTCACAAGAGCAATTTGCGAACCGCATTGACATGGACAGGTCTTACTATGCCTCGATAGAAGTCGGGAGAAGAAATGTCAGTCTTTCTAACCTCTCTAAAATTGCCAATGGATTCAACATATCAATTGCTGCACTTATGACTGGTGTCAGCGATAAAACGAATTAGTCCATCATCATCAGCGAACGCAGTGAGCGTATCAATCGACGGCGTAGCCGGCGGCAAGGTCACGGCACGTGACCGCGCAGCGAGCTTTGCGAGCGAAGGGGACGGCATCGCCGTCCCTATTTCTTTATAGTATATTTCTCTATTAATTGGTCTCACCAAAATGGGTATAGCACAAGCTTCTGAACAGGCGTTTTTATCAAAAACTCAAAGCAGTCGAATCATCAAAATGGTGATATTTTTTACCCAAAATGAGGAAGCGCTTCACCAAAATGGAACCGACTAACGGCTGTTGAAAACTTTTTATCCCCAAAATGGTGATTTCCTGTTTTCAGTGGAAAACTCGGGAAGTTAAATAATTTACTTACCAGATTTACAAACATAAGCAGTTCTTAGCCCAAAAACCAGAACAGGTCAGAAGCAAAATAACTCCTGACCTGCGATTTTCCTGGTGCCCCCGGGCGGATTCGAACCGTCGACACCCGCTTTAGGAGAGCGGTGCTCTATCCCCTGAGCTACGGAGGCATGTTGTACTAGTGTAGCAGATTTGCGCCACTACCATGCAGCGCATAGCCACTCTTCGAGATAGTCGTCTGCGACGTTCTTTAATGACTAGTCGTTTAAGAACGTCCCAGGCGACTAGTCGCCTTTATGGAAGAGGCTTTTGATAACGGAGGGGATGCTCTTGGCGCCCTTGGCGGTCACGTCGATAAAATCGGGCGAACGAACGAGCCTGTCCTCGTCAATATACTTACGCACCGCGCGAAGCGTTTCCTTGTCATCGCGCGTCGAAAACGTAAAGTGGCCGTTGTCTTTGGTAAAGATGGCAAAACGCGTAATCTTCTTGGTGCCGCGCAAAACCTCGGCGGCAATATAGTCGACCTCGTCCCACGGGATTTGGATATAATCCTCGGGATTACGCTCGTTATAGTACTCAAACGCCTTATTGCCCACCATCACGTTACCGTGACTGGTAAGCCCCATCAGGCAGGTTGCCGGCGTTGCCAAATCGACCGTGCTGTTCTGAGATTGCGCCATACGCGCCTCGCCCTCCAATAAAAACAATCGGACCGCATCCAGTGTACCCACCGGGTGCGGTCCGTTTCAATGGCTCAAAAGCCCTTGCCTAGCAACTCTCGGTCTTAAGCCGAAGCGTGCTTACATGAAGCCGCAGACGCGACCGATGATGCCGACGGCGAAGAGAGCCAGGATGATGACGATCGGGCTGACCTTCTTCTTGAGGAGCTTGCAGACCAGAAGGGTCAGGCACACGGCGGCAAGGCCGGGGATGAGCTGATCGAGGTTGGCCTGAAGCGTGGTGACCTTCACCGGGTCGAGTGCGTTGGCACCGACAGAGCTGTACATCGTCAATGCCTGCTTGATGCCCTCAGAACCGGCGGGCAGGTTGGCCCAGTCGATATAGGCGCCAGCGGACTGCGTAACCTTGGAGACGACCGGGGTGAAGGAGATGGACACCCAGCGCTCGACCAGGGCGCCGATGATGAACATACCCAGGATGGAAGCACCCTCGGTGACCTTGCCCATCAGACCGCCGGAGAGGTCCTTGGCGATGGAGGAGCCGACCTTGTAGCCAAACTCCTGCGTGTACCACAGGAAGGCGTAACGAATGATGTTCCACGCGAAGAAGAACAGCAGCGGACCGGCGATGCTGCCGGACAGGGCCAGGGAAGCGCCCAGTGCACCCAGAATCGGGCGAAGGGTGAACCAGAAGGCGGGGTCGCCGACGCCGGCGAGCGGGCCCATCATACCGACCTTGACGCCCTGAATGGCGACGTCGTCAATCGGAGCACCGTTGGCGCGCTCCTCCTCGAGGGCGAGGGTAACGCCAATGACGGGGGCGGAAACATAGGGGTGGGTGTTATAGAACTCCAGGTGGCGCTTAAGAGCGGCAATCTGGTCATCCTTGCTGGTGTAGAGCTTCTTGATCGCAGGGATCATTGCGAAGCACCAGCCGCCGTTCTGCATACGCTCGTAGTTCCACGAGCCCTGAAGGAACTGATGACGGAAGCAAACCTTCTTACGGTCAGCCTTGGTGAGCTGAATCTTGTTCTCTGCCATATGTATCACTCCCCTCCTACTCGTAATCGTTCAGAATGTCGCCGAGCGGGTCACCGGAGCCACCGCCCATGCCGCCACCCTGCTTGGCCAGATCCTTAAGGCCAAGGTAGATGAGGGCAAGGGAGATGCCGATGAGGCCAAGGGCGATCAGCGTGAGCTGAGGGATGGCAGCAAGGACAAAGCCGAGGATGAAGAACGGCCAGGTCTCCTTGGTGGCCATCATGTTGATGACCATGGCGTAACCGACGGAAGCGACCATGCCGCCGCCGACAGCCATGCCGCCGGACAGCCAATCGGGCATAGCGTTAAGCGCGTTGGTAACGGCCTCGGCCGGGATGATGCACAGAAGTACTGCCGGGATGGCGATACGAACACCCTGCATGAGGATGCCGGCGTACTGCCAACGCTCGATGCCGGCGAAGTCGCCCTTCTCGGCGCAGGCGTCCATGCCGTGAACCATAGCGGTAGCCAGGGTACGGCAGATCATGGTCAGGAACAGGCCAGCGACCGACAGCGGGACGGCGACGGCGATGGCGGCGGTAACGGCCTTGGCCGAATCGGTGGCGCCACCGTTGAGGGCGAGCACCATGATGATCGAAGAAGCGACCGAGGCCAGAGCGGCGTCAGGCGCGACGGCGGCGCCGACGTTAGCCCAGCCAAGGGCCATCATCTGGAGCGAACCGCCCAGGAGGATGCCCTCCTGAAGGTGACCGGTTACGAGACCGATAAGCGTGCATGCCACGAGCGGCTGATGGAACTGGAACTCATCCAGAATGCCTTCCATACCGGCAAGCAACGCGACAATCGCAACAAGCAGAATAGTGATTGCAGACATGTATCGGACCCTCCTTTACTATGCTTGAGCGGCCAGTTCGGCCTTAGCTTTCTTCAACATGGCGTCGAGATCCTCGGAGGAATCCGAAGGAACCTTGCGGACCTCGAACTTGACGCCCTTGGCCTTGAGAGCCTCGATGGTCTTGACATCGTCATCGCCCATAGCGACAGCGTTAGTGACGACGACCTTGCCCTTGGAGTGGGCCATGGAACCGATGTTGGCTTCCTTGATGTCGACGCCGGCCTCGATGGCCCTGAGCAGATCCTGCGGGTTCTCGAACAGCAGCATCGCCTTGGTGTCGCCAAAGCGCGTGTCCTTGACGACCTCGGCCATCTTCTTGATAGGCACGACGTTGGCGTGGACTCCCGGAGGGGCAGCCTGCTCGATCATGGTCTTGCGGAGCTCGTCGTGAGCAACGCCGTCGGAGACCACGATGATGCGGTTGGGGTTGATCTGCTTGGTCCACGTGGTGGCCACCTGACCATGCAGCAGGCGCGTGTCGATACGGACGTGGGCGATCTTGATGTGCCCGTCGCCGATCACCGTTCCCGGAGGAATGGCACCCGCAGGAGCAGCGGCGGCCGCAGCCGGCTTCTTCTCCTCGGGCTCCAGAGACTCGGGCTTGACGCGCACGCCGGCCTTAGCCTCAGTCACGAGATGTTTTGCGATCGCATGTGCAGTGTTCTTTGCGTCAAAGCGCTGCGAATATGCCTCGATGAGCATAGGCAGGTTGACACCGGTGACGATAGCCCAGGAATCGTGGCCCTCGATGAGCCCGCTGATCTGGTTGAACGGCGTGCCGCCCCACAGATCAACGAGGAAGAGCACCTGCTCCTGGTCCTCGAAGGAAGCGATTGCCTCCTCGACCTTGGCACGGAAGTCGTCGGGGCCCATGCTCGGCTCGAGCGAGACCACGGCAACAGACGGCTGATCGCCAAAGACCATCGAGCCCGTCTGCTTGATTCCAGCCGCCAAGTCACCATGGCTAGCAAGAACAATACTTACCATCACATAACCTCCTTTTTGTCTACGTATTTCCTACACGACAATAAAGGAGTATACCTGTTCGCCTTGTGGATTTATAGCTAAATTCGCAAACGGTTGCATTATTTGTTTAAACGTCTAAGTTTGTTACAAATTGATTACGTTGCTGATTTACAGCTCATTGCCTACTAAAACGTGATTTCCCAATTACTTTCACAGATATATACAGACACTCTGTTCATTAACGCCGCTTTTAGGTTAATCCCAATGCGCCTGCGTGCCGCTATTTTGTTTAAACAGACATAACTTGACTAATTGTATAACTTATGCTCTAGCGCAAGTAGTCGTTGGGGACGTTCTTAAACGACTAGTCAAACAAGAACGTCCCCAACGACTAGGGGCTAGACGATGTGGAGAGGGTTAGCGGCGTCGACGGCGTCGGGGGCGTCAGAAGGGCCGCCGGGGGCAGCGTCTGCCGGATCCTCGTCGGGGGTCTCGATCTGCTTGATCATGACCTCTTGGCCCTGGAGCAAATAGGTATCGCCACTGCCGCAATGGGGGCAGGTCTTGCCGTGCTCGACTGTCGCATAGTCGCGGCCGCACGCCTCGCAATGCGTCACGGCCTCGACGGGCTCCACGATAAGCTCCGCGCCCTGCGTGATGGACTTTTTATCTGCCGCCCAGCGCCAAGCGTCGAGCAGCAAGTCGGGAACGACGCCCGAGACCTCGCCCAGCAGCAGCGTGACGCTCGAAACGCGACGCACGCCATTGGCGCGCGCCACGTTCTCAACATCGCGAATAATGTGATAAACGATTCCCAATTCATGCAAGGTAGAAACCTTTCAACAACGGTTGATGCGATGCAAACTCAAAGCAAGGGGACAGCGAAATCTAGTCTGCGCCGTCCCCTTACCCGCCATGGTTACCTATTTACGACCGAACTTGATTTTGATTGCACGCTTTAAAGCATACTTGCCAAGGCTCGGGAGCTTTTGCTCGTATTTGACCATCGTGGAGCACTCGGGGCGATCGCGATCCAGATGGATGGCATCGAACGCGCACTTGGTGGTGCACAGGCCGCAGCCGATGCACTTGTTGGGGTCGACGATTGAGGCACCGCAGCCAAGGCAACGGGCGGTCTCGGCGCGCACCTGCTCTTCGGTAAAGGTCTCGACGTACTCGCTGAAGGGCGCGGCCTTCTCGCGCTCGTGGTCCACGTGGGCAACCTCACGGCTCGCGTTGTCATAGCTCTCGATCACGACATCGTCGCGGTCGAGCGCGGCGTAGCGGCGCTGGTTGCGGCCGATGGTGAGCGTGGAGCCCGGCTGCACAAAGCGATGGATGGACACGGCGGCCTCGTGACCGGCGGCGATGGCATCGATGGCAAAGCTCGGACCGGTATAGACGTCGCCGCCCACAAAGATGTCGGGTTCGGCGGTCTGGTAGGTCTGGGGATCGGCAAGGGCGCCCTGACCACGGCCAAGCTCCACCTTGGAGCCAGCCAGCAGGTCGCCCCACACGATGGACTGGCCGATGGACATGACCACGCGGTCGGCATCGACGCGGCGCAGGTCGTTCTCGTCGTACTCGGGCGCAAAACGGCCCTCGTCATCGTAGACGCGCGTGCAGCGCTTAAAGGTGATGCCGCACACACGGCCGGCCTCGTCCAGATGGACCTCCTTGGGGCCCCAACCGCAACTGATGTGTGCGCCGTCCTCGATGGCCTCGCGACGCTCTTCCTCGCTGGCGGGCATCTGCGCCTCGCTCTCCAGGCAGAACATCTCAACGTGCTCGGAACCCAGACGGCAGGCGTTGCGGGCAACGTCGATGGCCACGTTGCCGCCGCCCACCACGATGGTGCGGCCGGGCAGCGCATCGATCTTGCCGCTGTTGACCTCGCGCAAAAAGTCGACGGCCACGGTCACGTCCTCGGCGTCCTCGCCCGGAATACCGGCAAGGCGGCCGCCCTGGCAGCCTATAGCCACGTAGAAGGCCTTAAAGCCCTGCGCGCGCAACTCGTCGAGCGTCACGTCGCGACCGACCTCCACGCCATAGCGGAACTCGGCACCCATCAGGCGAATGACCTCGACCTCGGCCTCGATAACGTCCTTCTGCAGCTTAAAGCTAGGAATGCCATAGGTGAGCATGCCGCCCGGGCGCTCGTTTTTCTCGAACACGACGGGCTTGTAGCCCTTCTCGGCCAGGTAGAAAGCGCAGGACAGGCCGGCCGGACCGGCACCGATGATAGCGATCTTCTGGTCGAAGCCGCCGGCACGCGTCGGGGTCACCACAGGTGGGACATAGCGGGTCGCGGCATCCAGATCGCGCTGGGCGATGAACTTCTTGACCTCGTCGATAGCCACGGCGGCGTCCACACGACCGCGGGTGCAGGCATCCTCACAGCGGCGGTTGCACACACGGCCGCAGATAGCGGGCAGCGGGTTCTCGCGCTTGATGAGCGCGAGCGCCTCGTCATAGCGACCCTGCGCCGCGAGCTTCAAATAGCCCTGAACGGCAACGTGCGCGGGGCAGGCCGTCTTGCAGGGAGCGGTGCCGGACTCATGCGTCTCGATGCGGTTGTCGTTGCGGTAGTTGGGCGACCACTTGGTGTGGTCCCACTTGGTGGCATCGGGCAGCTCCTGGCGCGGATACTCGGGCACCTGTCCGCCGGCCTTTTTGCTGCAGAGCTTCTGGCCGAGCTTGGCTGCACCAGCCGGGCACACCTCAACGCAGCGACCGCAGGCCACGCACTTGTCCTTCTCGACCTTGGCGACATAGGCCGAGCGCGACAGGTTGGGTGTGTTGAACAGCTGCGAGGTGCGCAGGGCGTAGCACACGTTGACGTTGCAGTTGCAGATGGCGAAGATCTTGTTCTCGCCGTCGATGTTGGTGATCTGGTGCACAAAGCCGTTGTCCTCGGCCTGGCGCAGGATGTCGTAGACCTCCTCGCGGGTCACGTAATGACCGCGGTCGGTCTCGACCACGTAGTCGGCCATATCGCCCACGGCAATGCACCAGTCGGCGGGGTCGTCGGCGCAGCCCTCGCCCATCACACGACGGCTCGCGCGGCAGCTGCAGGTGCTAGCGGCATATTTGCCATCGTATTTGTCGAGCCAATGCTCGATATGCTCGATCGGCACCGAGGTGCTCGCGGCATCGATGGCCTTCTCGACCGGAATGACATGCATGCCGATGCCGGCACCGCCAGGCGGCACCATCGGCGTGGCCTTGGACAGCGGTCCCTTGGACGCCTGCTCAAAGAACTTAGCATAGACCGGGTGCTCCTCGAGCTGGCCCATGCGCATGTTGAGGAACTCGGCAGAACCCGGCACCAGCATGGGCAGCACCCACTGCTTGGCGCGCTCGGGGTTTTCCCAGTTGTACTCGAGCAGACCCGTGTAGCTCATGTCATCGAGCATTTTTTCGATCTGGGCCTCGGGCATGCCGGTGAGCTTGACCATCTCGGGCAGCGTATAGGGACGGCGCATCTTCATCTTGCAGAGCACTTCGGCCTGCTCGTCGGTTGCGGCCTCGGCAAACGACCAGTACTCGTAGCCCAGCAGCTCGTCGCGGTGCAACAGGCGGTTGGTGCAGTGCTCACACAGTTTGACGATGGCCTCGCGCGGATGCTCCGGTATCGGCGGCACGAACTCCGCGCCGATATCGGGCTCGGTATAGCTAATCCCCGGTCCGTTGAGAATCATGGTTATCCCTTCTCTTGCCGCAGCCCGGCGAGACCGCAGCGCCCCTCTTTTTTTGCAGGCCGGGCATGCCCCCATGCCGTTCACCCGCTATTGTTGACATTGTGTCAAAAACAGTATTGACGAACCGTCAACAATATTCAAGACTGTTAGGCGAACGGTCGGGCCCAAACGGATGAAAGGCGGCAAACGCATGAGCGATAACACGGCAAACATCTCTGTGGCTGATGCCGTCCTCGCGTCCGACAGCACGGCAAAGCGCCTGACGGGCGACGAACGCCGTCGCGAGATCCTCGATGCCGTGCGCACCGTAAGCTCCGAGCTGGGCGTGTCCCACCTATCCGTCTCGGCCGTAACCAAGCGAGCCGGCTGCACGCGCTCGCTGTTCTACCACTACTTCGCCGACATGGACGCCGCCGTCACCGCCGTCATGGACGAGGCAATCGACGGTTTTATCTCCGAGCTCGAGACGTGGAATGCCGGCCGCACCGTTGGTGATATCGAGGGCGCGCTCGACACCGTCGCCCCGCTCTTTAAACGCCTGGTCGCCAGCGGCCACGAGCTGCCGAGCACGCTCACCTCGAGCAGCGGCGCGCTATACGGCGGCTTTTTGCACAACGTGGTCCAGCGCGTGGCGCAGTATATCTGCGATACCACCGTGGTGGATTTTGTCGCCCATCATGAGCTACGCATCGACCATGTCTACGAGACGTTCTACACCCTCATCATGGGTCTTTTGATGTATATCCGCACGCACCCCGATGTGCCCGACGAGACGGTCAAGGAAATCATCGCCTCGACACTCCACATCGAGGGCTATACCGCCAAGTATCCGGAGCGCAAGCCCCAGAACTGACGACATTTGGCCAAACTGCCCGCGATCGGAAGAGGGGCCGCGGGCGTGTGAAAGGAGAGCAGCATGCTGTTCGATGTTTGGGGTAGCGATACCCTTATCCACTGGGCCGGCTGGGCCATGGTCTTTATTGGCCTGATCGTGCTCAACGAGGTCGGCCGCCGCACCAAGCTGGGCGCGGCCATCATCTTTGGCGTGGCTCCGCTGGCCATGACCATCTACTGCGTCGCCATCGCCATCGGCGTCTCGCAGGGTGCCGAGTGGGCGCTCACCAACCCCACCCATGTGTACCAGAACAGCTGGTTCCACTACGCCAAGGTGTACGCGGCGCTGGCCGGTTGCTGGGGCTTCATTGCCATTAAGTACCAGTGGGGCAAGATCGGCAAGGCGCATTGGTTCCGCGCGTGGCCGTTTGTGATCGTCGCCATCAACATCATGATCGCCGTCGTGTCCGACTTTGAGAGCGCCTATCACTTCTTTGTCCTGGGCGAGTCCACCTGGGTCACCTCCGAAGGTGCTACGCAGCTGGCCGGCTGGAACAACGTGTTCAACGGCATCGCCGGTATCATCAACATCTTCTGCATGACCGGTTGGTGGAGCGTCTACGCCTCCGAGGACAAGACCGACATGCTGTGGCCCGACATGACCTGGGTCTACATCATCGCCTACGATATCTGGAACTTCTGCTACACCTACAACTGCCTGCCCACCCACTCCTGGTTCTGCGGCTTTGCGCTGCTGCTGGCGCCCACCGTCGCCGCCTTTATCTGGAACAAGGGCGGCTGGATCCAGAACCGCGCCTTTACGCTTGCTATTTGGTGCATGTTTGCCCAGGTGTTCCCGTACTTCCAGGAGGAGTCCATCTTTGTGACCCACTCCACGCTCGACCCCGGCGCCGCTACCGCGGTCTCGATCGCCGCACTGGTCGCCAACGTCGCCGCGATCATCTACATCGCCTACCGCGCCAAGAAGCTCGGCCGCAATCCCTACAAGCAGGATGTCTTTGAGGGCACCAGCGATTGGGAGAAGGCCACCGCCCGCCGCGCCAAGGTGGATTACGCGCACGCCGAGTAACATGTTTATTCTGTCCACATTTGAATGTAGGCAAACTTAGCCGATACCGCAATCGCGCGTCATGCGCAGCCCCGGAAAGCGATTCGCCCGCTTTCCGGGGCTTTTTGTTGTTGCGCGCATTCACGCACATATTCCATTCGCACACACATTCAAAACCTCTCGCACAGATAAAATCAGATTTCCGATCGCCTGACAGCTCTATATGACCTTGTTTTTGGGTACATTGTTGTCCCGATATTGAGCTTGGGGGATATATGAAAGATGAGACGATGGGCCAAGAGGATGCGACCCAAGATGCAGAAGCTTGCGCTGAGGCCTTGGAGAGCTTAGACCGGATTTCACTCGATGAGATTGCGTTTGACGATTCGGGCGTTGGTGTGCAGGATGAGCCGGAAGCCGAGGCGCAGTCCGATGATCAGGATGCAGACGACGTTGAGCCTGCCAAAGATGAGGCAGGTCACGAAGACACCGAAAGCGAGGCCGGCAATCAGCTCGAATCCGACACGGGCGAGGAAACCGTCTTGCTTGACAGCTTGCCGGCCGAGGATTCGCTGACCCGCGAGCTTCCTGGCCTGGGTTCCGCACCAGCCGTGGACGAGACCATCGCCATGGGCGATATTCCCCTTCCGTCCGTCCCCTCGGCACGCGAGGCCGAGGTTCGCCATCGCAAGATGTCGCCCAAGCGCCGCAATCTGATGGTCGCCGGCGTCGTGGCCGTCGCGCTCGTCGCCGGTGGTGCAGGCTATGCTGCCTGGAACGGATATCAGCAAGAGCAGGCTGCCGCTGTCGCCGCCAATGCCCACACGATGATGTCGGTGCAGATTGGCGTACATGCCGCGGGGCTCGACTGTTCCACCGGCTCCAAGATTCCCGTACAGGTAAGTGGCCAGGATTCTGACGGATCCTCCGTAAGCGAAACACTCTATGTTGACGAGCACGGCCGTGGCATCAAACTACTACCCGGTGACTACACGCTCTCCATCGCTGCCTCCCCCATCGCGGCCGACGGCACCATCTATACCGTCCCGACCACCAAGACGCAGGTCACCGTTAAGAGCGATGGACAGGATTTAAGTGCCCAGGTCACCTTTAAGCTCAAGGTGCCTTCGGCCGACACGGTAACCGACGACCAGATCGATGCCGCCGCCAAATATGCCGAGGAGGGAGGCGCGAGCTCCTCCGCCACCGCCAAGGTGCTCCAGCAGGCGGCAACCGCGCGGCGCGACGCCGCCGTCAATGCCGTGAGCGCGCAAAAGGCACAGGCGGCCCGTGATGCCGACGCCCGTCACAAGGCAACCGACCTCTACCAGCTCGATATCCCCGTCGAGTGGTACGGCAAGGTCGAGACTTGGCAAAATGGCAGCACGCTATGCATCTATCTTGCCGGCGACAGCGATACGCCGATTGTGACGCTCGTCGCGGTGCGCGAGGGCGAGAGCTTTACGCCCGATGAAGGCGATACGGTTTTGGGTGCGGCCAACCTAGGCAACGGTTATACCGTCTACGCCAGCGGCCCCGTCTATCCGTACGTGGTGCCCCAGACCATCAACGGACGGACGCAGAATCCCGTGTCAACCTACCCCATGGACACGGCCATTGAGCTTGTCGAGCTCACGACCGGTAACCGCTACACCTATAGCCAGATCAAGAACGTACTGGTCGGCAAAGACGGCAAGGCCGACGCTGCGACCAAGCTCGAGACCGACTACCTCGCCCAGATTCTCCTGCCGAGCATCAAGGCCCAGGACTAGCGGACCATGACACCTGAGTCCTGGCCTCGCAAATCCATAGACGATTAGGAAAGGAGCCACTTCCATGCGGGCGCAGCATGTACCACGCCGTGTTTGCATGGAATATCGGCCTGCTCATCCATGGTAACGATTGTCGACTCACCAAGATCGAATTGGGCCATCGAGGCATCAAGCGCGGCAATTTCGCGCTCGCGCGTTTTCTCGCTTGCCATATCCGTACTCACCTGAATCAGGCCATAAGCCTGCATAAGAAGCGCATCCCCGGCCACAAAGTCCACCTCATGGCTTTTATTCTTCTCTTTGATCAGCAGGCGGCAGACCGAACCGGACCGCACGGCTGGAGTCCTTCTTCTGAGCGCATTGAACACCGCAGTCTCGAGCCTCTGGCCCTGATCAAATGCCGATGCGGGAGAGAATGCTCCGAACATCGCAGGATCGACAGCGTAGACTTTAGATGCGGACCGCGCATTATTTGCAAGTGAGCGCGTGAACTCCGGCACCGAAAACAACAGGTAGGCGTCCTCGTAATACTCAAGTAAGTCGCCGAGCGAATTACGACTGACGGGTATCTGCCTACTTTTGAACTCGTTGTACACCTTGTTCACTGACAGCTCTCGTGCCGAAGATGCCATACACCGCGTCAGGAACAGTGAAGCCAAACGAGGGTTCTTGATGTCGTAGCGCTCAACGACGTCCATGGCGACCGTTCGCGACGCATATTCCTGTAGCAGCTGAATCGCGTCCGCGGGCGTCTGCTCTAGCGTCGCGATGAATCCCCCTCGCTCAAGATATCCGATCAGATGATGTCGAAGCAGTGCTGTATCGCTCGATGAAAAGGGTGCGTCCGACTCAGGAACGCTCCCCGTCTTATATCGAATGTATTCCGAAAAACTCAACGGAAACAGCTCTCGCACAAGAGAGCGGCCCCTGAACTCGCTCTTAAGTTCCGAGGACAGCATCTTAGAAGAAGATCCCGTCACGTAGACGGTCGCTTTCTCCGTATCGACCACACGCCGCAGAAACGCACCCCATTCGGGAATTTCCTGGATTTCGTCGAAGAAAATGTAGGCACCCTCGCCTCGTGCAGCAGGATAGAGCGCATAGAATGTATCGAGCACGTCCGCTAGCAGCGACGGCTCATACGGACGCAAGCGCTCATCCTCAAAATTGAAATAAAGCATCCGGTCAAGCTCGATACCTTGACCCTGAAGCCGCTGCATCTCCTGATACAGGCGATACGTCTTTCCACAACGACGGGCTCCCACAATCACATTTACGATGTTGTCGCGCTTGGGTTCCTGCGGGTTTCCCAGATCAAGGTCGCGCTCAAAGACCTGTGGAACTCCTTGTTGCTCAAAGTCCTTTATTTTCTGGGCCACCAAGTCGTTGAATGCCATAATTCTCCAATCTTGCTCTCCTGCTAATCAAGATTATAACGATTCTTGATTAGCAGGAGAGCAAGATTATGCGTATCTTGATTAATGGATAAGCAAGTTTTCTATTAGTGGCCCCTCCCGGAGGATATCGAGCGGCCGAGGGGGGCAGGCATGAACGCCTCTAGCCGAAAACAAAGTAGCTAAAAAAGCCCCGTCCCAAATGAGCTACTTAACGCCAGGGGTCAGCTTCGAAGAGGGGCTCGCGCTCGGGGCGACGATCGCTATAAGGATCGTAGCCGTCGTCGTCCTCGTTCTCGGCGCGGATGTAGGGATCGCGCGGCTTGGGTGCCGGCTTAGGCGCAGGCTTGGGTGCGGCGGGTGCAGCATCGGTCGCCGGCGCGCTTGTCTTGATCTCGTCTTTCATCTGCATAGCTCCTTGCATCGCATCCGTTCAGCATCATCGATTGTCGCACGAAAAAGGGCGGCGGACCCCATTGGATCCGCCGCCCTTGGCGTTCGGCTCAAAAGGCAGATTGTAAGGCATGCGCCAAAAACCTACTGCGCGTCGGGGACCTCGTAGGTAGCAGACGGCGTGTTGTCGCACACGACGGTAAAGCCGCCGTCCTTGTCGGCATCGACCGTCACCTGATCGCCCTCGCGCACCGTACCGTCGATGATGGCGGCGGCGATGGCGTCCACGACCTCGCGCTGGACCAGGCGCTTGAGCGGACGGGCACCGAACACGGGGTCCAGGCCACCCACGGCGAGCATCTGCTTGGCCGCCGGGGTGATGGCAAGCGTCATGCGCTCCTTGGCCAGACGCGCGCGGACGTCGGCAAGCTGGATGTCGACGATCTTCTCGATCTGCGCCATGCCGAGCGGATGGAACACCACGATATCGTCGATACGGTTGAGGAACTCGGGGCGGAAGGTCTGAGCCATGGCGGCGTCGACCTGATGGCGCATCTCCTCCTCGTCCTTACCGGACAGATCGGCGATGGCCTTGGAGCCCACGTTAGACGTCATGATAATAATCGTGTTCTTGAAGGACACCTGGCGACCCTGGCCATCGGTCAGACGGCCGTCATCAAGCACCTGCAGCAGCACGTTAAAGACATCCGGATGAGCCTTCTCCATCTCGTCGAGCAAAATCACGGAGTACGGACGACGGCGCACGGCCTCGGTAAGCTGGCCGCCCTCGTCGTAACCCACGTATCCCGGAGGCGCACCGATCAGACGTTGGACGCTGAACTTCTCCATGTACTCGGACATGTCGATACGCACGAGCGCACGCTCGTCATCGAACAGGCACTCGGCAAGCGCCTTGGCGAGCTCGGTCTTGCCCACGCCGGTGGGGCCCAGGAAGAAGAAGCTGCCGATGGGCTTGTCCGGATCGGAGAGGCCCGCACGGCTGCGACGCACGGCCGCGGCGACAGCGGAGACCGCCTCGTCCTGGCCGATGACGCGCTTATGCAGCTCGCCCTCCAAGCCCTTCAGCTTGTCGAGCTCGCCCTGCATCATCTTGGAGACGGGCACGCCGGTCCAAGCGCTCACGACCTCAGCGATCTCATCGGAGGTCACCTGTTCGTTGAGGCCTTCGCCGTCCTGCTGCTTTTGCGCCTCGAGCGCAGCCTCGGAATCCTGAATCTGCTGCTGCAGGCCCGGAATCACGGAGTAGCGCAGCTCGGACGCACGGCCCAGGTCGCCGTTGCGCGTCGCACGCTCCTCTTCGCTCTTGGCCTCGTCGAGCTGCCCCTTGAGCTCCTGCACGTGGTCGATAGCGTTCTTCTGGTTGAGCCAGCCGGCCTTTTGCACGTTGAGCTTTTCTTGGACCTCAGCGATCTCTTGGCGCAGAGCCTCCAGACGCTCCTTGGAGGCCTCGTCGGTCTCCTTCATGAGCGCCTGTTCCTCAATCTGCAGCTGAGTGAGCTGACGCGTGGTGGCATCGATCTCGACCGGCATGCTGTCGAGCTCCATGCGCAGGCGGCTTGCCGCTTCATCGACCAGGTCGATGGCCTTGTCGGGCAGAAAACGGTCGGCGATGTAGCGATCGGAGAGGTCGGCAGCTGCCACGAGCGCGCTATCGGTGATATGCACGCCGTGGAAGATCTCGTACTTCTCCTTGAGGCCACGCAGGATGGAGATGGTGTCCTCGACGGTAGGCTCGCTCACCATAACAGTCTGGAAACGACGGGCGAGTGCCGCGTCCTTCTCGATGTACTTGCGGTACTCGTCGAGCGTAGTCGCTCCGATCGCGTGCAGGTCGCCACGGGCAAGCGCCGGCTTCAGGATGTTGCCGGCGTCCATGGAGCCCTCGGTGGCACCCGCGCCCACGATGGTGTGGAGCTCATCGATGAACAGGATGACCTTGCCCTCGGACTTTTGCACTTCCTTGAGCACGGCCTTCAAGCGGTCCTCGAACTCGCCACGATACTTGGCGCCGGCGACCAGCGCGCTCATGTCGAGCTCGATGAGGTCGCGATCGCGCAGGGTGCTCGGCACGTCGCCGGCCACGATACGCTGGGCGATGCCCTCGACGATGGCCGTCTTGCCGACGCCCGGCTCGCCAATGAGCACGGGGTTGTTCTTAGTGCGGCGGGACAGGACTTGGATGGTGCGGCGAATCTCGTCGGTACGGCCGATGACCGGGTCGAGCTTGCCGGCGCGGGCGAGGTCGCAGATGTTGCGACCGTACTGCTCCAGCGCCTCAAACTGTGTCTTGTCCTCGGCAGACGTCACGCGGTCATCGCCGCGCAGCTCCTCGTAGACTTGCTCGATACGCTCCTTGGTAACGCCGGCGTCGCGCAGCACACGGCCCGCGTCGCCCTTGTCCTCGGCAAGCGCCATCAGCAGATGCTCGGTCACCACAAAGCTGTCGCCCATCTTGGTGGCCTTTTTCTCGGCTTTCTCGATGACGCGGACGAGCTCATTGGAAAGACCCATCTGCTGGCCCTCGCCCGAAACCTTGGGCGCGTGGTCGATGGCATCCTGTGTGGCGCGCGCAAGCTGGACCGGGTCGGCACCGATGCGCTCGATGATCACGGAAATGTTGCGCTCGCCGGCACCGAGCAGGGCGGACAGCAGGTGGATGGGCTCCACCGCGCCGGCCTGTGCGTCGGCGGCGATGCCCATGGCAGTCTGCAACGCCTCGCGCGACGTCATTGCTAGCTTATCGATTCTCATGGAATCACCTCTCTTGGGGCGGCCGCCCTACGGGGCGGCTTCACGTTGTTCGAGAAGTATTGTTGCCAGCTTTGCGCGATCTTATACACAAATCTAAGTCTCTATATATAAGATTTTCTGAGTGACTGAAAGATAGGACTTGAGAGTGTCGGTCCGGCGCGACCGTGGAACCCAACTGTCTCAATCTGTAACATCTGGCAGCCCTTTTCGGTCCCAGGTGTTACAGATTGAGATGGAGCGCGGAGCCCCGCCCAAAAATCTCAATCTGTAACACCAGGCCCGCTTTTAACAGCCCAGCTGTTACAGATCGAGACAAACGGAACCACCACAAAGGGGACAGGCACCTTTGTGTTGGTCCACATCAACATCGAGCTCGCTCCTAATATCCGTTATTCCTGCTCGTATTGAGGTTAAAATGAACTGTGATTAAAGCATATTCATTTCTCTCGTTCTTGATAGCTCTTCGTCTCAAGGAGCAGATATGAAGTCGTCTTATTCTACTGCTCGCAACGTCATTGCCATTCTCGCCATACCCATCGTGATGCTCTTTCTTATCGTCGTCACACCCTTTTCCCTGGGTATCGCCTCGCCCTTCGATTTGTGCGGGATGGTCGACGCCGGCTCGCGTGCCACCTCGCTCTCCTTTATCTGCCGCGGTGTGCTCTACGAAGATGCAATTCCCACCGGGCTTTGGCGGTCAAAGCTGCCGCTGCTCGGTCAGGTCGACGGACGTTCTCCCTACTTCAACCTTGAACCTCAAGCGATGAACTATCTGATCGATGACCAACCCCTTGCCTCCATCACCCTCGCTTACGACTATGCTCCAAACACCGATGAGCGTCACATGAACCAAGTCCTCGACAAACTGCTTGAACAGTGCGGGCTCACCGATGAGGTCGGCCGAACCGTCGACAGCGACCAGAAATTAAAGCGAACAGAACTCCGCCGCATAGGAAAAATCAGAGAGCGAGGCAGAGCTGCCTACTGGCAGGCCTGGGCGATACGCGACAAAAGCGAATTTGGGCACAGCACCTATACGGTCACCGTCTTCACTAAAGATGGAATCAAGGACAATGTTGACGATTTCGCATCGTCCAAACTCGGCATCCCCAAAACGACCAAATCCGCCAGCCCGGACGAAATCCTGTAGAGGTTTTCATTGAAATGTTGCTCAACCCGAACGGCGACATCGAGCTCGCTCCCCACCACCACAAAGGTGCCCGTCCCCTTTGTGGTGGTTTTCGGCGATCATTTCCGCCCTACGATGCAAGAAGCCGCCGCAGGAACCATCCCTGCCGCGGCTTCTTTGGGTTGGCAGGGACCAATCGCCGGCGTTGAAGGCCGTTTTTAGTCTCTGACGTTGGCTTTTGGCCCCTTCAAGCTATCCGACAAATATCAATATCTTGATAGGATTTCATTCGAGCTCTTAAGCAGATATTCGCGCAGCAATGGAATCGAGAACCTCACCATGCCACGTGAGGGCGCATCGATAACCTGTGCCTTGATAAGTTGCCGTCGTGTCGCTGTCAGGCTCGCAGGGGGCAAGGAGAGCCCCGCTGCGATCTCTTTGGTCGGCACATTCCCCTCATGCTTGGCCATGGCAATGAGGTACTCAATCGCGCGAAGCGGCAAATCGGCAAGGGCAACGTCGAGCACGGAGCCCTCAAACTCCCCATACGCATCTTCAATGCCCTTCTGGGCATCCTCAAGTGAAATCGATGCATCGCGGTCGGCATGCCTGCGCGCATTCGCGAATACGCGATAGCCCACGAGTTGCACGAGATACGCATATCCCCTCGTAGCACAAGCCGTCATTTCAAGCGCCTTGCCATCCAAGTGCAAACCGGCACCTTCCACGGTTGAAGCCATCGAATCCGAAACATCCGACAGCGGAATCGAGGCGAGCTCCTCAGCCTTAGCTCGTTGTAGAAATGTAAGGGCACGGCCGTTGATGAGGTCCATTACGCCCATGGTCAAGCCAGCAAATACAAACGCGATATTCTTGCGTTCGCGGATAAGGTGCTGCACGGCCGCTGCAACGAGCCGCACGTCATCAGCATCCGCATCCTGTATTTCATCGACCGTCACCAGCAGACCGGCACCATGTTGCGTTTCCCGCGACGCCACGCTCGTCAAGACGCCCCGCAACGTCTCAAGCCCGGTCAAGGACTTAGATACGCCCGCTTTCACCACACCAAGACTTGCTTCTAAATGAAGCTCGGTATTGTCCGAGGTGCGTGCGAGCTCATGTTGGATGGCGTCGACGATACTGCCCGCCGCAGTCACGTCAACCACGCGCCAACCATACGACTTCGCAATATCGCCGAGCTCTGTCAACAGCGCCGTCTTGCCCGACCCGCGCGGGCCGGTAATGCGCATGAGCCTTCCGGGGGCGCCCACGCCTTCTTCGATGCCGTCCCTAAAATCATCAATAACCCGCTCGCGTCCGATAAGGACCGGAGGTTCAGCGCCAGCGGTCGGCTTAAACGGGTTGATTATCGTGCGCTTCAATGTCCCCACCTTCCTACTGTCGTCGTTATCGTGATTATAGTATCAATAGTGCAAATAGTGAAAGTAGTGAGAATAGTTCAACTATTTAATCATGCGGCCGTTTCCCGCCGCTAACAACTAAAGGTGCCAACAGTCCGCGTTGGACTCTAACAGGAAAACATTTGGCCCCTCAAAAACCACCGCAAGGGGCCTTTGTGGTGGTTTTCGCTCCAACACACCCCGCTGTCTCAACCTGTAACATCCGGCGGCCCTTTTCGGTCCCAGGTGTTACAGATTTAGATGAAGCGATCGACGGCAACCGTTTGTCTCAATCTGTAACAACTACTCGGCAAATTGGGGTCCAGATGTTACAGATCGAGATTAACCGCGGAGCCCCGTCCGAAAATCTCAACCTGTAACACCAAACCCGCTTTTTGCAGCCCAGCTGTTACAGATTGAGACCAATGAAACCACCACAAAGGCGCCTGCCCCCTTTATGGTGGTCCAGAGAAGAATCAGCCCCAATTACAAGAGGCGGCATCAAGCCCAGCCTACGTTTGGCGACCCCAAATCGAAGTCCAATGGGGCCTTTCAGCCCCCTCATTCCGGGCGGTCGCTTGCTTTTGAATATTGTCGTAAGATGGTATCATTTATCTTAATGATTGCATACTGTTTGCGAGGTGCCCCACCGTGAAACGCTCCACCTATATCGGCCTACTCGTCTTAGCGTTTGCGATTACCGCAGTCGGCGTGGGCATTATCTATCTCGCATTTCTCCCCGCCTCTGCAACGCAGGCGGTGATTGAGACCGTAAGCTATCCCATCGAAATCCTCACCGATATCGTCAAACCCGATTCGATCACCGTCGATTTTGACGGTACGCCCGCAGCGCTTGGGGTCAGCAACTATCCCCGTATCGAACTTGGGGCCAAGCGCTATACCAAAGATGAGCAGCTTATCGGTAAGGCAGCCAAGCTGCTCAAAGGCAAGACGTTTAAGCGGTGGTACGGCGCCGTAATATATCGAGCCAAGAACAGCCAAATGAATGGCGGGTATTATTCGACCCTTGAACTCGATGCGGCAAACGGGAGCAGACTGTGCAACGTCTCATACGACCCCGGCTATGTGGACAATGAAGGGCCGGGGGTCTATATCTCGGATGGCGACGTAATCTACGTCATGGAGGGCGACCAGACGGCAGTCGTCAGTTTTATGGATCAGTGTACCGAAGATGCCTACGAACAAACCTGCGAGCCCGATCCGCAGACAGCGCGCAACAGTGGCTCGGCACGCACTTGGCTATTTGACGACGAAATAACCTGGACCCCATCGAAATAAGGACCCGTCGGGCAGGCATCTTTGTGGTGGTTTTCGACAAAAAGAAGCCGCCCCATTAACAGAGGCGGCATCAAGCAAGTCTATTTACTAGCGTCCCTCAAGACCCAACGAGAACGTCGCGGTAGCCCCGACCACACCTTTCCCTCGGGCGACCCTCGCGAAGCGCGTGAGCACGAGGGAAAGGTGTGGCCGGGGCGTACAGCAGCGTTACTCGGCAGCGGTCTTGAACTTGTTGTAGTTGATCAGGCAGCCGGCCTTAACGATGGCACGCTCCTCCGCCGTCATATCGGCAATGTAGAGCTCAATCTGCTCGACCGTACCGTCGACGCGCACCACGTAGGCGGCGATGTTCTTGAGGTCGCCATCGAGCGCGGCACGGATACCCGGCACAAAGACGTAGTCGCCCACCTCAAAGTTGGGCTCCGTCTCCATCTGGAAGGGCACCATGCCCCAGTTCATCACGTTGGAGCGATAGCGCTTGGTGGCGTACTCGTGAACGATGTTGGCTAGGCCGCCGATCACGCGCTGGCAGCTCGCGGCCTGCTCGCGAGCGGAACCGTCACCGGGCTTCTTGGCATAGAGCACGGAGCCGTATTCTGTCGCCTTGGCATCGGCCGCGACGCCCGCGCCCGCCAGCGCCTCAAACACGCCGGCAAGCTCGGCATCGAGCGCCGCCAGGTCGCCCGCGGACTCGCCGGCAACGCGGCGCTTCTCCACGGCGTCGACCTCCTTGGAACGGCCCACGTAGGCCGGGTCGCGGCGGCTGAGCGTAAACTCGGCCAGGCCCAGCGGATTGGAGCGGAAGGAGCTCGTCTCGCCCGAGGGAATGAGCTCGTCGGTCGTGGTGACCGGGTCCATGATCTTGGAACACACCTTGAGCAGGATGTCGTCGCCGAGCGGCTCCATCGCGGGCCACGGCTTGATGTTGGGACCCTCGACCAGCTCGTCGGCAGGCTCCGCCTTGCCAAAACCCCAGTACACGCGCTTCTTGTACGGCGCGTCGTCGAAGGTGTACTCGCAAGCCTCGTCCCAGGTGTCCTCGGGCAGGTCGGTCGCCGGCGTCAGGATGCCGCCGTTGGCAGCCGTCGCCGCAATGGAACGGGCGTCCATCAGAGCCACGGCGCTCAGCTGGCCATTGCCCGGCTTGGAGCCCTCGCGGTTGGGGAAGTTGCGCGTGGTGTGGCGGATCGACAGGCCGTTGTTGGCGGGCGTGTCGCCGGCACCGAAGCACGGGCCGCAGAATGCCGTGCGCACGATCGCGCCGGCCTCCATAAGGTCGTAGATATAGCCGCGGCGTGTAAGCTCGAGTGCCACGGGCTGGCTCGTGGGATAGACCGACAGCGAGAACTCGCCGCAGCCGGTGTTGGCGCCCTTGAGCACGCGGGCAGCCTGGACCACGGAGTCGTAGTTGCCGCCCGAGCAGCCGGCGATAACGCCCTGCTGCACGTGCAGCTTGCCGTCGACGATCTTGTCGAGCAGGCTAAAGTGCGTCTTGCCCTCGCCGATCTTAGCGGCCTCGAGCTCCACCTCGTGAAGGATGTCCTCGAGGTTCTCGTTGAGCTCGTCAATCTCAAAGCCGTTGGAAGGATGGAACGGCAGCGCAATCATGGGCTTGATGCTCGACAGATCGACCTCGACGCAGCCGTCGTAGTAGGCAACATCGGCAGGCTTGAGCTCACGGTAGTCGTCGCCGCGGCCGTGCATGGCTAGGAATGCGTGCGTGTCCTCGTCGGTGGCCCAGATGCTCGACAGACAGGTGGTCTCGGTGGTCATGACGTCGACGCCGTTGCGGTAGTCGGTCGTCATGCTCGCGATGCCGGGGCCCACAAACTCCATGACCTTGTTCTTGACGTAGCCCTTGGCAAAGACAGCGCGGATGATGGCGAGCGCCACATCGTGCGGGCCGACGCCGGGGCGCGGGGCTCCCGTGAGGTAGATGGCGACGACGCCGGGATAGGCGACGTCGTAGGTGTCGCGCAGCAGTTGCTTTGCCAGCTCGCCGCCGCCCTCGCCCACGGCCATAGTGCCCAGCGCGCCGTAGCGGGTGTGCGAGTCGGAACCCAGGATCATCTTGCCGCAGCCCGCGAAGTTCTCACGCATAAAGGAGTGGATAACGGCGATATGCGGCGGAACGAAGATGCCACCGTACTTCTTGGCGGCCGAGAGGCCAAAGACGTGGTCGTCCTCGTTGATGGTGCCGCCCACGGCGCACAGCGAATTATGGCAGTTGGTGAGCACGTAAGGCAGCGGGAACTGCTCCATGCCCGAGGCGCGCGCCGTCTGGATGATGCCGACAAAGGTGATGTCGTGGCTCGCCATGGCGTCGAAGCGAATCTTGAGTGCCTCGGGATCTCCGGACGTATTGTGTGCCTGGAGGATCGAATACGCGATGGTGCCGCGCTTGGCATCCTCGGGCGTCTGCGTAATACCGCGCTCGGCAGCCTCGGCCGCAGGCACAACCTCGCTGCCGCCGCGCAGGTAGATGCCGTCCTCGTACAGCTTGACCATACTGTCTCCCACTCTGCCCAAAACGATTTGGGCGCATAGCATACATTCGTTCAATATCGTGCCATAGAACGGTTGCGAGTGGGTTACGAATCTGCACGTTCACTTTATCTCAGTAAAGCAAAGAACGAGTTGGGTGCCGGGGGCAGACTTAGACGCCGAAATGACGAGAGTGGATAATCTCCCACTTTGAGCCTGCAAACAGGCCAAAAACGGGAGATTATCCACTCTCATTCTGCGGGCACTCATTTAAGTCTGTCCCCAATGAGTGCCCGGCAGCGTCGGCGGAGCTATAGGTCGCTACCCGTACCTAGCAGCTTGCGCATGACTTGCTCGGGGTTGACCGAGCCGTCGCGCGGGGCCAGGGCGGTGATCTTCTTCTGCATCTTGTACTCGTGCAGCTCGTCCTCGAGCTGGCGCACGCGTGCGCGGAGTTTTTCGTTCTCGCGCTCGCGCTCCTCGGCACGCTCCTTCATATCGAGGATGCGCACCACGCCGGCAAGGTTGATGCCCTCGTCAGTCAGCTGGTTGATGAGCTCCAGGCGCTCGATATCGGCACGCGAATACAGACGCGTGTTGCCGCCCGAGCGCTGGGGGTTCACCAGGCCCTTGGACTCGTAGACGCGCAGAGTCTGCGGATGCATGCCGGTCAACTCGGCCGCCACGCTGATCATGTACAGCGGTTTATTCCTATTGTCCTCGGCCATGCTACCTGACCCCTTTCCGTCTCGTTATCGTCCATCATAAGCCCGCGGGCGCGGGTGTGCGCCACGACCGCCCTAGTACGTCGCCTTGTAACGGTTGACCTTCTCGCGATAATCGCGCGTGTCGACCTCGCGCAGCTTGGTCATGGCATCGCGCTCGTCATCGGATAGGTTCGTGGGGACCTGCACCTTGATCTCGACGAGCAGCGCGCCCGTACGGCCACGGTGCTTAACGTCGGGCGCCCCCATTTCCTTAAAGCGGAACTTCTTGCCCGTCTGGGTACCCGCGGGCACCTTCAGACGAACCGTCGCACCGCCGGGCGTCGGCACGTCCACCGTGCAGCCGAGCGCCGCCTCGTAGACCGAGACCGGTACCTCCATGGTCACGTCGGCACCTTTACGCTTAAACAGCGGATGCTCCTCCACATGCGTGGTCACGACCAGGTCGCCGCGCTCGCCACCCGCAACGCCATACTCGCCGCGACGCTTGTAGCGCAGCTTGCCGCCGTCGACCGCGCCCGCGGGCACCGAGACCGTGATGGTCTGCTGCTCGCCTGTCGAGGGAATGCGATAGGTGACCTTGTGCGTCACACCGCGGAACGCGTCCTCGGCAGTTACGTCGACAGTCAGCGACAGGTCGCCGCCCTTGCGCGCGCGGTTGCGGCCCGCGCCCGCACCGGCAGCGCCCGCGGCCCCGGCAAAGCCCGAGCCCCAATCGCTGCCCCAGGCGCCGTTGCCGCTAAAGATGCTGTCGAAGATGTCGCCCCAGCCGCTGGCGCCCGCGCCGGCACCGTAGCCGCCGCCATACGCGCCGCCTGCGCCCGGCATGCCGCCAAACATGAGCATCTGGTCGTACTCTTTGCGCTTCTTCTCGTCCGAAAGCGTCTCGTAGGCCTCGCTGATCTCCTTGAACTTGGCCTCGTCGCCGCCGGCATCGGGGTGATATTTTTGCGCGAGCTTGCGAAACGCGCTCTTGATCTCTTTGTCGGAGGCGCTCTTGGATACGCCCAGGATGTCATAGAAGGTTTTGCCTGCAGCCATCGTAGCTCCTCTCCTGTTTCATCCGCCGCCCAGCGGGCGGCGGCTCATGCTTTCATATGGCACTAGGCCAGAAAGGGCCCCGGGTGTTGCCCCGGGGCCCTTCTCAATTACTCCTCGGTGCTCTCGGCCGTATCGGCCGCAGCATCCTCGGGCGCCGCTTCGGGCTCCGGTGCGGGGCGCTTCTCGCCACCGTAGGTCACCGTCACCATCGCGGAACGCAGGATGCGATCCGCCATGCGGTAGCCCTTCTGGTACACGTCGTTGACGGTCTCGTCGTACTGCGATGCGTCCTCGACGCGACCCACAGCCTGGTGCTCGAGCGGATCGAACGCCTCGCCCTTGGGGTCGATGGGCTCAACGCCCTCGTGCGCAAACACATCAAGCAGCTTGGCATGCACCGCATCGACGCCATCGACGAACTGCTTAAAGTCGTCGGAAAGCTCTTGGCTGCGGGCATGGTCAATCGCGCGCTCGATATCGTCAATCACCGGCAACAGCGCGGTGACAAGCTTCTCGGTCGCGCGCTCGCGCTCGGCGATACGCTCATTGGCGGTGCGGCGACGGAAGTTCTCCCAGTCGGCCTGCAGACGGGCGGTACGCTCGGTGGCGTCCTTTGCCTTGTCCTCGGCGGCCTTCTGAGCCTCTGCCGCAGCATCGAGCTCATTGCGCACGTCGGCAAGCTCTTTCTGAGCCTGCTCGAACTTGAGCTTAAAGTCGTTGTCGGCGGCTTCCTCACCGGCGCGGATAGCGGCTTCCACCATCTCGTCCTCGGTCATCGTCGCCTCCTTGTTGGAATCCTCTACCTGGTTCTCGGCAGCCTCGGCGGCCGGGGCCTCGTTGGCCTCGGTATCGTCAACGGCCTCTACGGGAATCTTCACGTCCTTCTCCTCAGAGTCAACGGGGGCGGCGCCAGCGGCGGCCGCCTCCGTGCGAGCTTTACGGGCGGACATGATTATTTGTCCTCGTCGTCCACAACCTCGTAGTCGGCGTCGACAACGTCATCGTCGGCAGGCTGGGCGCCAGCGGCACCGTCGGTCTGCTGCTGAGCGTCGGCGTAGACAACCTGGGCCAGCTCGTAGGCCACGGACTGCAGGGACTCGCCGGCAGCCTTGATAGCCTCGACGTCAGAGCCCTCGAGCGCCTTCTTGGCGTCGGCGATAGCGGCCTCGGCCTTGGACTTCACGTCGGCGGAAACCTTGTCGCCCAGCTCGTTGAGGGTCTGCTCGGTGGAGTAGCACAGGCTGTCGGTCTGGTTGCGGACCTCGACCTCTTCCTTCTGCTTCTTGTCCTCCTCGGCATGAGCCTCGGCGTCCTTGACCATACGATCGACTTCGTCGTCGGACAGAGCGGTGGAACCGGAAATGGTGATCTGCTGCTCCTTGCCGGTGCCCTTGTCCTTAGCGGAGACCTTGACGATGCCGTTGGCGTCGATGTCGAAGGTGACCTCGATCTGCGGCACGCCGCGGCGGGC